>NZ_JBHVPZ010000046.1:0-46652 GCF_042887135.1 Kitasatospora sp. NPDC057965
GGGGATGTCAACATATCTGGCGTTGACTTTTGGCACGCTGTTGAGTTCTCAAGGAACGGACGCTTCCTTCGAGCCGCCTTCCAGCGGGCCCTCCGAGCGCTTCGTTCTTTCGTTTTTCCAGCTTATCAGACGTTTTCCGCTCCGTTTCCGGCGCTTCCTTCGCCCAACTCCCTGGTGTCTTCTGCGGCTTGACGCCCCGTCCGACGTTCCAAACTCTAACCGATCCCCGCTCCGAAAAGCGAATCCGGCCGCAATCCAATAAAACGCGCACACCACATAAGCACCGGGCCGCAACGCGAGCACGCGAAAGCGACCCGGTCCGAACCGAGAAGTGTGTTTCAAAGGATTGGCCACCCCGGGACCGTCCGCGCCGATGCGTGTCCGGTACTCCCTGTCGAGCGACTGGGAGACTCTATCCCTACTTCCGCGTCTGATCCAAACGCCCCGGCAGGTCAGCCCTTGGCCGCGGCCCGCCGGGCACGGATCGCCGCCTGCCGTTCGTCGAACCGGGCCGCCTGGGCGGCCAGACCGTCGAGCATCAGCCCCAGCTCCGTCTGGGCCTTCAGCCCGTCCGGCCCCAGTCCGCCGGCCTCCATCACCTTGAGATTGCGCAGGACGGGCAGCAGCACGTCTTCGAGGTGGACGCGGAGGTTGTACACACCGTCGACGGCGATCCGGGCGGCGGCGCGCTCGAAGCCGGGCATGCCGTGGCCGGGCATGCGGAAGTTCCTCACCACCTCGTTGACGGCCTGCATCGCCTGGTCGGGGGCGAGTTCGAACGCGGCTCGGAGCAGGTTCCGGTAGAAGATCATGTGCAGGTTCTCGTCGTTGGCGACCTGTGCCAGCATCCGGTCACAGACCGGGTCGCCCGAGGCGTGCCCGGTGTTGCGGTGCGAGATGCGGGTGGCCAGCTCCTGGAAGGCGACGTACGCGACCGTGTGGAGCGGCGAGTGCCGGTTGTCGGAGACGAAGCCGTTCTGCATGTGGGTCATACGGGCGCGCTCCAGCTCCACCGGATCGACGGCCCGGGAGGCGATGAGGTAGTCGCGCAGCACCATCGAGTGCCGGGCCTCCTCACTCGTCCACTGGTGCACCCAGGTCCCCCAGGCCCCGTCCCGGCCGAACAGGGTCGCGATCTCATGGTGGTAGCTCGGCAGGTTGTCCTCCGTCAGCAGGTTCACCACCAGCGAGACCCGGCCGACCTCGGTCAACGGCGACTGCTCGACCGCCCACGCCTCACCACCGAGCGGCCCGTCGAAGTCCCGCCCCCGGCTCCAGGGCACGTACTCGTGCGGCATCCACTCCTTGAAGACCCGCAGATGGCGGTTGAGCTCCCGCTCGACCACCTCCTCCAGGGCCTGCAGAAGTCGGGCGTCGGTCCACCGGGTGTGGGAGGCGGTGCTGCTCACGGTTCAACTCTCGATCGACGAACAAACCTACGGTTCCGTAGGTAACGCCACCGTAGGTTCGCCACCTCACCGCTGTCTGGGGCCCTTCGACCCCATTCGTCACAGCCAGGGCCCGTTCTTGCCGAGCCTGGACCCGACCGATCACACGCCGGCGAGAACCCCGCGTCAGCCGTACACCGATCACGGAGGAGGCGTCGCCTCCCCGGCGGCCATCCACTACGTGGCGTCGGCCTGGGGGTCGTCATTCCGATCGGTCGTGAGTGCGGTCGGCAGCGGAAGCCCGTACTTGTCGCACAGGAACCGGGTCTGGCAGTACCGCTGGGCGTCGGTGGCCACGCGGCCGAGGACCGCGGCATTCACGCCGGCGCCGATGAGGACACCCACGATCGGCACGACCTTGGCGACGTCCTGCACCGACGCCTTGGAGCCGACCGGCCCGAGTTGCTTCATCAACTTCTCGATCGCGGCGAGAAGTTGATGATCCTGACGCAGCTTGGCCGACCACCTCACCCGTCCCTTGACCGCGTTCGCCGCCCTGGCGGTGTCGCGGAGCGGCTCGACCTTGGTCGCCTGCGCCGCGAAGGACCGGCGTACCAGGCGTTGGATGAACATCTGCTCGGCGGGGTCCTTGGCGTCGTAACCGTAGGAATACGCGATGCGCGTGGCTATCGACGCGCTCATGACCTGGACGACGAGGATGTCCGCCGTCATCGCGACGGGTATGCCGGCGACGGGGACCATCGCCAGCAGGCCCATGGCGCCACCCTCGAAGGCGCCGGCGGTCCGCCAGGTGAGGGTGTTGAAGGTCAGCAGCCGGTCGCAGACCTTGAGGTCCTGCTGCCGCAGGTCGGTGAAGCTCTCGATCTCGAAACCCCGCTTGCGGGCGAGCTTCTCGACGCTCCTCGGGTCGTTGAGCTCCAGGGCCCAGTCGTTGACCAGCTCGAGCATCGCTGTCGCGGCCCCGAGCGCCGGCCGCACGGCCCTTTCGGCGACCGCGCCGCCCGCACGACGTATCGGTTCCCTGACCGCCTCCGGCACAGCGCCCGCCACTCGATGCGCGGCGTTTCCCGCGACCTCACCGGTCCGACCGAGCGCCGCGCTCGCCCAGTTCGGCAGGCCGCGGCGGTTGTTGCGGCGCTGCCAGTGCTCGTTGAGTGCGTCCCACACCTGCCCCTCGTACGCGCTCATCGCGGTTGCACCGCCGACGAGCGGGTCAGCGTAAGTGCTCACTCAGGTTCTCCAGTTCGGCTGCCATCGATGGGTCACGATGTTCTACCAGCCGGCATGGGAACCCGAACAGGCCGTCCACGAACACCCGGGGAACCTCGGGCGGCGTGAACGGGCTGTCCTTGCCGCAAAGCCCCGATCGGCAGCCACGGGCCGATCAGGTCAACGATCCGGCCGAGGAGTCGACGTGCCCTGCCGCCGCGTCCGCTCCGCGAACGGCTCCGGCGCGGGCGCGCAGGCGGCGGAGCATCCGGGCGTCCTGGAAGCCGGCGGCGCGGGCGGCGGCCTCCGTGGTGGCGCCGTGCGCGATGAGGTGCTCGGCCCGCTCGACGCGCAGTTCCTGCTGGTAGCGCAGCGGGGTGAGCCCGGTGGCCTCGGTGAAGTGGCGGGTGAGGGTGCGTTCGCTGACGCCCGACGCGCCGGCGAGGTCGGCGAGGCTGAGCCGGTCGGTGAAGCGGGCGTCGATCAGGTCCTGCACCCGGTGGACGGCGTCGACCAGGTGGGCGCGGTGCCGGAGCATCGCGCTGACCTGCCGCTCGTCGCCGTTGCGCCGCGCGTAGACGACCATCTCCCGCGCGATCCGGGCGGCCGCCGCCGGCCCGTGCCGGACGGCGACCAGGTGCAGGCTCAGGTCGATGCCGCTCGCGATGCCGGCCGAGGTCACCACCCGGTCGTCCACCACGTACAGCACGTCGCGCACCACGACCGACCTCGGGTGGCGGCGGGCCAGTTCGTCCTGCAGGTCGTGGTGCGTGGTGCAGCGGCGCCCGTCCAGCAGCCCCGCCCGGCCGAGCGCGTCCGCACCCGCGCAGACGCTGGCGACCGTACCGCCGGCCGCGTGGTGGGCGGCCAGCCGCTCCAGCGTCGCCGGGGAGAGGTCCCCGTGCGCCCGCAGCGTCGACGCCCGCCAGCCGGGGACGACGACCAGGTCCTCCGGTGTGAGCCGCGGCCACTCGACGGAAGCCCGCAGCGTGAGCCCCTGCGCCGTGGGGACGTCCTCCTGCTCGGCCACGTAGCCGACCGCGTAGCCGAGCCCGTGGTCGGCCCCCGTCGAGAAGACCTGGGCGGGCCCGGCGAGGTCCAGCAGGTGCAACTGCGGGACCAGCAGGAAGACGACACGGGTCACGATCCGGTCAGCTCCTTCACGGTGGTGACGGTGGCGAAGCGGCCCGCCAGAGCGTACTCGGTGCGGGCGATGACCTCCTCCGTGGACAGCGTGCGGGGATCGGCGAGGATCTCGTCGAGGCTGCGCCCGGGCGGCGCGTCACGGTGCTCGATCGGATGGGTGGCGGTCGCGTCGACCACGAACGTGACCTCGTAGCCGAGGTCGGCCGCCACCCGGGTGGTGGTCTCGCAGCACTGCTCGGTGCGGATGCCGCTGACCACCAGTTCGCGGATCCCCTGCTGGGTGAGCAACTGCTGCAGGTTGGTGGTGGTGAACGCGTTGTGCGAGGTCTTGGTGACGACGGGCTCGCCCTCCACCGGCTCCAGCCCCTCCATCAGGCGGACGTGACCGAGAGCGGGGTCGAACACCGTCCCGGTGCCGGGCTCGGCGTGCAGGACCCAGACGACGAGGTCGCCCTTGGCCCGGGCGTGCTCGACGAGCCGGGCGACCTGCCCGACGATCCCGGGGTTGGAGACGGCCGCCCAGTTCTCGCGGCGGCGGAAGGATTCCTGGACGTCGATGACGAGGAGTGCGTTGGTCATGCCCCGATCCTCACCGCTCCGGGGTGCCCGGGCGTAGACCCCATCGGGCCCGGATGCGGAACGATCCGGTCACAGCGGTGTCGCCGCACTCGGCTGTACCGCCCGCCGCGCCCGGTGGGCGGCGGTCAGGGCGCGGTACCAGGTGCGGGAGGCTCGGGGGGTGCGGCGCCGGATGGCGAAGCCGACGTGGACGGGGCCCGAAACGTGGTGGTAGCCCTCGGCCCTTCGGGGGGCTGCCCGGCTATTCGTGACAGTGGTCTGCCAGGTCGTCCAGGAGAAGGTCGGCAACCACCTCCTCGACCACTGCTGTCCGCAGTCCGGCCATCGCCTCGACGAGTGCCGCGTCCCACGGTGCGGGCGTGAGGCGCCCCGGCGCGGGGCCCGAAGGGAGCGTTGTCGCAGCGGCCCTGTAGTCGTCGGCTCCCATCCGCCAGGGAACGGCTCCGGTCTTGGCGAGGACGTGGGCCGCTATGCGGATGCCCTCCCCGTCGAAGTCACCGTGGTAGTGCAGGGATGCTCCGTCGTCGGCGAGTCGGCGCAGCAGCTGGATCACGGCGGTGTTGGGCCACCCGGACGTGCAGACGAGTGGCGGGCAGCGGCGGCCGAATCGCCGCAGTGTCAGGGCGAGCACGCTGGGGTTCTCGGTGATGTGCACCGGCCCCGCGGGTCCGGTGAAGTCACCGGGCGTGCGGAGCTGGGCGAGCGTGAGGCTGACGGGGTGGCCGGCGTCGGCGCAGATCCGGGAGATCTCGGCCACTGGGCCCTCTCCCCCGGGGCGGAGGCCGACGGCCAGCACGCCGGCGGACAGCTCGTCGTCGGCCACGCCGGCTCGGCTCCAGAGCCCGCGTCGCCCCTCGGCGCTGTCCGGCATGTCGGTGCCGTACAGCACCGCCAGCGCCCGCAGGACCAGGGAGGACAGCCGCGTCCCGTCGTCGAGGGCGTGGGAGTCACCGTCGAGGTGGCGGGCCGCGAGAACCGGCAGCGGATCACCACCGGCCGGGAGCGCCGCGAGGACGGTCAGAGCGGCGCTCAGCAGGCCCCGGGTCCGCTCGGGCGAGCCGTCCACGAGACCGCCGGCCCGCAGGTGGCCGACCCAATCCAGCAGGACGGGCTGGGCGGTGACGACGCCGTGGCCGGCCAGCCACTCCCACACGGCGTCCCGTTCGCCGGCCTTGCGTCCGCGCTCGGCGGCCCGGTCGTGGAGCGGACCGAGGATCACGGCCACGACGTCCCGGACGGGCCGGCCGCAGGCGTCCAGCACGGCACCGTCGAGAGCGGCCAACGGGATCGTCGGTTCCGTACCGGGGAGCCGGTCGAGTCCGAGGAGGTCCGCCACTGCCTCCCGGCCCGCGTCGTCGAGCGGTCCGGACCGCACCCGGCTGACAGGACGGCCGGTCGAGAGGCGGTCGTGGACGGCCGACCAGAGGGGGCGCAGTTCGGGGCGGTCGAGCGGATGGCGGTCCGTCATACCGGTTCCTCCGTGTCGGCGTCGTCGGGCAGGAGCTCGGTGCCCGTCCAGGTGAAGCGGGCACTGGTGACGGCGTCGTCGCCGTCGCCTCCGGTGATCAACTGGTGGACGGCGATGCCGGAGAGCTCCCGGTAGGTGCACCACTCGTGGTCGGAGGTGAGCACCAGGTCGAGGTCGAGTGCCGCGAGGAGACCGAAGACCTGCCCGCGGTTGACGGTGTCGACGCCGACGAAGACCTCGTCGAGCAGGATCAGCCGCGGAGCCTCCGGCACCGCCTCGTAGTGGGCGGCCACTGCGGCGAACAGCGGCAGGTGGAGGGCGATGGCCTTCTCACCGCCCGAGAGGGCTCCGTGGAGCTTCTTGGTGAGCAGTTGCCACCCGGAGCCGTTGGCACGGTCCAGCTTGACGACGAACTGGTGCCAGGCCGTGTAGTCGAGGACCTCGGCGAGCTGCTCCTCCCACGTCGCCGCCGTGTTGCGGGTCTTGGCCTCCTCGATGCGGCCCCGGAAGAAGGCGTGCAGGGCTTCGCGGTCGGCTTCGGTGATCCGCGCCGGGTCCTTGAGCAGCAGTTCACGGGCCGCCCGGGTGCCTGCGGGCAGGTCGGGGTGGATCTGCCACACCAGTTGGACGGCCACCCGTGAGGCGGTGCGGACCCGTTCGAGGTGGCCGTTCATCCGCTCGACGAGTTCGCCGGCCTGCCGGATCCGGGAGGCGAGGTGGCGACGGGTGTCGCCGGTGAGGGTCCGGTCGAAGAGGCTGCGTTCGGCGGCGGTGATGTCGTCCTGGCTGCGGTCACGGTCGCCGGTGAGGATGGCGAGGAGGCCGCTCGCGCCGACCCGGATGCCGTCGACGGTGGCGGTGAGGACGTGGATGTCCTCCTCGGCTTCGAGTTCGAGATCGGCACGGTTGCTGAGGCTCTGGCGGGCTCGGTGCACGGCCTCGGAGAGCCGGTTCAGCGAGTCGCCGAGGTTCCTGGTGCCGTGCGGCAGGTCGGGCCACGCGGCGGCGATCGAGCGTGCCGCCTCAAGGGTGGCGCGGGTGCCGTCCACGGCGGTGAGGACGACCCCGAGGCCCGCGTCCTCGGGGAACCCCAGGACGCACAGGCGCCGGAAGCCGTGGGCGGCCTCGTTCCGGACCAGCACGGCCTCATCGCGCCGGCCCGCGTCCTGGGCCGTGGTGGCGCCCAGCGCGCCGATCCGGCCTTCGAGGGCGAGGAGCGACCGGTCACCGGTGGCGATCTCATGGCGGGTCCGGTCGAGCAGCTTTCGGACGTCGCTGATCCGGGCGGCCACTTGGCGGTAGTCCTCGCCGACGGTGCTCTCGACCGCCCGGAGCGCGGATCGGAGCCCGCGGGCGGCGGCCTCGGCGTCCTCGGCCTCGCCCAGGCTCTCGGCTGCCGCACCCCGGGACGCCTCGGCGTGGCCGCGGGCGGTGTCCCAGGCCTGCTGGGCGGCCGTCCAGGCCAGGTGCACGTCGAGCCAGACGTCCGCCTGCTCGCGCAGCGCGTCGACCGCCGTGGCGGTCGCGTCCAGGGCGGCGCGTTCGGTCGGCAGGGCGTGCTCGGCCGAGGCGACGGCGAGTACGCGCAGCGCGTCCGCGACCGCCTCCTCCTGCTTCGCCAACCGTTCGACGGCCTCGCGCACGGCGTCCTCGCGGGCTCCCACCTCGGACTCGGAGCGTTCCCGGACCCGTTTGGCCTGCTCCACCTCCCGGTGGTGCGGCCGGGAGCGGAGGTCGGCACCGAGGCGCGTCCGGCGGTCGGCGAGGGCGCGCAGCCTCGTCTCGAAGCCGGTGACGCCGGCCTCGGCCCCGGCCAGTTCGGCGGTGAGTTCCGCGATCCGTCGCTGCCTGGCGCGTTCCCTGGCCGCGGCGCCGATGTGGCTGGACTCCTCCTTGGTCCAGGAGCCGACCACCGTCGCCAGCCGCCAGCTTCCGTCGGCCGCCACGGCGGCCGGGTGGTCCGCCGGGAGCGTGGGGCCGTAGGCGATGCCGGCCAGCAGCCTCTGCACCCGGCCGGACGGCACCGGGCCGTCGGGTTCCGGAGCGAGGACGTCGAGCAGCGAGGGGCCTGGTGCGGGAAGGGCCGCTGCCGGGTCGGCCAGGGTGTCGTGCCCGGCGACGACGAGGCCTCCGTCGGGGGTCATCCAGGCGTCGAGCAGGCCGGCCGCTTCCAGGGCCGCTTCGATCCCTGCCTGGTCGGCAGGCGGCACGTCCGGCCGGAACACGAGCAGTCGCCACAGTGGCGCACCGGGCAGGACCGACCGGTCGGCCGTGCGGGTGCGCGGCGGCACCGGCGGGAGGTCCGCCGCGGCAGCGGTGCGCTCCAGTTCCCCGACGACCAGGTCACGTTGGGCGCGGGCACCGTCCCGGCCGGCCCGGGCGGTCGTCTCGTCCGCGGTGATGGAGCTCTCCACGGCCCGGGCGGCGGCTTCGACCAGCGCGAGGACGTCGGTCTCGACGGCGGCGCGGGAGGCGACTTCCTCGACGTCGTCGATCAGGAGCTCGGTGCAGGCGGCCGTTGCCCATCGGCGCAGCCGGTCGGCGTGGGTGTCGACGGCCGTCTCGTAGGCGTGCGCGTTCGCCTCTCGCTTCGCAGTCGCGTCGGCCAGCCGTTCGCGCGCCGTGTCGAGGTGCTGCTCCGCCGCCGTCCGGTCGGCGAGGGAACGCTCATGACGCTCGACCGCGGTGCGGACCTCCGCGATCTGGCCGTGCCGCGAGACGACCGCGCCGCGCAGCAGGCGGCGTGCCGTGCGCCCTTGCTCCTGCGCGTCCCCGGACGGCCCCGGTGCGGCGCCGAGCAGCTCCTGCACCTCGGTGCAGACGGATTCCATGGCTGCTCGCCGCGCCGCGCCGCGCGTCTCCTCCCGGGCCGCGCGGGTGTGTTCGGCCCGTTGCTCCGAGCGCAGCCGTGCGTCGTCGGCACGCCCGGCGTCCTCGTCGGCCGCCTGAACCTTCCGGTCGGCGGCGGCGCGGGCGCGGGCGGCGGTCCCGACGGCCTGGTCGGTCCTGCGACGGAGCTGGTCGAGCTCCTGCCCCTGCCGGTAGGCCTCGGAGTCGAGCAGTCCCTCGATGGTGCCCTCGATCTCCTGTCGCCGGTGGTCGAGCTCCTCCCGCGCCCCTCTTTCCTCATCGCGCCGGCGCAGGGCTTCGGCGTGCTCCTTCTCGCTCTCCCTGGCGATGCGGGTGAGGTTGTCCATCTCGGTCGTCGCGGAGATGAGCGCCGCCGCCCCGGCGCGCAGGATGCGCCGGGCGTAGCCGCGTTGCTGGACCGCGACGGCGGTGGCTGCGGCCACCTCGTCGTCCAGGGACTTCAGGTGTTCGCGCTGCCGGTCGAGGCGTTCGAAGCCCTCGGCCAGTTCGGTGATCTCGCCCTGGCCGAGCGGGGGCAGGGCCCGGGAGAGCAGGGAGGACAGCAGCGACGGGTCCAGTCGCTCGGAGAGTTTGGGAGTGCGGAGCTGGAGCAGGGCGGTGATCAGGGCGTCGTAGCGTTGCTCGCTCAGCCCTGGGAAGAGCGTGCTCCGGACGGTGTTGCGGTAGTCGGTCGGTGATCCGTGCAGCTCACCCCGGCCTTGCAGGGCTTCGGCCAGGGCGGCGCGGGTGAGCGGCTGGCCCGCGTCGTTGACCAGGGAGGGACCGCCGGGGCGGTCGATCCGCGCGTCGGTGGTGAAGTAGTCGACGGTGACACCCGTGGTGTGCACGCTGGCCTGGAGCCTGGCGCCGCAGGTGAACCGGGCGGGATCGCCGTCGCCGCGGACGAACTCCAGCCACACGTACCCGACGCGGGTCTTGCCCGAGGTGCCCTCGCCCATCAGGTTCCAGTGCATGGTGCGCTCGGAGCCGCCGAAGGTGGACAGCCGGTTGGGGCGCAGGCTGGCGTCGAACAGGAACGGCAGGAGCACCTCCAGTGCCTTGGACTTGCCGGTGCCGTTCTGTCCCCGCAGGAGGAGCCGGCCCTCGTGGAAGGTGAAGGTCTCGTCGTAGTAGCGCCAGACGTTGAGGATTCCCGCCCGGGAGGGCCGCCACCGTGTTGCCCCGGCCGGCGTTCGGAACGTGGCGGGCTGCGGAAGTCGTGTCGCCGTCATCGGAGGTCTTTCCTGGTCAGGTCGCGCGGCCGGCGGCCACGCTGCTGCGGTACCGGAACGCGGCCGGCCGGGGTACCGTGCGGTCGCCGGTCCGGCGGGCGAGGCCGAAGTCGCCGAGGACGCGGACGGCATCGGCCGTGAGGCGCTGGGCGCCGTCCTCCGACTGGTAGCTCTTCGCCCACTGCGGGAAGCGCCGCAGGAGTTCGGCCGCCTCGACGGCGAGCTGCTCCGGTGTGAGCCCGCCCGGAGCGGCGGTCAGCGGTTCCAGCAGGAGCAGGGCGGCGACCCGGGCCGTCGCGGAGTCGTCGGGGAAGCGGCTGTCGGTGGCGATCCCGTCCGGGTCGACGAGCAGCAGGCCGTCGGCCCGTTCCTCCAGCACGAAACCTCCCTGCTCGGCGGCGCGCCGGACGATCTGGCGGCCGGTCGGCGAGGTGAGGTAGGCCAGTTCGTCGGCGCCGAGCTCGTCGTGGTGGAGGACGGGATCGTCGAGGAGCCGCCGAAGCACCGAGTGCCGCAGCCGGAGGTTGCGCTGCGCGTCGGAGGCGTCCGCGCCGCCGTACCGGCTCTCGCGCACGGCGCCCCGCAGGAGTTCCTCGAAGCGCAGCGGCACGTCCTCCGCCGGGACGGCCAGCCGGGACGGTCCGACGGGCGCCGCGAGAAGGCGCATCAGCACCGTGGCGTCCACCCGGTAGAGCACCTTGGCCTTCGCGGAGTCGACGAAGCTCTCCGTGGCGCCGTCCACGGTGAGGAGCGCGCCGTAGGCCTCCAGCAGTTTGAGGACGTCGACGAAGGCCATCCGCTCGGGCCTGCTCGCCGTGTCGAAGGGCGGCAGTGCCTCGTCGGTGGCAGAGGCCCGGACGACGCGGTCGGCGAGCAGGCCGACCGTCGTCACCGGGACCGGAAGCAGTTCGGCCGCGACGACGCACAGCAGGGTGTAGCGGCGGCGGTCGAACGGAGCCCTGCCGGACCGCAGCCGGCGGGCCGGGCGCGAGGCGTCGGGGACGGTCCGGACCTTGAGCAGGCGCGCGTAGCCCAGGCGGGGCTCCACCACCAGCTGCCAGCCGCAGTGGTAGTCGAACCACTTCGTCAGCGGGCCCTGCCGGCGGCGGATCAGCTCGAAGGCCGGCGGGTCGGCGCGCTCGGTGATCAGCGGTCGGCCGAGGAGCAGTCTGATGCCCCGGGCGACGTCCTGCCGCTCGGCCAGGACCAACTGGTTGGCGAGGGTGCTCACGGTGCCTCCTGCCCGGCGGATTCCCGTGCACGGCCCGGGCTCCGGATGTCCACCAGGTAGTCCGGCCCTTCCAGCCGGCCCCGGGGCGTCCGGAGGACGGCCCGTCCGGCACCGGGATCGGGCAGGGGCCGGAGGACGACCTCGACCCGGCCGTCCGAGGTGACCGCCCTCCGTGCTCCGCTGCCGTCCGGTCGCACCGCCAGCGCCCTGCCGAGGAGGTCGAGCAGGCGCTCGAAGACGGTGTGGTCCAGCGCGCCGAAGTCGGAGAGCCGCACGGGACCGTCGGTACCCAGGACGTCCCAGGCCGCTTCGAGTTCGGCGCGTTCCTTGCGGGCCCGCTCGGCCCGGGCGGCCTTGATGCCGCCGACATCGCGCACCCTGCCGGTGCGGGTGAACCGCTCGGTGCGGCCGCTGGTGCGCAGCAGGGCCGACACCTCCACCGGCGGGGCCTCGGCCCAGCTGCCCGATGAGGGAACCAACTCCGGGTCGGGGTGGGCGAGATGGGCGTGACGGGCCGATCCCAGGCCGAAGGCGGCCGACCAGAGCCGGTGCAGGTCGTCCTCCGCCGGTGCCGCGGCGAACCAGCGGGCCAGCTCCCGGAAGTCCTGAACGGCGCTGGAGGAGCGGCGCCGCGACTCGGTGATCCGGTCGAGGACCTGCAGGAGCGTCACGATCGCGCGGCGCGCCACATCGTGCAGTTGCTCCACCCGGGGTCGGGCCCCGTCCACCGGCCGGAACCAGGCCTGCAGCCCCTCCCAGCGCGCCCGGCGCCGCTCCAGCCAGGCCGGCGCGGGATCGCCGCCGGCGAGCGGCGGCAGCTCGGCACCCCGCAGCGCCCGCTCGTGCAGCAGGTTCAACCCCCGCCCCTCGACCCGCTCCACGGCGGAGGCGACCGTCTGTCCCCGCTGGTCGAGGTTGACGAGGAACTCCTGGAGGTAGGCCACCGTCGCGGCCTTCACCTCCCGGAACGTCGCCAGGTCCGCGCCCTCGGCGCGCAGCAGGCGCTGCAGCTCGCCGTTGAACGCCTTGGTGTTCGCCAGCAGCGCCTCCAGGTGCCCCTCCAGCTCCTGCAGCGTGCTGAAGACCCGCCGGTCCGAGGACGCGGAGTCCCCCAGCAGGACGTAGAGCTCGTCGAGCCGGTCCGTGATCGCCTCCAGCACGGCCGTCTGGAGCGCCCCGGTCGACGCCAGCACGGCGAGGGCGTGCTCGACCCCGGCCAACGCCGCCTCACCACGGCGGGTCAGCGAGTACTGGAGGTTGCGGCGCTCGTACTCCTCGGCGGTGCGGTAGTTCTCCGCGTGGTTCTGGACCACGTCCAGCAGCTGCCACTCCCGGAGCTTGCGCAGCGCCTCCTGCAGGTCGTCGTCGTGGATCGCGTCGAGCCACCCGACCGTCCTCAGCCGGGCGCGGACCTCGTCCAGCCCGAGAGCGGTCTCCAGCCGCTCGTTGGCCGCACCGAAGGCCTGCAGGATCGCACCGTAGAGTTCGGCCTTCTCCCCCGTCGTGAACCGGAACATCTCCGGTGGCACCCTGCGCAACGACTCCCCTCCGTCCGTCGGGCACCACACTACGCGGCCGGACCGGCAGAGCCGACCGGACCGCCCCTGGTCACCGTGCCCGGCAGACAGTCGACCACCACCGGGCGGAACGCCCCGAGGCCTTGACGGGCAGGGTGTGCACGGCTGGTGCGCGCCGCACCGGCGGAACGCCCCGGCATCAACCGTGGACACCTGCCGGCTTCGTGCCCCACCCCCGGCCGGGGGGTGGGGCACGAACAACCAACGGGGTGCGGTCGCGGCTATCCGAGGCCGCGGGCATCCTGCTTCAGTGCGGTGTCCACGGTCAGCGCGGTCGCCACGACGAGGCTGAGCAGCGGGTCGGCGAGCGGGCGGTGGATCTGGAGCACGTAGTTGTCGGCCGTGGTGAACATCGTCTTCGCCAGGCCTTCCCAGGTCTTGGTGATCCGGGCGATCTCGGCGTCCGTCTCGTCGACGATGGAGAAGTTCCAGGCCCGCCAGTTCTCGGCCTTGACGGCGCCGACCTTCCGCCCGCCGACCTCCAGCGCAAAGTTGATCTTCCCAATGGCGTTCTGCTGAACGATCTGGCCGACTTCCTGGCCGTTCGGAAGCTGCACGACCACCCGCGACTTGATGAACTTCGCCGGGCGGGTCAGCAGCAGCACCGGGCTGCCGTGCGCGTCACGGATCTCCAGCTTGTGGGTCAGATACTGGTCGAGGGAGGTGAGCAGTCGTACCGCCTTGCGCAGACCGCTCTGGCCGACCTGGACCACCGAGCCCAGCGTGGCGCCCTGCTGGTCGAAGACGGCGTACTCGTTGGTCAGCTCGATCAGCTTGGCCTTCTGGTTCACCACAAGGACCGGCTCGGAGAACAGGGTGCCGCCGCCACCGGAGACCGGGCCGACACCCGCCTGCTGCTGTACCTGGCGCTGCACCTTGGCGTCGCCGACCGGAGCGACCGGCTGCCCGGGGAAGCCGGGAGTGTTCGTGTTCTGGGACATGGCGGGCAGGCTAGGCTCATTCCTCCCCGGATAGCCAGATCGTTCGACCGCCGCGGTTTCGTCCGCGGACCACCGGCTCTTCCCGTGACCTGCAGGTTCTGCGACTGCGAGCGCCGGTTGTCCGCCACCCGACGGCATCGGTATGACCGACGTCACACCCGGGACGCCGACTCCGGGCCCGATCGGGACACCTCAACCACCGTGCGCGTCAAGCCCGGTGAGTGGTGATCAGGTCACGGTACCAGGCACTGGAGGCCCTGGGGGTGCGGCGCTGGGTGGCGAAGTCGACGTGGACGAGGCCGAAGCGCCGGCGGCAGCCTCGACCCGTCGAACGCCCTGCCATCCCGCGCAGGCCGGCACATCGTCAGCCCAGGGAGAATACCGGACAGGGGTGACCGACAGTCAGGTGCGCCTGCTCACACGGGTTGTGTCCATCCGACGGACTTCGTCGACGAGGCGGCCGCTGACCACGGGCCCGGGGTGCCCGCCTCGTCTATTGCAGGATGTTGATCGCGCGGGCGATCACCAGGGCAGCAAGGATGAGGGAGGCCGCTGCCTCCACCATCATCAGCAGCTTCGCCCATCGTCTGACGGCGGAGACATCGGCCGGGCTGAACGCCGTGGCGGTCCAGAAGGCCAATGACAGGTAGTCAGCGAACGTCGGCACCCAGTCGGCCGTCGTGTAGGCCGAGTGCTGCATCTCGGGGAACACGAAGCTCGGGCTCGGCTGGAGCGGGTGGGCGCGGGCAGCCGCACCGCCTCGGTCGAGGTCCCAGTACCACAGCGCGAAGGCGATCACGTTCGTGGCCCAGGTCACTCCCCCGGTCGCCAGCAGACCGGTGGCGTTGTCGGCGAACAGCTTGTTGTCGGTCAGGATGTCCACCACCAGGTGGACACCCGCATAGAGGTTGGCCGCGGTGATGAAGCCGATCATGACATCGGTGACCGCTCTGAGCCACCGCTTCTGCCGATCGATCCGCCCCGGGTCACCAAGGATCAGTGCCCCCAGCAGGGTGAGCATGACCACGGGAACCATCCACGCGGGGTCCAGCCGGTACGGGGCGGGCAGCGCCACGTGGAGCATCGCGGCCGTGGCGATCGCCAGTGCCACCGGCCACCAGCGCTCGCCCCGCGCGGCGGCCTGATCGAGTGTCGCCGACGGTGAACCGGCCGGCCCAGGGCTTGATCCCATGCCTCATTGTGCCGACGCCCGCCGCGTGGACCTCGGACGGCACACCAACCCGGACGGGTGGACCAGGTGATCTTCATGGTCCTGCGGCCCTCCGCAGGCCGCTGAGCCATCTGCCGGACAAGCCGCTCGATCACCCGTCAAGACCCTGGCCACCAGTGCCCCGCCTCCCGGGGCTGGACCGTCGCGTTCCACCACGGACCCCGAAGGCCAACTACTTTACGCGGCAATTCCGGTGCGCCGCGATCAGGTCGCGGTACCAGACGTACGAGGCCCTGGGGGTGCGCTGCTGCGTCTCGAAGTCGACGTGGACGAGGCCGAAGCGTTGGTGGTAGCCCTCGGCCCATTCGAAGTTGTCGAGGAGGGTCCAGGTGTAGTAGCCGCGGATGTCGATGCCTTCGGCGGCGGCTTGGGCGAGGGCGTCCAGGTGGGTGGCGAGGTAGGTGATGCGGGGGTGGTCGGGGGCGGTTTCCTCGGTGACGGAGCAGCCGTTCTCGGTGATGGTGATGGGTGGGAGCGAGGTGCCGTACAACTGGCGGAGATCGAGGAGGAGTTGGCGGAGGCCGTCGGGGACGACGGGCCAGCCGAAGGCGGTGTGGGCCGGGGCTTCGGGGATGTCGAGGAGGGTGAAGGGGAGGGTGGGGTCGGTGGGGGCGCCGATGCGGGTGGGGTTGTAGTAGTTGACGCCGAGGCCGGCGAGGGGGGTGGCGGTGATGAGGTCGAGGTCGCCGGGGTGGACGGCGCCGAAGATGTCGTCGGGGACGCCGAGGGCGGAGAGGTCGGGGTAGCGGCCGAGGAGGAGGGGGTCGGTGAAGAGGCGGTTGTGGAGGGCGTCGTAGGCCTGGGCGCCGGCTGCGTCGGCGGGTGAGGACGAGGCCGGCTCGACCGGGGTGAGGTTGTTGGAGATCAGGACGTCGAGGCCGCGCTCGTGGAGGAGGGTGGCGGCCAGGCCGTGAGCGAGGAGCTGGTGGTGGGCCGCCGGGAGGGCCTCGAACATCAGGGTGCGGCCGGGGGCGTGGATGCCGAGGGCGTAACCGAAGACGGTGTGGACGAAGGGCTCGTTGAGGGTGATCCAGGCGGGGACGCGGTCGCCGAGGCGGTCGGCGACGACCGCGGCGTAGTCGGCGAAGCGGTACGCGGTGTCGCGGTCGAGCCAGCCGCTGTTGTCTTCGAGGGCCTGCGGGAGGTCCCAGTGGAAGAGGGTGGGGAGGGGGGTGATGCCGGCGTCGAGGAGGGCGTCGACGAGGCGGTCGTAGAAGGCGAGTCCGGCGGGGTTCACCGGGCCTGCGCCGGTCGGCTGGATCCGGGGCCAGGCGATGGAGAAGCGGTAGCCGTCCACGCCGAGGCCCTGGAGCAGCGCGATGTCCTCGGGCCAGCGGTGGTAGTGGTCGCAGGCGTCCGCTCCGGTGTGCCCGTCGCGGACGGTTCCGGGGCGGGCGGTGAAGGTGTCCCAGATCGAGGGGCCACGGCCGTCTTCGTTCACCGCGCCCTCGATCTGGTACGCGGCGGTGGCGACACCCCAGCGGAATCCCGGCGGTAGGTCGTAGCGGTCCGGCATGGCAGCCTCCCCGGGCAGGAACATGAGGACTGCTCATGTTACTGGCGTCGTGCTGAAAGACCAGAGGTGCCGGGCCACCGGCCCCTCGATGGGGCGGATCCGCCGGCCGTCGGGTCAGCCTCCGACACCGACCCCGGCGAAGGGCGCGGAACTCAGGCCGAGCAGGCCACCGAAGGGGGAGTTCAGGGCGTAGATGAAGACGACCATGAAGGCGATGAGGCTGGTGAAGCCCACGGCCAGGACCAGGTGGGTGCGGGTGCGCTGAATGCCGAAGAGGAACATCAGGCCCAGGGTGAGCGCACCGCCGGCGAGCAGGCCGAACCACATCACGCCCGACATTCCCCCGGTGCCGGCCGACTCACGCCCGTGGCGCGCCTGGTAGGCGACGGAGATCTGCCCGAACGCCACCTGGTCCACCTGCTGTTGCACGTTGGTGGAGGGTTCGAAGGACGTCCACGCGTTCTGCACGTCGTGCAGCAGCGTCCAGCCGCGCGGGCCCAGCGCCTTGCGCTCCTCCATCAGGGGCCACTCCTCGGTCCGGACGTAGGTGGCATACGCGACCGCCGCCGAACGGGCCTGCTGAGCGGCGTCGGGGGGCAGCGCGTCGGCGAGCAGATACGTCTGGTGCAACGCCCCTGCCTCGGCGCTGATGTTGGCGCCGGCGTCGCCCTTGGCCTCCCACACCGCGACCAGCGCCACGCCCAGCACCAGGGCGTACAACACGCCGACCATCATCGTCAGGTACTCGGCGGTGTCGTCACGGGCCTCGTCCTCCGGCTCCGATCGCCTGACCCTACGGCTGTTGAGCAGGGCGGCGCCCCCGGCGACGGCCGCGAATCCGACGACGATTCCGATCACTCCGATTACGTGTTCCATGGCGCCCCTGAGCTTGGGTCGGGCCGGCGGCGCGGCCTACGGCGACGTCGCGCGATGGCTACGGCGGCAATCGCGGGAATGAGGAGGACCAGAAGGAACATGAGGAGGAAGCTCTGCTGCAGAGCGGTGGTCGTCGTGCGGGTGGCGGACCGGCCGGAGTGGAGGAGGGGTGATGTCACGTGGCCTCCCCCCGCGCCAGGGCCGGGGGAACGCGAGGCGGAGGCAGAGGCAGAGGCGGAGGCGGAGGCTGAAGGGGATGGTGAGGGCCTCGCGGACCCGGCACCGGAACCGCCGCTCGGTGAGGTCTGCACCGGTCTGCGCCCGTTGCCGGGGGCAGGGGCGGCGGGGGCACCCGGGACGGCGGCACCGGGGGCAGGGGCCGCGGGGGCCGGAGCGCCGGGGGCGGCTGGGGCGGCTGGTGCGGCTGGCGCGGCCGGGGCCGGTGGAACGGCAGCGGCTGGTACGCCGGCGGGGGCCGGTGCGGCGGCAGCTGGTACGCCGGCGGGGGGAGCTCCGGGTGCAGGAGCCCCGGCTGCGGGCACCCCAGGTGCGGCAGCGCCCGCTGCGGGGGCTCCGGCTGCCCCAGCCCCCGCTGCGGGTACCGCGACAGCGGCGGCCCCGGCTGCCGGCACCCCAGGTACCGGAGCCCCCGGAGCCCCCGGTGCAAGCGCTGCGGGCGCAGCAGCCCCAGCCGCGGGCGCCCCAGCCGCCGGAGCCCCGGCTGCAGGTGCCCCGACGACGGCGGTCCCGCCCGCCGCCGCCCCAGGTGCTGCGGCGCCAGGTGCCGGAGCCCCCGGTGGAGGAGCCCCAGGTGCGGCAGCCCCGACCGCAGGCGCCGCAGGCGCGGGGGCCCCGCCCACCGCAGCCGCGGCTGCGGGCGCCCCGGCGGCGGCGACCTCACCTGCGCGCACGCCCGCCACCGCTACCGGTGCAGGTGTTCCGGGTCCCGGGGCAACGGCCGCGGGAACCCCGCCCGCCGGTGCTCCGGGTGCCGGAACCGCGGGCGTAGGAGCAGCAGTTGTGGCGGCACCGACTTCGCAACCGGGCGGTGCGGCAGGTGTTGCCGGAGCGGACACCGGTGCTCCCGTCGCCCCGGCCGCCGGCGTGGGCGTCCCCGCGCTGGGCGTCCCCGCGCTGGGAACCCCTGCGCCAGGTGTCCCCGCACCCGGTGCTGCCGTGCCGGAGGGAGCGGCCGGGCCGGCGCCCACGGCGGTGTAGCCCGAGCGCGCCGTGCGGGTGAGGATGTGGTGGCCGTAGGCGATCACACCGCGGGCGGTGACCAGGCCCTCGTGTTCACCGAGGAGGGCACGCACGGTCGCCGTGCAGACGAGGGTGGAGACCGGGGGGAGTCGGAGGTTGCCGTCGGCGTCGCGGCCCGGGCAATGCGGCTCGGTCCCGGGAGCGAGGGTGTCGGTGATCTGCAGGTCGATGACCGGGGCTTCGCCGTCGTTGCGCAGGTGGTAGCTGATCCGCACCTCGTCACCGGTCCTCACCACGGGGGTGCCCGGATGGCCGTCGACGGTCACCGTCAGCGTCAACGCACCGGCGCCCGGGCCGCCGTAGGGGAGGTTGGCGACCGAGTTGGCCAGCGGCGGACCAGTGGCCGATCCGGCCACCACCAGGACGGCGGCGGCCGCACAGAAGGACAGTTTCCAGCCGGGCATATGATCTAGTAATTACCCGGAACGCCGCCCGTGCCCTTCCGACACGCCCTCCGAGGGGGATCGGCCCGCGCCGATCACACCACGGGGGTAACGGCAGCGGGGCGTGGGGCCTGCGGGCCGAGGAGGCGCTCCGCCGCCGCGCACCACGGGATCCGCCGACACGTCCGGCCGGACACTGGCCGCGACCTCGCACGAGCGCGCATGCTACCGGGGAGACCGGCGTTCACCCCCGGGGAGCTGACGATGCATCGAGAACCCACGAACGCGGCGGCCCCGGGACGGCGCGCCCTTCTCACCGCCGCCGGCGGCCTGGCCGCCGCAGTCGTGACGGTGGCGACGACGGAGCCCGCCGGGGCGGCCGGGCAGCGCGAACCGGCCCCCTTCCGGCCGTCGTGCGCCCCGGCGACCCGCGCTACGCGAGCCTGTTGAAGGGCGACAACCAGCGCTTCGTCGGACGCCCCGACGAGATCCGGGTCGTCGGCTCCACCGAGCTGGTGGTGCGGGCGGTGCAGGACGCCGTCCGCGACGGTCGGCGGATCGGTGTGCGCAGCGGCGGTCACTGCTTCGAGAACTTCACCGCCGACCCCGCGATCCGCCTGCTGCTGGACCTCTCCCCGTTGGACGCGGTGGGCTACGACCCGGGGCGGCGGGCCTTCGAGGTGCAGCCGGGTGCCACGCTCGGCCGGGTGTACCGGACGCTGTTCCAGGGCTGGGGCGTCACCGTGCCCGCCGGCGGCTGCCCGGAGGTGGGCGCCGGCGGGCACCTGGTCGGCGGCGGGTACGGGCCGCTGTCGCGGCGCTACGGCTCGGTGGTGGACCACCTGTACGGCGTGGAGGTGGTGGTCGTCGACCGCGACGGAACCGCCCGTGCCGTGGTCGCCACCCGCGAGCCGGACGACCCCGACCGTGAGTTGTGGTGGGCGCACACCGGCGGTGGCGGGGACAAAAGGACTTCGTCGACCAGGTGAACGCCGGCACCGGTCTGGACGCCGACGGCGGCAGCGCGACGGTCCCGTGGCCCTACCCGATGACCTGGCCGGGCAACGGCGAGGCCGGCGACATCATCACCCGCCGGCACAAGGGCAAGGCCGGCTACCTCAGACGCTCCTTCACCGAGGCCCAACTCGCCACGATCCACCGCCACTTGACCAACGAAACCGGAAACGCCGCCTGCGGCATGCTGCTGGTCGGCTACGGCGGCCGGGTCAAGGCCCGCTGGGACCCGCGCGACGCGTTCCGGCACGCCCTCTCGGTCACGCTCCCGGAGTAGGCGAAGCGGCCGGGCCGCCCGCCGGGTCAGCGCGCGAGCGCGGCGGGCGCGCAGGCGGGTGCGCGGGGCGGGAGCGCACTCTCGACGAGGGCTGCCGGCTCGACGTCCTCGGGCTCGTAGAGCGACGCGATCACGGCTCCGAGCACGAGTGCGACGATCCACTGCGCGGCAGCCTCCGCCTCGGCGTCGGACGCTCCCCCGGTCGCCCTCAGGGCCTCCTCGACGCCGGAGAGGCCTTCCTCCAGCAGCTCGGCCATGGAGCGGTGCGCGGGGTGGGAGGGCGCGATGGCCTCACACATGAGCACGATCTCGGCGGCGGCCTGCCAGCGGGGGCGGTCGAGGGCGGCGCGCAGTCGGCCGCCGGGGCCGTTCCAGTCCGGCGCCGGGGTGGCCAGGTACGCCAGCACCAGGTCCAGGAGTGCGGCCTTGGTGGGTGCGAGGTGGACGAGGGCGGCCTTGGTCAAGCCCGCGTCGTCGGCGACGGCCTGCATGGAGGTCCCGGAGTAGCCGTGGCGCGCGTACAGCACGCACGCGCTGTACAGGGCCCGCTCGCGCGGTGTGCGTTCCGGCGCAGGGTCGGCCGCCGGGGCGTGTGCCGCCGTCGACGCGCCCGGCCTCGCGGGGGGTGCGGGCGCGATCCCGTTGATCCGCACGTCGTCCTCGTGCGCGGCGATCCGGGCCGGGATGTCGATCCGGCCGGGGAAGTACAGGGAGAGGATCTGCAGGCCCTCCCAGGCGGCCACCAGCCGCTGGACGGCCAGCTTCGCGGAGCGCTCGTCTGCGCCCAGGGCGCCGTAGGTCCGCACACCGATCGCGATGGCCTCGCGCCGGCGGTCCCGCATGAGGGCGCGGCCGGGATGCTCGGGGCTGGTCGCCTCGCCCAGCAGGGTGGTGAACAGGGGGATCCAGCCGGGCGTCGCCTCGTTGCGCCGGGCCGTCTCGGCCGCGGGGCGGGGCCGGAACCCGCCGTCCGGACCGTCCGTGACGCTCTCCAGGTACTGGCGGTCGAGGCGGTCGACGAGTGCGGTGAGGATCTCCGCCTTCGAGGAGAAGTGGCGCAGCAGTGCCGGGTGGGAGATCCCCGAGGCGCTCGCGATGGCGCGCAGCGAGGTGGCTCGGTAGCCGGGGTCGACGAACAGTTCGTGGGCGGCGTCGAGGATGCGTTCGACGCGCTCTCGTCCGGTCCGGTAGGTGCCGCGCTTCATCCCCATCGCTCCAGTATCGCCGCCCTCTGAACTCTTCCCAAACGTTACCACCATGGTGGTAACTTATGGCTGGCGCGAACGTGAACGACCACGAGCGGTGCTCGTCGGGCGCGCCCTCTCGCACCGGGCCGACCCTCCTCCCCCGCCCGGCCCGCTCCCCCGCATCGGAGGCAAGGATGTCCGTGCACGCTGATCCCCGATCGGCCCACGACTCGTCACCACCAGTCGACGGTGCGGCGGAACAGCCGTCCCGCGCCGTGCCGGCGGACCTGCGGCGCCTGTTCCGGACCGCCCCGTTCGTCGCGGCCGCGGCCCCGGTCGCCTACGGCGTCGCGATGTACTACGCCGCGCTCCAGGTCGAGCACATGGACCCGGACGCGAAGACCGGCAACCTCGCGATGATCAACGCCCTCGGCGCGGTGGCCGCGATGCTCGCCCAGCCGATCGCCGGCGTCCTGTCCGACCGGACCCGCAGCCGCTTCGGCTCCCGAAGACCATGGATGCTCGCCGGCGCACTGGTGGGCGCCAGCGCCCTGCTCACCGCGGGCCTCGCACCGAACCTGGCCGTGCTGGCGGTGTGCTACATGCTGGTGCAGTTCGGGTTCAACGCCTTCCAGGGGCCGTTCTCCGCGCTCCTGCCCGACCGGGTCCCCGAGCGGCTGCGCGGACGGTTCTCGATGGGCGTCGGGCTCGGGATCGTGCTCGGCTCGGCCCTCGGCCCGATCCTCGGGTCGCTGTTCGCCGACGCCATCCCGCTCGGCTACGCCGTGATGGCGGGGGTCGTCCTGCTCGGCATCGTCCTGTTCGTCGCCCTCGTCCCCGACCGGGACAACCGGGCCGAACCGCGCCGCCCCTTCTCGACGCGCGCCTTCCTCGCCGCGTTCTGGGTGAACCCGGTGCGCCACCGCGACTTCTTCTGGGGCTTCACCGGACGGATCCTGCTGTTCGGCGGATACACGATGCTGAGCACCTACCAGCTCTACCTGGCGCAGGACTACGTCGGGATGTCGCTCGACGACGCGGCGCGGACGGTGCCCCTGATCGGACTGGTCTCCCTGCCCGGCATCATCATCTCCACCGCCGTCGCGGGCCCGCTCTCCGACCGGATCGGCCGGCGCAAGCCCGTCGTCCTCGGCGCGGGGCTGGTCATCGCCTCCGGCGCGCTGATCCCGCTGGCCCTTCCGTCGGTCCTGGGACTGGCCCTGTCCACCTTCGTGGCCGCCTCCGGCTTCGGTGCCTTCATCTCGGTCGACCAGGCGCTGATGAGCACCCTGCTGCCCGACCCCGACGACTTCGGCAAGGACCTCGGCGTCCTCAACCTCGCCGCGACCCTGCCCACCACCGTCGCACCGGTCGTGGCCGCGGCCATCGTGCACACCTTCGGCGGTTACGGCGCGCTCTACCCGGCGGTCTTCGTGATCTCCGGCCTCGGCGCCCTCGCCGTCCTGCGCATCAGCGGCGCGCGCTGACCACCGCCCCGCCCCACCCCCTCGACCCCCCGCCACGAAAGGACCTGACGATGCACGCCTCCCCGCACCTCACCGCTCTCGTCGAGCGCCTCACCCTGGAACAGAAGGTCCGCCTGCTGACCGGCGGCTCCGTCTGGTCCCTGCAGGACGAGCCGGCCGTCGGCCTGCGCCCGATCGTCGTCTCCGACGGCCCGACCGGTGTGCGCGGCGCCGCCGTGGACGACCGCGACCCCTCGGCGAGCCTGCCGTCGGCCAGTTCCGCGTCCGCCACCTGGGACCTGGAGCAGGTGCGCCGGCTCGGCGCCCTGATCGCCGCCGAGGCGCGCGCCAAGAACGTCGACGTGGTGCTCGGCCCCACCGTCAACCTCCACCGCTCGCCCCGCGGCGGGCGCCACTTCGAGGCCTTCAGCGAGGACCCGTACCTCACCGGCGAGTTCGGCGCCGCCTACGTCGGCGCCGTGCAGGCGCACGGCGTGGCGACCACCGCGAAGCACTACGTCGCCAACGACTCCGAGACCGACCGCTTCACCGTCGACGTGCACGCCGACGAGCGCACCCTGCGGGAGCTCTACCTGGCGCCGTTCGAGCGGATGGTCGGGGCCGGGGCGTGGCTGGTCATGTCGGCCTACAACGGCGTCAACGGCGCGCCCATGTCCGCCAACCCGCTGCTGCGCGACCCGCTGAAGGACGAGTGGGGCTTCGACGGCGTCGTCGTCTCCGACTGGGGCGCGGTGCACGACACCGACGCGTCGGCCGCCTCCGGGCAGGACCTCGTGATGCCCGGCCCGCAGGGCCCCTGGGGCGAGGCACTGGTCGAGGCCGTCAAGGAGGGCCGCGTCCCCGAGGCCGCGATCGACGAGAAGGTCGCCCGGCTGCTGCTGCTCGCCTCCCGCGTCGGCGCCCTCGAAGGCGCTCCCGAGGCGATCGCCGTCCAGCCGTGGGAGGACGCCGCGATCGCGGAGCTGCTGCGCGAGACCGCCGCCGACGGCATGGTGCTGGCCCGCAACGACGGCACCCTCCCGGTCGAGCCCCGGGACGGGCTGACGGTCGCCGTCCTCGGACAGCACGCCCGGCGCGCCCGCGCCCAGGGCGGCGGCTCGGCGGCGGTGTTCCCGCGCGGCGTCGTCACCCCGCTGGACGGCCTGCGCCGGGCCTTCGGCGACGCCAACGTCACCTTCGCCCCCGGCCTGCCCCCGGCCGACGAGCTGCACCCCTTCACCCGCGGCCAGGTCACCGACCCGATCACCGGCACCCCCGGCGTCCACGTCCGCTACCTCGACCAGGACGGCACCGTCTTCGCCGAGGACACCACCCCCTCCGGACGCCTCGCCTGGCTCGGCGACCCGCGGCTGGCCCGGGCCGCGCGCATCGAGCTGACCACCCGCGTCACCGCCGAGCGCGACGGCCGCCACGACCTCGGCTTCGCCGGCGTGGGCGGGTTCACGCTCGACATCGACGGCGAGACGGCAGCCGCCGAGCAACTCTCGCCCACCGGCGAGGACCCCCTCACCGCCGTCATGAACCCGCCCTCCGTCACCGTCTCCCGCGAGCTGACCCGCGGCCGGACGGTCGAGCTGCGCCTGACGTACCGCCCGTCGCTCATGGGGGGCTACCCCTTCGGCCTCGTCCTGCTCGGCACCGAGGACGTGTTCGGCGACCCCGCCGAGGAGCTGCGCCGGGCGGTCGGGGCGGCGGCTGCCGCCGACGTCGCCGTGGTCGTCGTCGGCACCACCGAGGCCATCGAGTCCGAGGGCTTCGACCGGCCGCGCCTCACCCTCCCCGAGGGCCAGGACGAGCTCGTCCGCCGCGTCCGCGAGGCCAACCCGCGCACCGTCGTGGTCGTCAACTCCGGCGCCCCGGTGATCATGCCGTGGCTCGACGAGGTGGCCGCGGTCGTCCTGTCCTGGTTCCCCGGCCAGGAGTTCGGCGACGCGCTCGCCGACGTCCTCACCGGCGCCCGCGAGCCCGGCGGGCGCCTGCCCACCACCTGGCCCGCCCGCGAGGAGGACGTCCCGGTGTGGACCGTCGAGCCCCAGGACGGCCGGCTCGCCTACCCCGAGGGCCTGCACATCGGCTACCGCGCCTGGCTCAAGCGCGAACAGGACGGCGGCCCCGCGCCCGCGCTGCCGTTCGGCTCCGGCCTCGGGTACACCACCTGGGAGATCGGCGAGCCCGCCGTCACCGCCGCCGGGGACGGCCTCGTCGTGGAGGCGGACGTCGTCAACACCGGCTCCCGGCCCGGCAAGCAGGTCCTCCAGGCCTACCTCTCGCGCCCGGGCTCGGCCGTCGAGCGGCCGGTGGCCTGGCTCGCCGGGTTCGCCGCGGTGCGCGCGGACGCGGGCGGACGGGTGCGCGCGCGCCTGGAGATCGCCCCGCGCGCCTTCCAGCACTGGGACGTCGACGCGCACGCCTGGGTCACCGAGAGCGGGGCGTTCACGCTCCGCGTCGCGACCTCCGTCGCCGACCCCGGCCACACCGTCACGGTCACGCCCGGCACCTGAGCGCCGCAGGCCGCACCCCCGTCACGTCGGCGCGTCATCGTGCGACGTGACGGGGGCATCCCGCCGCGGGACCGGACCGGACCGGCATCCGGTCCCGCGGCCGCTCCGTCGGAGCGGACCGACCCGAAGAAGGAGACCGCCATGCCCGCACCGGCCGACGCCGCGCTGCGCCACATCCTCCCCGTCCCCCGCTCGGCCGTCCGGGGCGCGGGGACGTTCGCCCTGCGCCCCGGCACGCCCGTGGTCGTCGCGACCGAGGACCTGCTCGGTCCCGCCGGGCTCTTCGTCGAGCGCATCGCCGCCGAGACCGGTCTGGAACTCGGCCGGCCCCGCACCGGCATGGCCGGGCCGGAGGCGGTCCTGCTGGCCGTCGACGCCGCCGACCCGGGTGTCACCGCGGTCCCCGCCGCCCGCGGGATCTGCGCCACCGGCGACGACCCCGGCGCCGAGCGCCACACCCTCACCGTCGGCCCCGAGGGGGTCCGCGTGACGGGCGCCTCCCCGGCGGGCGTGCACCGCGGTCTCACCACGCTGGTCGCCCTCGCCGAGCAGCTCCCCGCCACGGCCGAGGGCATCGAACTGCCCGCGATCGAGGCCGCCGACGGCCCGGCCCTCGCCTGGCGCGGCCTGTCGCTCGACGTCGCGCGCACGGCGTTCCCGGCCGCCGACGTGCGGCGGGTGATCGACCTGCTCGACCGCTACAAGCTCAACGTGCTGCACCTCCACCTGACGGACGACCAGGCCTGGCGGCTGGAGATCACGGCCCGGCCCGAACTCACCCGCGGCCTGGACCCGGCGGACTACTTCACCCAGGCGCAGTACCGCGAGCTCGTCGCGTACGCGGCGGCCCGGTTCGTCACCGTCGTACCCGAGATCGACATGCCCGGCCACAGCACCGCCGCGATCACCGCCTGCCCCGAGCTGAGCTCGCAGGACACCGGCTCGCTGCCGCGCTCGGCCGAGGAGCGGCTCGCGCGCTTCCTCGCCGGGGAGTTCCGGCCGCTGTGGCTGGAGCCCGCCCGCCCCGAGGTGTGGCGGTTCGTCGACGAGGTGCTCGCCGAGGTCGCCGCGCTGACGCCCGGGCGGTTCGTCCACATCGGCGGCGACGAGGCCTTCGGCATGCCGGACCGGGACCACCACGACTTCGTGGTCCGCGTCCGCGAGCGCGTCCGCGCGCACGGCAAGGAGCCGATCGGCTGGCAGGAGACCGTCCGCGCGCCCGGCGGCCCCGCCGAGGCGGTGCAGCTGTGGATCGACCCGGAACTCGCACCGGACCCCGCGCACCCGTTCCTCGCCATGCTCCCGCCACAGGTCGTCGACCTGATCGTCGCGTCCGAACGGGAGTCCGCCACGGACACCGCCCGGATGGGCGAGCAGCGCGCCGCGGTCGTCGTGTCCGCGCGGGGCCGCGCCTACCTCGACCGGCGCTACGCCGAGGCCGTCGACGGCGAGGCCGAGGAGCGCCGGGCGCGGCTCGGCCACCCGATCTACCCGCCGCACACCGTCCGCGACGCCTGCACCGCCCCGATCCCGGGCATCGACGACGACCCCGGCTACGACGTCGCCGGGTTCGAGGCCGCGGTCTGGTGCGAGACCGTCGAGGACGCCGACGACCTGTCCTTCCTCCTGCTGCCCCGGCTCCCCGGCCTGGCCGAGCGGGCCTGGACGGCGGGCCCGGCCCGTGCCTGGGAGGACCTGCGTGCCCGGCTCGCCGCGCAGGCGCCCGCCTGGCGCCGCCACGGCCACACCTGGTTCCCCGCCCCGTCGGTCGACTGGCCGCAGGAGCAGGCGCGGTAGCGCGGCGGAACCGACTCCGGTCGCGGCGGCGGGCCGGCACCTGCCGGGCCGCCGCCGCGACCGGTGCGGGCGTCAGCCCAGCGTGGCGCCGCGCTCGCGGGCCAGGTCCTCCAGGCCGTAGCGGGTGACGTGCTCGGCGTTGGCCAGGTCGACGGTGCGGACACCCTCGGCGGCCAGCCGCTCGTTGATCTCGTCCAGGTGCTGCCGGACGAGCTGCTTCTCGGCGTCGGTGGTGCGGCCCTTGTGGGGGCGCCCGGCGTGCTCCAGGCTCGCGTAGTTGACCCGCTCGCGGGCGGTGGCGGCGACGGCCGGCGCACCCGGGCCCGGCACGGCGAGGGCGGCCCGCTCGGCGCCGCGCAGCACCTCGGCCATCGGCGCGACCGTGGCCAGCCGGTCGAACGCCTCGACGGTCATCACGACGGTCTCCGGCTCGTCCCCGTCCGGGTGGTGCAGCTCGACCGTCACCAGGTCGAGCGCCAGGTCCGCGATCCCGGCCAGCTCCCCGGGCAGCGCCTCGATCGCGACCGGACCGTCGACCAGCTCGGGGTGCTCCCGCACGACGATCCGCACCAGGCCGTCGTCCTCCTCCGCGTGCCGGCCGGTCAGGTCCGAGAACCGGATGATCTTCTGCCCCATGTCTCCCTCTCCCTGCCCCTGGTGATCAGCGCAGAGCCTATGGCCTGCGCCGGACCTGCGGGGACCGTCCCGAGGACGGCCCCGCGCAATTGGCCCGGCGAACGGCCGATGCGGCACAGTGGCCCCATGAGCGCGGACACGAGGAGTCACCCGGCCCCCGGGCGGACCGGCGCCGGGCGGCGGCGGCCGGTGCAGCAGCGCAGCCAGGAGCGCTACGAGCGGATCCTGGACGCCTGCGCCGCGCTGCTCGACGAGGCCGGGGCAGCGGCGCTCACCACCAAGGAGGTGGCCCAGCGCGCGCAGGTGCCGATCGGCACGCTCTACCAGTTCTTCGCGGGCAAGGAGGACCTGCTGGCCGCGCTCGCCGGCCGCAACCTCGACCACTACCTGGACCGGCTCGACGACCGGCTGCGGGCCGATCCGCCCACCGGCCCCGCCGGGTTCACCGACCTCGCGGTGGAGGAGTTCGTCGCGATGAAGCGCACGGTCCCCGGCTTCGGGCAGGTGGACTTCGGGTTCGCCGGCCCGGCCGCGCCGAGCGGCGTCCGGGACGACCGGCATCTGCTGGACACCGAGGTGGACAACAACACGGCGGTCGCGCTGCGGCTCCAGGCGCTCGGCGGCGAACTCTTCGCGGCGGCCGACCCGGTGGCCCTCACCCTCGGCCTGCGGGTCGCCCTGGAGGCGGCGGACGCGGTGCTCAAGCTCGCCTTCCGCAGCGATCCGCAGGGCGACCCGGCGATGATCGCCGAATGCAAGCGGCTGGTCCGCGGCTACCTCGTCGAGCAGCTCGGCCCGCACTGAGCCCGCGCCGCCCGGAGCAGGCCCCGGCGCGTCCCGACGGGTCGCCGCGGTTCACGGCGGGCCGCGGCGGAGCCGGGCGAGCCGTTGCGGCCGGGGCGGGCCGGAAGCACAGTGGAGACAGAGGAACGGGGCAACGGCCGCCCCGCCGGTCCCGGCGTCCGCACACACCGCGAGGAGCACGACCATGCACGCAGCAGTAGGCGACCAGCTCCACATCCACAGCCGGGCGGTGGGCATGACCGACCAGAAGGGCGAGATCGTCGAGGTGCGCGGCCAGGACGGCCAGCCGCCGTACGTGGTCCGCTTCGAGGACGGCCACACGGGCCTGATCTACCCCGGTCCGGACTGCAACATCGAACCCCGCGAGGCGATCCACTGACGCCACCGGCCACCGCCCCGTGCCCCCGCGGCCCGCGGCGGTGAGCCGTGCCGCTCCCGGCTGCCCCGGCTGCCCTGGGCGCCCTGGCCGCCCCGGCCGACGGCGCCCCGGCGCTGCCGGGGCCGTTGGCCGCGCTCGCGCCGCTGCTGGAGCACTACGGCTACCCGGCGCTGGCCCTGTTCGTCCTGCTCGACAACTGCGCGGTCCCCGCGCCCGGGCAGACCGTCCTGGTGCTGGCCGCCGTCTTCGCCGGCGCCGGCCACCTGGACCTCGCCGCCGTGGTGGCGATCGCCTTCGCGGCGGCGGTGCTCGGCAACACCCTCGGCCATCTGATCGGCAGCACCGGCGGGCGCGCCTTCGTGCACCGCTGGGGCCGGTACGTGTGGCTCACGCCGGAGCGCACGGCCCGCGCCGAGGTGTTCTTCGAGCGGCACGGCGGCAAGGTGGTGACGGTCGCCCGGTTCTTCGACGGGCTGCGGCAGACCAACGGCATCATCGCCGGGACGAGCGGCATGCCGTGGCCCCGGTTCCAGGTGTTCAACGTGCTCGGCGCGGCGCTGTGGGTGGGCGTGTGGGCCACCCTCGGGTACCTGGCCGGCGCCCATGTCGGCACCGTCTGGCGGACGGCGGTGCGCTACCAGCTGTGGCTGCTGCTCGCGCTCGGCCTGCTCGTCGTCCTGCTCGCCGCCCACCGGCTGCTGCGCGGCCACCAGGGGCGTGCGCGGTTGCGACGCACGCCCCGACCGGTGAGCCTGGGAACGATCACCTGGGAGGCGAGGATGGCCGAGCACGGGACACGCGGGGGTCCCGGGAGCGCCGGGGCGCTGCGCACGCCCGCCAACCGGACCGTCGTCCTCGCCGTCCTGCTGGCCACCGTGCTCGTGCTGGCCGCGCAGGCGGCGGGCGGCACCAGCGCCCGGCTGGTCCTGCTGCTGGTGTTCGTCCCCGCGCTGCTGGCCGGTCTGGGCACGCTCGCCCAGACCGTCGCCGCCGCCGTCTGGGTCACCGGCGTCATCATCATCAGCTCGGTGTTCTTCCCCCCGGAGTCGGTCAACGGCCGGGCACTGACGGTGGCCACCGTCGTCGGCTCGTCGGGCGTCGCCGTGGCGCTGTGCGCGCGCCGCATCCAGCGTGAGCGCGACCTGCACCGGATGCGGCAGAGCGCCGTCGCCCTCCAGCGCCAGCTGCTGCGCCCGCTGCCCGCCCTGACCTCCGACGTGCTGCTGCACGGCTGCTACCGGCCGATCGAGGAGGACGCCATGGTCGGCGGCGACCTCTACGACATCGCCGAGACGCCGTACGGCACCCGGGTGGTCATCGGCGACGTCCAGGGCAAGGGCCTGCCCGCGATCGGCACCGGCTTCGCCGTGCTCGGCGCCTTCCGCGAGGCGGCCTTCCGCGAGCCGGCGCTCACCGACGTCGTCCTCGCCCTGGAGGACGCGGTCACCCGGCACAACACGTACGCGGCGCAGAGCGGCGAGGCCGAGCGCTTCGTCACCGCCACCGTGTTCTGCCTGGACCGCACCGCCGCCGTCCAGGCGGTCAACTGCGGCCACCTCGCCCCGTACCTGCTGATCGGCGACCGCGCGACGGCCGTCCCGCTGGCGCCCGGCGTCCCGCTCGGGCTCGCCGACCTCGCCGGAGAGGTGCGCACCGTCCAGTGGTTCGACCTGCCCGCCGACGGGACGCTGCTGCTGTTCACCGACGGGGTCACCGAGGCCGCGGACGGCAGCGGCGTCTTCTACCCGGTCGAGCAGCGACTGCCCGCCCTGGCCGGGCACACTCCGGACACCCTCCCCGAGGCCGTCGACGAGGACGTCCGCCGCCACAGCCGCGGCCGCCGCCGGGACGACCTCACGATCCTCGCCCTGCGCCGCAACCCGGCCCGCTCGGCGGCCCGCTCCCCGGGCGACTCGACGCTCTAGCGGAGCGGGAAGACCTCGAAGGCGACGGCGAAGCGCGTCCCGAGGCGGGTGCCCGCGCCGCGGCCGACGCCCTCCAGGAAGCCCCGGGCGTCCGCCATCGCGCCGCCGAGGCCGGCCAGGTAGGCCTTGTGGGCCTCCAGCGAGGCGACGCCGCGGTCGAAGTGCTCGGTGGTGTCCGCCGCGTGCCCGGACTCGGGCGAGCCGGCCGCCCAGATCTGCTTGACCCCGTCCCAGGGCTCGTACCCTTCGTCGACCAGCTCGCGGAAGACCCAGCGGTTGCCCGCGTCCCGCACGGCGTCCAGGGTGGCCCGGCCGACGGCGATGTGGTCGGCCTGGTTGAGGAAGACCCCGCCCCAGGTCTCGCGGAAGTTGCTGGTGATGACGATGTCCGGACGGTGGCGGCGCACCACGCGGGCGATGTCGCGGCGCAGCGGCAGGCCGTACTCGACGACGCCGTCCGGGTGGCCGAGGAACTCGACGGTGTCGACGCCGACGAGGGCGGCGGAGGCGATCTGCTCGGCCTCGCGCAGCGGGGCGCAGTGCTCGGGGTCCATGCCGTCGATGCCGGCCTCGCCGCTGGTGGCCATCACGTAGACGACCTTCTTGCCCTGGTCGGTCCAGCGGGCGACGGCGGCGGCCCCGCCGTACTCCATGTCGTCGGGGTGGGCGACGACGACCAGGGCGGTCCGCCAGTCCTCGTCGACGGGCCGGAGGGGCGTGGGTGCCTGCTGCTCGGTCATGGTGGTGCTGCCTTTCCGTGGTGCCGGTGCGTGCGGTCGTACGGTCGTGCGGCTTTGCGGTCGTGCAGGTGTGCGGGCGTGCAGGTGTGTGGCGGTGCGGTCGTACGGTCACACCGGACGTGACTCTAGAAGATCATCGGACGGCCCGCCGGGCGATCGCAGGCGCGGTGACGGACTTGCCCCTGACGCGCGGGGCAGGGGTTAGCGTCCCCGCACCGCGCGGCCGGACGGCCGCCGTGCCACCGCCCCGACGCACGCCCTGGAGTCCACTGATGCCGTCCTTCCCCAGTACCGTCCGCGAGATCCGGCTCGTCGCCGAGCCCGCCGGTCTGCCCACCCCCGCGAGCTTCGCCCTGGTCGAGGGCCCGCTCGCCGCGCCGGGCCCGGACGAGGTGCTCGTCCGCAACCGGGCCTTCCTGGTCTTCCCCGGTCTGCGCACCCTGATCGGCGGCGACGTCGCCGACGCGCCCTTCACCATCCGCCCCGGCGACGTGCTGGCCGGGCCCGCCCTCGGCGAGGTGCTGGCCGCACCGGCCGGCGGACCGCTGCGGCCCGGCGACCTGGTCACCCACCTGCTCGGCTGGCGCGACCACGCGGTGGCCGAGGCCGCCGCGTTCACCCGGGTGGCCGACGGCTTCCCCGACCCGCTCGCCCTGCTCTCCCCCGGCCTCGCGGGCTACGGCGCGCTGACCCGGGCGGCGCGGGTCCGGGAGGGGGACGTCGTGCTGGTCACCGGCGCGGCGGGGGCGGTCGGCACGGTGTCCGGGCAGATGGCCCGGCTGCTCGGGGCGGCCCGGGTGATCGGCACCGCCGGCTCGGCCGCCAAGGCGCGGCGGCTGACCGAGGAGTTCGGCTACGACACCGTGCTGGTGCGCGGGGCGGGGCCGATCGCCGGGCAGCTCGCCGAGGCCGCCCCGGACGGCGTCGACGTGCTGCTGGACATGGTCGGCGGCGAGCAGCTGACGGCGGCCGTCGACGCCGCCCGTCCTGGCGCGCGGTTCGCGCTGATCGGGGCGCTGGCCGGGCAGATGGACCCGGCCCGGCGCGGCGCCGACGCGCCGGCCGTGGTGGACACCTTCCGGCTGCTCACCCGCAGCGTCACCGTGCACGGCGTCAGCGGGCAGCGGTACGCGGAGCTGGAGCCGGAGTGGCTCGAGCGGCTCGGCGGCTGGCTGCGCGCCGGCGAGCTGGCCGTCCCCCGGACGGTCCTGCCGGGCATCGGGCAGGCGCCCGGGGCGTTGTCCCGGCTGATCGACGGTGACGTCTTCGGCGCCATGGTCGTGGAGCTGTAGGCAGGGACGCTCGGGGAGGGGCGGATGACGGGACGGATGAGGATCGGGGACGCGGCGGCGGCGGCCGGCACCACACCGCGGGCGCTGCGCTTCTACGAGGAGCGCGGCCTGCTGCCGCCGCCCGTGCGCACCGCCGCCGGGCAGCGCGAGTACGGACCGGACACGGTGACCAGGGTGCGGGTGATCCGGGCGCTGCTGGCCCTCGGGCTGACCGTCGAGGACCTCGCCAGCCGGGCGCACCGGCTGGACCTGCTCGCCGCGGACCCGCCGCGCAGCTGCGCGTCCGAGGGGGACTTCGGTCCGGACACCTTCGCCCCGGTGATCGAGCAGCGCCTCGCCGCCCTGGACGCGGAGATCGCACGGCTGACCCGGCTGCGCGAGGCCCTGGCCCGACACACGGGAACCGTCGAGCGGTAGCCGCCCACCACTTCCAGAGAGTTCTCTGCAGAGACCCCTATGCAGAGAACTCTCTGCATCTTACGATTCCGTCATGCCCACCGAGGAGAACCCCACGACGCCCGGCACGCCCGACCGGCCGATGCGCCGCCTGGACGCGCGCAGCCTGCGCGGGCTCGCGCACCCGCTGCGGATGAAGATCTTCGAACTGCTGAACCTCGACGGCCCGGCCACCGCCACCCGGCTCGCCGAGCGGCTCGGCGAGAACACCGGCACCGTCAGCTGGCACCTGCGCCACCTCGCCGAGCACGGGTTCATCGAGGAGGAGACCGGCCGCGGCACCAAGCGCGAGCGCTGGTGGCGGCGCGTTCCCGTCACCAACCAGCTCAACACCACCGACTTCCGGGACGACCCGGACTCCCGCGGCGCGGTCTCGCTCTACCTGCACGAACTCGTCGGCCAGTACTTCAGCCGGATCAACACCTACATCACCGAGGACTGGCCGGACGAGTGGCGCAGCGCCGGCACCATCTCGGACTGGAGCCGGCTGCGGCTGACGCCGGCCCAGCTCCGGGCGCTCAACGACGAGCTGTTCGCCGTCGTCCAGCGCCATCGTCCGGACCCGGACGCCGAGCCGGACCCGACGGCGCTGCCGGTCGTCGTCCAGCTCCAGTCCTTCCCGCGCCGCCCGCAGCCCCCGGGCCCCGGCGAACCCGGAGGCACCGCGAGCACCGCAAGCACCGAGGACACCGCGAGCGCCGAGGACACCCGGGACACCGAGGGCCGGGAAGGGGCCGCCGAATGAAGCGCGACGCCACCGCCCCCCGCAGCCTGCTGCGCCGCCACCGCGACTTCCGGCTGCTCTGGTGCGGCGAGACGGCCGGCAAGTTCGGCGCCTCCGTCACCGGCGTCGCCATGCCGCTGATCGCCGTCTCCGAACTGCACGCCTCCACCTTCGAGATCGGCCTGCTCAGCGCCGCCTCCTGGGCGCCCTGGCTGGTCATGGGTCTGCCCGCCGGCGTCTGGGTGGACCGCTTACGGCGCCGCCCGGTCATGCTGGCCGCCGCGGCCGTCTCGCTCGTCCTGTTCGCCGCCGTGCCCGTCGCCGGGTGGGCGGGCCGGCTCAGCGTCGGACTGCTGCTGGCCGTCGCGCTGCTCACCGGCACCGCGGCCGTCTTCTTCCAGACCGCCTACACCGCCTACCTGCCCGACCTGCTGTCCCCCGCCGACCAGCCCGAGGGCAACGCCAAGCTGCACGGCAGCGCCTCCGCCGCCCAGATCGCCGGCCTCGGCTCCGGCGGCCTGATCGCCCAACTCGCCGGCGCCGCCAACGGCATGTTCGCCAACGCCGCCACCTTCCTGGTCTCGCTGCTCTGCCTGGGCCGGATCCGGCACCGTGAGACACCGCACGAGCCCGCCGCCGACCGCTCGCTGCGCCGCGAGGTCGGCGAGGGCCTGCGGCTGCTCACCGGGGACCCCTGGCTGCGCACCTTCGCCCTGTTCGCCGGCGCGTCCAACCTGGCGCTGATGGGCTACCAGTCGATCCAGGTCGCCTTCCTGGTCCGCGAGGTCGGCCTCGCACCGGGCACCGTCGGCGCCCTGATCGCGACGGTCAGCAGCGGCGGCGTGCTCGGTGCCTTCGTGGCCCGCCGGGTCTCCGCGCGGATCGGCACGGCGCGCGCGATGATCCTCTTCGAACTGGGCCTGTGCTCGTCCGCCCTGCTGATCCCGCTCACCGGTCCCGGCGCGGGCGTGCTCTACTACGCCGTCGGCGGGTTCGGCATCTCGGTCGGCGTGGTGGCCGGGAACATCATCAAGTCGGGCTTCCAGCAGCGCTACTGCCCGCCCGAGCTGCTCGGCCGGATCAGCGCCGGCGGGGCCGTGCTCAGCTACGGCACCATCCCGCTCGGCGCGCTGCTGGCCGGTGTCCTCGGCACCGTGCTCGGACTGCGCCCCGCGCTGTGGATCACCACCGCCGGAGTGCCGCTGGCGGCGCTCGTCCTGCTCCTCTCCCCCGTCGGCCGCACCCGTGACCTGCCCTCCACGCCCCGCCCGGCCGACGCCCCGTTCCCGGCCCCCGCAGCGGCCTCCGCCTGACGCGGCCCGGCAGCGTGTCGGCTCCCGGAACGCCCGCGCGTGCCGTGGCCGGGGCGGGGTGCGCGGGCGCCGTAGGTTGACGCCATGGCACAGGACACGCCGGCCGGCCGGCTCTCACCCCCGAAGTGGCTGACCGCCGGGATGCGGCCACAGCCGGCGCCCGTCCCGTGGGCGGCGGTGGCCCGGGCCGCCGTCGCCCTGGCGGCGCCGCTGGCCGTCGGGCTGGCGGCGGGCAGGCCCGCGTACGGGGCGCTGGCGTCGATGGGCGCGCTGTCCGCCGTCATCGGCGACACCGCCGACGCCTACCGGATGCGGGTGTTCAACATCGCCGTGCCGCAGCTGTTCGGCGCCGCCGGCATCGCCCTCGGCGCCCTGGTGTTCGGGCGCGACTGGACGGCCGTCGCCGTCCTCACGCTGGTCGCGCTGGTCTCCGGGATGATCTCCTCGATCGGCTCGGTCGCCTCCGTCTGCGGCCTGCTGCTCCTGCTCAACGCCGTCGTCGGCGCCGGCCTGCCGATGCCGCACCCGTGGTGGACGGCGCCGCTGCTGCTGCTCGCCGGCGGGGCCGTGGTGCTGCTGCTCACCCTGTTCGCCTGGCCCCTGCGCGGCGGCCTGCCGGAGCGGACGGCGGTGGCCGGCAGCTACCGGGCGGTCGCCGCCTTCGTCCGCGCCGCCGGCACCCCGGAGCACGACGAACGGCGCCTCGCCGTCACCCAGTCGCTGAACGCCTCGTACGACCTGCTGCTCGCCCACCGCACCCGCCGGCACGGCCGCTCGCCCGGACTGGCCCGGCTGATCGCCCGGCTCAACGCGCTGATACCGGTCGTCGAGGCGGCCTCCGCCGCCAAACTGCGCCCGGTCGCCCGGCTCGGCCCGCTGCCGGAGGCCTACCCGGCCGCCGTCCTGGCGCTCGCCGACGCCGTCGAACGCGGCCGGGCCGCCCCCGCACCGGGCGAGGACCCCGCCGCTTTCCTCACCCTGCCACCGCCCACCGGCCCCTCCGAACGGGCCCTGGACCAGGCCCTGCGGTACGCGGCGGCCGTCGACGCCGAGCCCGGGCGCGCCGACGCCGACCCCGACCGGGGGCGCCCCGCAGCCCCCGGCGAGCGGGCCCGGCGCGCGACGCGGGCGGCGCTGCTGTCCGGCGCGTCCTGGCGCTACGGCCTGCGGCTGGCGCTGTGCATCGGGCTGGCCCAGGTGCTGGTCTCGGTGCTGCCGGTGCCCCGCTCGTACTGGGTCGCGCTGACCGTCACCTTCGTCCTGAAGCCGGACTTCGGCTCGGTGTTCTCGCGCGCCGTGCTGCGCGCCTTCGGCACCGCCCTCGGGCTGCTGATCGCCGTCCCGGTGCTCGCCGAGGTGCCGCGCGGCTGGTGGGACGTGCCGACCGTGGCGCTGCTGGCCACGCTGATCCCGGCGTTCTCCGCGAAGGGGTACGCGTTCCAGACGGCGGCCATCACCCCCGTCATCCTGCTGCTCTCCGACCTGCTCAACCACCAGGGCTTCGGGCTGGTACTGCCCCGGCTGTACGACTCACTGATCGGCTGCGCGATCGCCCTGGTGGCCGGCTACCTGTGCTGGCCGGAGTCCTGGCACACCCGGATCGGCGACCGGCTGGCCGACGCCGTCGCGGACGCCTCCGGGTACGTGGCGCTGGCCTTCGCCGCCGCCCCCGGCCGCGACCAGCCGTCCCGGCCGCGCCGGCGCCGGCGGCTCTACCGCGACCTCTCCGCGGTCCGCTCCGAGTTCCAGCGCGCGCTCACCGAGCCGCCGCCGACCGGCACCCGGGCGGCGGCGTGGTGGCCGCTGGTGATCGCGGTGGAGCGGGTGGTGGAGGCGACCACCGCCACCCGGGTGCGGGTCGAGCACGGGGTGCCGGCGCCGCCCCCGCAGGAGGTCGCCGCCATCGCCGCCGACCTCGCCGCGCTGGCCGAGGCGCTGCGGACCGGCACCCCGCTGCCGGCCCCGCCCGACGACGCGCCCGGCGCGCCCGGGGCACCCGCCGATGACGTTTCCGCCCCGCCCGCCGACGACGTGCTCGGCCCGCTGCGCCGCGAGGTCCGCGCGGCCTGCGCCATCGCCTCCCCGGTCCTCGGCTGACCGCCCGCCGGCGCGGTCAGTCCTGGATCCGCCGCCAGGGCCGGTCCGCCTCCAGCTCGAACGCGAGCTCCAGGAGCAGCCGTTCCTCGCCGTGGGCCGCCGACAGGTGGACGCCGATCGGCAGGCCGTCCGGGCTCGCGCCGGCCGGCAGGGCGATGGCGGGGCCGCCGGTGACGTTGTTGACCGGGGTGAACGCCACGTAGCGGGTGAGCCGCTCGATCAGTTCCTCGAACGGGACGTTCGGGCTCAGATGGCCGATCGGCGGCGCGACGTGCGCCAGCACCGGCGACATGATCGCGTCCTGGCCGCGGAACAGCTCCGCGTACGTCCGCTCGGCCGCGCGCAGCCGCCGCACCACGCCCGGGACCCGGGCGAACTCGCGGTGGAAGAGCCGCCGCAGGCCGGTGGTCAGCCCGTCCAGCCGGGACGCCCGGAAACCGGGGTCGACGACCAGCCGGCCGGTGGCGGCGATCAGGAAGGCGATGTAGCCCCAGTAGAGGACGAAGTCGCGGGAGAACTCCTCCCCGAACGGCAGCCGCACCTCCGTCACCCGGTGGCCCAGCGCGGCGAGCCGGGCGGCCGTCTCCTCGACCACCGCCCGGGTCGGCGCGTCGGTGGCCGCCGTCGGGGAGTCCACCACCAGGCCGATCCGCAGCCGGCGCGTGCCGGGGCCCCGGACCAGGCCGAGCGGGGGCAGCGCGAGGTTGCGGTGGTGGCGTTCGGCGGCGGCGAAGAACGCGGCGGTGTCGCGCACGGAACGGGTCAGCACGCCGTCGGTGACCAGGTCGACGGGCAGCCGGCGGCCCTGGGCGTTGGGCACCATCCGGCCGCGGGTGGGCTTGAGGCCGACCAGTCCGCAGCAGGCGGCCGGGATCCGTATCGAGCCGCCGCCGTCGTTGGCGTGCGCGATCGGGACCACGCCGGCGGCGACCAGCGCCGCCGCGCCGCCCGAGGAGGCGCCCGGCGAGTGCGAGGTGCGCCAGGGGTTGCGGACGGGGCGGGCCGCGGCGAACTCGGTGGAGGCGTTGAGGCCGAACTCCGGCAGCCGGGTCTTGCCCAGGACGGACAGGCCGGTGCCGAGGAACTGCTCGGCGAAGCCGGCGGTGCGGCGGGCGGGCTTGGCGCGGAAGGCCGAACTGCCCTGGCCGGTGGGCATGCCGCGCAGGTCGGTGTTGTCCTTGAGGTAGCTGGGCACGCCGTACAGCGGCGCGTCCGCCCCCGCGCCGTGCACGCCGAACGGCCCGCCGCGCGCGGCGAAGGCGACCGGGGCGAGCACCGCGTCGACCCGTTCGGCCCGGGCCGCGGCCGCCGCCGCCAGCTCGGCGGGGCTCACCTCGCCGGCCCGCACCAGGGCGGCCAGGGCCACGGCGTCGTGCTCCCCCAGCGCGTCGTCCCCGTAGGCGTGCACCCGCTCGTCGGCCATCCGGACTCCCATCCCTGCCTGCTGCCGGTCGGTGACGGCACCCGCGGATACCTACCTACCCGTCGGTAATGCCGTGCGAGCTGAGCAGTCTAGGACGGGGCGGCCACCTGGAACACCCCGTGTGCCGGCTCGTTATACGCTGGCTGGACGAGGGTCGGCACGGTGGGCCGATGCCCCGGGGGCCGGCTTCCGACGCAGCAGAACCCGACCGAAGCCCGCGTCACCCCCGAAAGCTGGTCCGCATGATCGAGCTCGACTTCGACGCCGGCGGCTTCCGCCGCAACGGCGCGCCGCACCGCATCGTCTCCGGCTCCCTGCACTACTTCCGGGTCCACCCGGACCTGTGGGACGACCGGCTGGCCCGGCTGCGCGCTCTCGGCGTCAACACGGTGGACACCTACATCCCCTGGAACTTCCACGAACTGCCGGACGGCGAGGTGGACTTCACCGGCTGGCGGGACGTCGCCCGGTTCGTCCGGCTCGCCGAGCGGCACGGGCTGGACGTCATCCTGCGCCCCGGCCCGTACATCTGCGCCGAGTGGGAGTTCGGCGGCCTGCCGGCCCGGCTGCTGGCCGTGGACGGGATCCGGCTGCGCTGCTCCGACCCCGCCTTCCTCGCCGCGGTGGACGGCTGGTTCGACGCGCTGGTGCCGCAGCTGCTGCCGCTGCTGGGCAGCCGGGGCGGACCGGTGGTGGCCGTCCAGGTGGAGAACGAGTACGGGAGCTACGGCACCGACGCCGCCTACCTGGCGCACCTGCGCGACGGCCTGCTGGCGCGCGGGGTGGACTGCCTGCTGTTCACCGCCGACGGCTCCGAGGACTTCATGCAGCAGGGCGGCGCGATCCCCGGCCTGCTCGCGACCGCCACCTTCGGCTCCCGGGCCCCCGAGCGCTTCGAGGTGCTGCGCCGCCAACAGCCCGCAGGACCGCTGGCGGCCATGGAGTTCTGGATCGGCTGGTTCGACCGGACCGGCGATCCGCACCACGTCCGGGACGCCAAGGAGACCGCCGAGTCGCTGGACGAGCTGCTCGCCACCGGCGCCTCGGTGAACCTCTACATGGCGCACGGCGGTACCAACTTCGGCTTCTGGGCGGGTGCCAACCACTCCGGCACCGGCCCCGACACCGCCGGCTACGAGCCGACCGTCACCAGCTACGACTACGACGCGCCGATCGGCGAGGCGGGCGAGCTGACCGAGAAGTTCCACGCCCTGCGCGCCGTCATCGGCAGGTACGTCCCGCTGCCGGAGGGTGAACTTCCGTCCCGGCCACCTCGATTGGCGCCCCGCCGGCTCGACGGCGCGAGCGGCCGGGCCCGGCTGCTCGACTCCCTCGACGCCCTGTCCGCTCCGGTCCACCGCCCCACTCCCGAGCCGATGGAGCGCCTCGGCCAGTCCTTCGGCCTGATCCACTACCGCACCCGCGTCCCCGGTCCGCGCCCCGCACTCCCGCTGCGCGTCGACGGCATCGGCGACCGGGCGCAGGTGTTCGCCGACGGCCGCCCGCTCGGCGTGCTGGACCGCAACGACCCGGGTGCGGCCCTCCCGCTGGCCACCGGTCCGGCCGGAGTCGCCCTGGACATCCTGGTCGAGGCCCTCGGCCGTACCAACTACGGCCCCCAGATGGACGACCGCAAGGGCATCCGGCGCGGTGTCTCGCACGAGCGCCAGCGCCTGCACGGCTGGGAGATCCGCCCGCTGCCGCTCACCGACCTCGGCCCGCTCGCCTTCCACGACGACGGCCCGGAGCCCGTCGACGGCGATCCGGTCTTCCACCGCTTCGAGACCGACCTCGACGCGGCCGACGACACCGGCGGCGGCACCGGCAACACCCCCGCCGACGCCTTCGTCGCCCTCCCGGGCTGGGGCCGCGGCCTGCTCTGGCTGAACGGCTTCCTGCTCGGCCGCTACACCGACGAGGGCCCGCAGCGCACCCTCTACGCCCCGGCGCCGCTCTGGCGGCCGGGCCGAAACACCCTCATCGTCCTCGAACTCGCCCACCACGGCGGCTCGTTGGAACTCCGCGACGAGCCCGACCTCGGCCCCACCACCCGCGCCCCCAGCGCCGACTACTGAGCCGAACACACCGGCGTCGCCCACCCGTCCGGGGCCGGAATAGTTCGGCCCCGGACGCAGTTGACGGTCCGGCAGACGGTGATCACGTTCACCGGGGAGCAGCGGACGAGGGGGAAGCATGGCAGCCGGAAGCACCGTGGGCGGAAGCGTCGCACCGGGGTTCGAGCGGGTGCGGGAGGAGTTCGCCGCGGTGGTGGCCGAGGAGCCGGCGGGCGGCGGCGCCCAGCTGGCGGTGCACCTGGACGGCCGCCGGGTGGTCGACCTCTGGGCCGGCGAGGGAGTGTCGGGCGATTCGCTGTTCGCGCTCTACTCCTCCGCGAAGGGGGCGGCGCACCTGGTGGTGGCGCTGCTGGTGCAGGAGGGCGTGCTCGCGCTGGACGAGGAGGTGTCCCGCCATTGGCCGGAGTTCGCGGCCGAGGGCAAGGGCGGGCTGACCCTGCGCCAGCTGCTGGAGCACCGCTCGGGGCTGATCGGCGTCGAGGGCGGTTTCACCCCGGAGGAGCTGGCGGACGACCGGCGGCTGGCCGAGCGGCTGGCCGCGCAGAAGCCCTACTGGGAGCCCGGCACGGCCTACGGCTACCACGCCTTCGTGATCGGCGCGCTGACCGGCGAGGTGGTCCGCCGGCGGACCGGTCGCACGATCCAGGAGCTGTTCGAGGAGCGGATCCGGGCGCCGTTCGGGCTCGACTTCTTCCTCGGTCTGCCGCAGCAGCTGGAGGCGCGCTACCTGCCGATCCTTCCGGCGGTCCCGGTGCCGGGGCGGCCGGCCGCGCCGCCGGCGCCGGACAGCCTGATGGCGGTCGCCTTCAACCTGAACGCCACCCCGCCCACCGACCTGGTGGAGTTCGCCAACCGCCGGTCGGTGCGGGCACAGGGCCCGGCCTCGACCGGCAGCGTGGGCAACGCCCGGGGCCTGGCGGCGATGTATGCCGCGGCGGCGCAGGAGTCGGACGGGCGGGCGCCGCTGCTGACCCCGGCCACGATCGCCGAGTTCGGGCGGGTCAGCACCCGGGGCACCGACGTGGTGACCGCCGAGGAGGACCACTTCGGCCTCGGCTTCGAGGCGCAGAGCGCGCGCTTCCCGTTCCTCGGGCCGGAGGCCTTCGGGCACAGCGGCGCGTCGGGTGCGCAGTCCTTCGCCGATCCGCGCAGTGGCGTCGCCTACGGCTACACCCGGCGCCGGTTCACCTCGCTGCCGCTGGGTCCGGAGAACCACCGGCTGGCCGAGGCCGCCGTCCGCGCCGCCGAGGCGGTGCGCAGGGCGGCCGGCTGACCGTCCGGCGGGCCTGACCCTCCCGCGAAATCGGGCCCGGGGAGCGGCGCGTGCGACGCGGCCGGTCCCCGGGCTCCACCGTGCCCGCGGCTACTCGACGGTGACGCTCTTGGCGAGGTTGCGGGGCTTGTCGACGTCGCGCTTCAGCGCGACCGCGGCGTGGTACGCGAGCAGCTGGAGCGGGATGTTGAGGAGCAGCGGGTCCAGTTCGGGCTCGCTCCTGGGGACCAGGATGCAGTGGTCGGCGAGCCTGGCCTCGGGGCGGCGGTGGGCGACGGCCAGGACGCGGCCCGAGCGGGCCTTGATCTCGCCGAGGGTGGTGAGGTTCTTGTCGAGCAGTTCGTCGTCCGGGACGAGGGCGACGGTGGGCAGCTCGGGGCTGATCAGGGCCAGCGGGCCGTGCTTCAGCTCGCTCGCCGGGTAGGCCTCGGCGTGCACGTAGGAGATCTCCTTGAGCTTCTGCGCGCCCTCGCGGGCGACGGGGTAGCCGCGCACCCGGCCGATGAACATCATCCCGGTGGAGTCGGCGTACTCGGCGGCGAGGCGGGCGATCTCGTCGCTCTGGGCGAGGACCTCGCGGATCTGGCCGGGCAGCGCCTTGAGGGCGGAGACGATCCGGCGGCCGTCGGCGGGCGAGAGGTCGTGGATCCGGCCGAAGTGCAGGGCGAGCAGCGCGAAGGCGACGACGGTGGAGGTGAAGGCCTTGGTGGAGGCGACCGAGATCTCCGGGCCGGCGTGCAGGTAGATGCCACCGTCGCACTCGCGGGCGATGGCGCTGCCGACCGTGTTGACGACGCCGAGCACCCGGCCGCCCTTGCGCTTGGCCTCCTGCACGGCGGCGAGGGTGTCATAGGTCTCGCCGGACTGGCTGACCGCGATGTAGAGGGTGTCGGCCTCGATGACCGGGTTGCGGTAGCGGAACTCGGAGGCGGGTTCGCTGTGCGCGGGGATGCGGGCCAGCTCCTCTATCAGCTGGGCGCCCATCTCGCCGGCGTAGTAGGCGGAGCCGCAGCCGAGGATCTTGACCCGGCGGATCTCGCGCAGCTCGCGGGCGTCCAGGTTGAGGCCGCCGAGGTGGGCGGTGGCGAACCGCTCGTCGAGCCGGCCGCTGAGGGTGCGCTCGACCGAGCCGGGCTGCTCGTGGATCTCCTTGAGCAGGAAGTGCTCGTAGCCGCCGGTGTCGTAGGAGTCGATCTCCCAGTCGACGGTGGACGGCTGACGGTGGGTGGTGCGGGCGTCCTCGGTGAAGGTGCGGAAGCCGTCGGCGCGCACGGTGGCCAGCTCGCCGTCCTCCAGGTGGACGACCTGGCGGGTGTAGCGGACCAGCGCGGAGACGTCGGAGGCGACGAACATCTCCTTCTCGCCGATGCCGAGCACGATCGGGCTGCCGTTGCGGGCGACCACGATGCGGTCGGGCCGCTCGGCGTCGAGGACGGCGATGCCGTAGGTGCCGACGACCTTGGCGAGGGCGGCGCGCACGGCCTCCTCCAGCTCGACGCCCTCGGTGGCGTGGGCGGCTACGAGGTGGGCGAGCACCTCGGTGTCGGTCTCGGAGCGGAACACGGCGCCGTCGGCGGCGAGCCGCACCCGCAGCTCGTCGGCGTTCTCGACGATGCCGTTGTGGACGACGGCGATGCGCTCGGCGTTGTCCAGGTGCGGGTGGGCGTTGGCGTCGCTGGGGACGCCGTGGGTGGCCCAGCGGGTGTGGCCGATGCCGGTGGCGCCCTTGAAGCGGGCGGGGATGTCGGCGGCGAGGTCGGCGACCCGGCCCTTGACCTTGCGGACCTTGATGCCGCCGGTGCGTCCGGCGACGGCCACGCCGGCGGAGTCGTAGCCGCGGTACTCCAGCCGGGCGAGGCCCTCCAGCAGGAAGGGCGTCGCGTCCTTGGGGCCGATGTAGGCCACGATTCCGCACATGGTGGACTCCTGGGTCGGTGAGGTCGGTGAGGTCGGCGGGGTCGGGGGCGGCCGGTCAGCCGTAGACGATGCGGCGCAGCTGCCGGGCCGAGAGGCCGGGCGCCGCGACCCGGCGGGCCGGCAGCTCCTCGGCGAGCCGGGCGAAGATCCGTTCGTTGGTCAGGCCGCGTGCCTGGAGTTCGCCGTGGCGGCGCCGGACGTACTCCTCGGTGGTCTCGGAGAAGTACGCCAGCACCTCGGCCACCACCCGCGCCGCCTCCCGGGGCCCGAGCGGGCTGGTCCGGGTGAGGTGGGCGAGCAGGTCTTCATGAGGGTGCGAGGGACCTGGCGAGCTGGACACGAGTGGGGAGCCTAGGCGTCCCCCCGTCGAAAGATCAAAGATCCTGCCCGAAATCGGGCAGGATCTGGCCGTGTTCGATTTGTGAACGGGGGTCTTGTAGCCGACACGAGTGACCACGTAGCGTGATGACTTGCTCACACACCGGGGGGCCGGGGGAGGAAAGGGAGCGTCGGAAGAGTGTCGGAAGAACGGGAGGCCTGCTGATGTGCGGGATCACCGGATGGGTCGCCTACGACCGTGACCTGACCCTGGAACATGCGGTGCTCGACGCCATGACGGGCACCCAGCTCTGCCGCGGCCCGGACGCCGGCGGCGTCCACCTGGAACGGCACGCCGCGCTGGGCCACCGGCGCCTCGCCGTGCTCGACCTGGCGGGCGGAGTCCAGCCGATGACGGCCGAGCACGACGGCCGGATGCTGGCCGCCCTCAGCTACAGCGGGGAGGTGTACAACCACCGCGAGCTGCGCGCCGAACTGGAGGCCGCCGGGCACCGCTTCCGCACCCGCAGCGACACCGAGGTGGTGCTGCGCGCCTACCTGGAGTGGGGCGAACACCTGGCCGAACGACTCAACGGCATGTTCGCCTTCGCGGTCTGGGACGCCCGCACCGAGGAGCTGCTGCTGGTCCGCGACCGGATGGGCGTCAAACCGCTGCACTACCACCCGGTGCCGGACGGCGTGGTCTTCGGCTCCGAGCCGAAGGCGCTGCTCGCCCACCCCGCGGTGCGCCCGGTGGTCGACCTGGACGGGCTGCGCGAACTGCTCACCCTGGCCCGCACCCCGGGGGTCACCCCGTACCGGGGCATCGTCGAGGTGCGTCCCGGCCATGTGGTCCGGGTGCGGCGCCAGGGCATCACGGTCCGGCGCTACTGGTCGCTGGAGGCCCGCGAGCACACCCAGGACCTGCCCACCACGATCGGCACCGTGCGGGCGCTGCTGGAGGACATCGTCCACCGCCAGCTGGAGTCGGACGTGCCGCTCTGCTCGCTGCTCTCCGGCGGCCTGGACTCCAGCGCGGTCACCGCCCTGGCCGCCCGCACCCTGCGCGCCGCCGGCGCCGGTCCGGTGCGCTCCTTCGCGGTCGACTTCACCGGCCAGTCCGAGCACTTCGCCCCGGACGCCGTGCGCACCACCCTGGACGGCCCGTACGCGGAGCTGCTCGCCCGGCACGTGGGCGCCGACCACCGGGTGATCGAGCTGGACACCGCCGCCCTCGGCGCCCCGGCCCAGCGGCTCGCCACCCTGCGCGCCCGCGACCTGCCGGGCGGCGTCGGCGACATGGACGCCTCGCTGCTGCTGCTCTTCCGCGGGGTGCGCGAGCGCTCCACGGTGGCGCTGTCCGGCGAGTCGGCGGACGAGCTGTTCGGCGGCTACCGCTGGTTCCACGACCCGCGGCTCGTGCACGCCGACGACTTCCCGTGGGCGGCCGTGCTCAGCAGCCTCGGCGGCACCGGCAGCGGACCGCGCGAGCAGTTGCTGGACCGCGAGCTGCTCCGCAAGCTCGACCTGGACGGCTACCGGCGGGCCCGGTACCGCGAGGCGCTCGCCGAGGTCCCGCACCTGCCGGACGCCGACCCGTTCGAACGGCGGATGCGGGAGGTGTCGTACCTCAACCTGACCCGCTTCGCCTGCATCCTGCTGGACCGCAAGGACCGGATGAGCATGGCGACGGGACTGGAGGTGCGGGTGCCGTTCTGCGACCACCGGCTGGTGCAGTACGTCTTCAACACGCCATGGGCGATGAAGCACTTCGACGGCCGGGAGAAGAGCCTGCTGCGGGCCGCGGTGCGGGACGTGCTGCCGGCCGAGATCGCCGACCGGATGAAGAGCCCCTACCCGATCGTGCAGGACCCGCGCTATCCGCAGCTGCTGCGCGCGGAGCTCGCCGCGCTGGCCGCCGATCCGGCCTCCCCCGCCCTCGCGCTGCTGGACCGCCGGGCGCTGTCCGACGCGCTCGCGCCGGACACCGACCCGCAGACGGTCCGGCTGGCGACCGATCTGGCCCTGGACCTCGACGCCTGGCTGACGGAATATCAGGTCTCGCTGGAGCTCTGAGCGAACTCCGGACGACCCGGGACGACCCCGGGC
>NZ_JBHVPZ010000047.1:0-42429 GCF_042887135.1 Kitasatospora sp. NPDC057965
GTCCGGCGGTCGCGGCGCCTCCAGCGCCCCGCCGCCCCCGCCCCCGGCGGGCCTGCGGCCCGGCGACGCCCCGCCCGCCCCGCCCGCCGCGCCCGCACCGGGCGCCGGTGTGGCGTACGAGCGCACCCAGCTGGCGGGCGCGATCGACCCGGCGCAACTCGGCGCCCCCGCCGACCCGGGCACCCCGCCGTCCGGCGGCCCCGCCGTCCCGCCGCCGCCCGGCGCGGGCGCGCCCGTCGACGGACCGGGGGCCGGTTACGGCTACCCGGGCGGCCCGGCCCCCGTCGGCCCCCCGGCGCCCGCCCCGGCTCCGGCCGCCCCTCCGGCGCCCGTGCCCGGGCCGCCGCCGGCCGCCCCGGTGCCGCCCGGCGTACCCGCCGTCGGCCCGGGCTACTTCGCCGCGCTCAGCTACCGGGGCCCGGACGGCTCGGAGCAGAAGCTGCTGCACCGCAGCGAGCCCGGCACCCCGCACCCGGAGTGGAAGATCCTCCAGGACCTGCGGCGGCTGAACGTGCCGCCGGAGCAGGTGCTGGAGCTCTACACCGAGCTGGAGTCGTGCGACCTGCCCGGCGGGTACTGCAACCGGATGATCGCCGCCTCCTGGCCGAACGTCCGGCTCACCCACACCGCCGACTACGGCCGCGACCACGACTCCCGGCAGGCCGGCATGGCCCAGCTGCTCGACCACCTGGACGAGCTGCACCAGCTGGCCTCCGGCCAGCAGCGGGTCCGGCCGTTCCGGGTGCCGCTGCCCGGGCCGGGCACCGTCCCGCCGCTGCCGCCGCTCGCCCCGCAGCAGCTCGCCTCGGAGCTCGGCCAGGCCTTCGGGCCGAACGTGTTCCGCTTCGAGCAGCGCGCGGTGGCCCGTCAGGGCGTGCCCGAGCCGGTGGCGCAGACGCTGATGTGGGCGGGCCTGCCGCGCGACTTCGGACCGTTCTTCTGGGCGCAGGCCCAGGAGGGCCGGCCGATCCCGACGCTCGCCGAGCTGGCCGCCGAGCGCGGTCTGCCGGGCGGCCCGGACTTCGGCGGTTACCTGGTGCTCGGCAACGACTACGGCCGGCAGCTCTGCGTGCAGTACGGCACCGCGCACGTGGTCGCGGTGGACCTGGAAGGAACCGGCGAGCCCCCCCGGTTCGTCAACACCGGTGTACCGGAGTTCGCCCGTTCGCTGGCCCTGCTGGGGCGGATGTGGCGGCTGCGGTACGGGCTGACCCCGGACCAGGCCGGTCGCTGGACGACCGACTTCCAGGCCCAGCTGGCCGCGATCGACCCGGCTGCGCTGCAGTCCGCGGACACCTGGTGGGCCGTGCTGCTGGAGCAGTTCTGGGACGGTCTGCTCTGAGCAGGCCGTGCCGGATCCGCGCAGGTGGCAGGGGGTCGTTCCGGTCTCCGGAACGGCCCCTTCGGCGTACCGGCGCGGCGGTGCCTCGTTGGGGTTTCGTCCAGATCCGCGCAAAATAGGTCAAGAGGATGGTCACTGTCGGCCATTCTCGACATGTTTCGATCCGCCCGACGCACGATTCCCGACCGGGTTCGCCGACCCGGTCCCCGAGCAGACCGATCCGTCCGATCATGGGCTCCGCAGCCCGCGACACGAGGGGAAGAGCCCATGAGCGACGCCGTCCCCCAGTACGGCTTCACCGTTGCCCGGCGCGGTTACGCGCCGGAGCAGGTCGACCGAGCCCTGACCGCGCTCACCGCGCAGCGCGACGAGGGGTGGGAACGGCTGAGCGTGCTCGGTGCCGGCCTCCGGGAGATGGAGCGCCGGCTGGCCGAGATCCAGCAGGCCGCCGCCGACGCCCCCGAGCCCGACTACCAGGTGCTCAGCGACGAGGCCGCCGGCCTGGCCCGGATGGCCGAGAACGAGGCCCGCGCCGTCCGCGACAAGGCCGAGCGGTTCGCCGAGGACCTCCGCGACGAGGTGTACGAGGCCGGCCAGGCACTCGACCGCGCCGCCAAGGAGTACGCCACCACCACCCGCACCGAGGCCGACGCCGCCGTGCGCCGCACCGACGAGCGCACCCGGGCCGAGGCGGAGACCATCCGGGCCGAGACCGACCGCGAGGTCCGGTCCGTCCGGGACGCCGCCACCGGGCACGCCGCCAAGGTCCGGGTCGCGGCCGCCGAGGCCTCCGAGCGGGCCGAGGCCAAGCTGGCCGAGCTGCGCCGCAAGGCCGACGAGATGTTCGCCGAGGCGCAGGCCGCGGCCGACGCCGAGGACTCGACGGTCTCCGCCACCGCCGAGCGGCGGGTCAAGGAGGCCGAGCAGTTCCGCGAGACGGTGCTCGGCCAGATCAAGCAGAGCGACGCCGAGGCGCAGGCCCGGGCGGACCAGCTGGTCGAGCAGGCCCGGCGCGAGGCCGAGCGGATCAACGCGGCCACCGAGCGCGAGCAGCGCGAGTACGCGACCAGGCTGGAGACGGTGCAGCAGCACCTCGACCACATCAAGGCGACGCTGGCCTCGCTCACCGGTGCCGCGGTCGGCGCGATCGAGCCCGCGGCGCTCGCGGCGGCCACCGCCGTCCCGGCCGAGGCCGTCCCGGCCGACCGCGCGCCGGCCGTCGGCGCGCCGGTGGACCGGGCGCCGGTGGTGGGCCGGGCACCGGTCGTGGACTCGGAGGCGGACACCGGGGAGATCCCGCTGCCGGTCCTCGCGGACCCGCGGGCCGACCTCCGCAAGGAGGCGCTCCCGGCGCCGGCGAGCGAGGCGGCCACGGCCGTGCTGCGGGTCACCCCGGGGCGGATCTCCCCGGCCCCGGCGGCCGCGGTCGCCACCGGCCCGGTGCCGCCGCGGCCGGCCACCCCGCCCCCGGCGCCGACGGACGCCGGGGAGGGCCCGGCCGCCCCGGCCGAGCGGCCGGCCGAGGAGGAGACCCGGATCATCCCGAAGATCGTGATCATCGACGACGGCAGTGACTACGCCACTCCGAACACGGTCGGCTACCACCGCCGCTGATCCGTTCCGCGGCCCGTCGGGCCCCGGGTGCCCTCCGGCGCCCGCGGCCCGACCCGTTCGCGACGGGTCCGTCCGGCGCCCCGGGGCTCACGGGGTGGGCCCGGCGTCCCCTTCGGCGAGCAGTCGGGTGAGCTTGGCGTCCTGGGCCCGGACGGCCTCGCGGTGGGCGTTCAGGGCCGGGCCGTTGCGGTCGATCTGCTGGCGCTGGTAGCCCGCCAGGACGGTGAACCAGATCCCGGCCAGGTTGCTGTCGGCGGTGCAGTCGGCGTCGGCCCGGGCGGCGGTCAGCTCGGCCGGGGTGGTCTCCGCCGCGGCGCGGAAGCGGTCCGGGAAGGTCGCCGGGTCGTCGGTCCGGAAGCCCGCGGCCGTCATGCAGGCGGCCCACCGCGCGGTCGCCGCCGTGACCCGTCCGTCCCGCCCGGTGGCGGCCATGGAGTCGGCGAAGAGCCGGCCGAGGAGGTCGGCCCCCGGCCCGGGCGGCGAGCCGATCCGTTCGGCGGCCTGCCGGTCGCAGTCGACCCGGGCGGTGTCGTAGGCCTCGCCGGCCCCGGCCGCCGGTCCGGTCACGACGCCGGGGACGTTCCGCCGGGGCGCGTGGAACCCCTGGGTGCCCGCGGCCTGCGCGCCGAGGTACCCCCAGGCGCCGGCCGGCAGGGCGGTGGCGTTGTCCGGCGGCCGGGCCTCCTGCAGACCGTCGCCGCCGAAGCCGGTGTAACCGGCCCGGCGCATGCACGAGACGACCAGCGCATTGCGGACCCGAATCTCCTTGACGGAGGCTTCGTCGTCGGCCTGATAAGCGGAAAGCGGAAGTCCGGTCATTCCGGCCCGGCCGGATTCCGGGGCTTTCGGTGCGTCGATCGCCGGCGGGGTCATGGTGGAATCCGCAGAACCTCCTCCGGAGGGTCCGGCGCAGCCTGTGAAAAAGGCCGATAAAACGACCGCCGTGGCGGTGGCGGTGAATCGTCCGAAATGCGGCGGGCGGGCCAAGCGGAAGCTCCGATCCTCAGGAACGGCAGGACTATTCGGACCCTAGCGCATGCCTGTGCGGAGCGGCCTGCCGGGTGTCGCGGCCGTGCGGCTTGGCCGGAAAAGAACTGTTCGGTCGTGCGGCGTCATGTCAGCCTCTGGAGTCGCAGCCGCTACCCCTTCGGAGGGTTTCCATGATTCGCCGCACAAGTCTTTCGGAACGTTCTTCCGGGCATCGTCCCGGAAATGTCCTGAGCCGCCGGATCGGCGCACTCGCCGTGCTCACCGCGGCGGCCGCGACGTTACTGCCGGCCGCGAATGCCGAGGCCATCAACCGGATCGATTGTGGAAACCGCAACGATTTCGCGAAGGTCTACAACTACGGTTACGGCGGCTCGCTCTGTTTCGCGAACGACGGGTGGATGGCGGTGCGCATCTACAACGTCGACCGGATCGACGCCGGGAACAACAAGGTCATCACGTACCTGGGCAGCGGCATGGGATCGTGGACCGTCTTCAACTGGGAGCAGTACGACTTCAACGGCCACGTGGGCCACGAGGTGACGATGTACGACATCAACCTCTCCCGCTGGTAGCGGCCGGGGGACGGGCCCCGCGGGGCCGCGCGGGCGAGGAGGCCCGCTGACCCGCGGTGCCGGGCGGGTGCGGTCGCCCGGCACCGTTCCGACGGGTCAGAGCACCTCGACCGAGGCCCCCGGGGCCAGCCGGCGCCGGCAGTCCAGTACGTACCGGGAATGGGCGGTGACCGCCTCGTAGTCGAAGTCGTCGTGGTCGGCGAGCAGCACCACCGCGTCCGCCGCCGCCAGCTCCTCCGGGCTCGCCTCCACCCGGCGGACCGCGCCGAACGGGTCCCCGTGCGGGTCGTGCTCGGCGGCGCGCTGGCCGGGGATCACCGGCTCGGGCACGTGCACCCCGACCACCACGTGCGGATCGGCGGCCCGGACCTCGGCGCCCATCCGGACCAGCAGCTCGGCGACCCGGGCGGCCGGCGTCTCCCGGGCGTCGCCGGTGTTCTTCTTGTACGCCAGCCCGAGCAGCAGTATCCGCGAGCCCTTGACCGAGCGCTGCCGCTCGTTCAGCGCCTCGGCGAGCCGGCGCACCACGTAGTCGGGCATGTGGCTGTTGACGTCGTTGGCCAGCTCGACGAACCGGAACGACTGGCCGAGCGCCCGCTCGACCCGCCAGGACAGGTAGGACGGGTCGATCGGCAGGCAGTGCCCGCCCACCCCCGGGCCGGGGGTGAACCGCAGATAGCCGAACGGCTTGGTGGAGGCCGCGTCGATGGCCTCCCAGACGTCGATGCCGAGGTCGTGCGCGAACATCGCCAGCTCGTTGACCAGCGCGATGTTCACATGACGGAAGGTGTTCTCCAGCAGCTTGGTGAGCTCGGCCTCCTTGCAGGAGGAGACCGGGACGGTCCGCTCGACCAGCCCGCCGTAGAAGCCCTCCACCGCCGCCAGCGACGCCGGGTCGACCCCGGAGACCACCTTCGGGGTGTTCTCCAGCCGCCAGGTCGGGTTGCCCGGGTCGATCCGCTCCGGGCTGTAGCCGAGGTGGAAGTCCCGCCCGGCGGTCAGCCCGGACCCCTGCTCCAGCAGCGGCGCGAGCAGTTCCTCGGTGGTGCCCGGGTAGGTGGTCGACTCCAGGACGACGCTCGCCCCGGGCCGCAGGTGCTGGGCGAGCAGGGCGGCCGAGGCCTCGATGAACGACAGGTCGGGCACGCCCTCGCGCAGCGGCGTCGGCACGGTGATCACCGCGATGTCGAAGCCCGCCACGTCGGACGGCTCGGCGGACGGCAGGTAGCTCCCGTTCTCCAGCAGCGGCCGCAGCCGCTCGGCCGGGATGTCCTCGACGTACGACTCGCCGACGGCCAGCCGTTTGATCCGGCGCTCGTCCACGTCGTAGCCGACCACCCGGTGCCCCACCTCGGCCGCGCGGACCGCGAGCGGCAGCCCCACGTAGCCCTGGCCTGCGATGACAACGCGCATGACGAAGAACCCCCTCCATCGCGACGCCCCCTGGCCCCTCCGGGCGTCCCCCACACGGTCTTCACATCAGGGTAGGGAGCGGGGCCCGACCGCGCGGGTTTTCCCGGGATTGCGCAAGCCGGGAGGCGCCGGGGAAGGGCCGGGGCGGGACCTTGGTGAGGGCGGCGGAGAGTCCGGACGCCGGCCGGGGAAGGAGCGCCGGGGAAGGAGCGCCGGGGAAAGAATGAGGCCGAGACCCGTGGCGTCCTCCAGGAAAGGACGCCACGGTTCCCGGCGCGTGGGCGGGCGCCCCCACCCAGGGTCGCCCGGCCTCGCACCCCCGACCCCCATCGGGTGTGCGACCGTGCCTTCCGCAGCCATCCCCCACGGTTGGGTGCGGCGGGCACATTCACCATGGTGCGCGATCTCCATGGACGGGCAGTGACAGGAGTATGTCCAGTTCGTGGCAGAACGCGACGGTCGGGAAACGGTCCGGCGAAACGAGCGGAGCGGCAGGCCGCGGCCGGTGGTTCGCCTGCGCCTGACCGCACCCCGCCCCGCCCCGGCCGTGTGCCGGGTGCGCGTCAGCCCCGCGGCGTACCCTGGAGACCCCCGGCCGCTCGGCGTGCCGGGCCGTTCGCGTTGCCCGGACGGGCCCCCGGCCCCAGGGCAGCACCAGCCACGGGACGAAGAAGAGACTCCAGATGAGCCTGACCGGACTGCTCGATGTCGTCGCGCGGGACGCGGCCCTCGCCGAGGCGATCGAGGCCGCGACCGCCACCGGTGCCGCGGCCGGCGGCCGCCGGCACCTCGACCTGGTCGGACCGCCCGCCGCCCGGCCGTTCGCGATCGCCGCGCTGGCCCGTGCGCTCGCCGGGCAGGCGGCCGGGGAGCGGGGCCGTCCGGTGCTGGCCGTCACCGCCACCGGCCGGGAGGCCGAGGACCTCGCCGCCTCGCTCCGTTCGCTGCTGCCGCCGGACGCGGTCGCCGAGTTCCCGGCCTGGGAGACGCTGCCGCACGAGCGGCTCTCGCCGCGCTCCGACACGGTCGGCCGTCGGCTGGCGGTGCTGCGCCGGATCGTCCACCCGCGCGCCGACGACGCCGCGGCCGGGCCGGTCCAGGTGATCGTGGCGCCGGTGCGCTCGGTGCTCCAGCCGCAGGTGAAGGGGCTGGCCGAGCTGGAGCCGGTGGCCGTCCAGCGGGGCGAGTCGCACGATCTTGAGGAGATCGCCCGCAAGCTTGCCGCCGCCGCCTACTCGCGGGTCGAACTGGTCGAGAAGCGCGGCGAGTTCGCGGTGCGCGGCGGCATTCTGGACGTCTTCCCGCCGACCGAGGAGCACCCGCTGCGGGTGGAGTTCTGGGGCGACGACGTCGAGGAGATCCGGTACTTCAAGGTGGCCGACCAGCGCTCGCTGGAGATCGCCGAGCACGGTCTGTGGGCGCCGCCCTGTCGGGAGCTGCTGCTGACCGACGAGGTGCGGGCCCGGGCCGCCGAGCTGGCCGCCGAGCACCCGGGGCTGGCCGAGATCCTGGACAAGATCGCCGAGGGCATCGCGGTCGAGGGCATGGAGTCCCTCGCGCCCGTCCTGGTCGACGACATGGAGCTGCTGCTGGACGTGCTTCCGCTCGGCTCGGTCGCCGTGGTCTGCGACCCCGAGCGGGTCCGCACCCGGGCCGCCGACCTGGTGGCGACCAGCCAGGAGTTCCTGCACGCCTCCTGGGTGGCGGCCGCGGCCGGCGGCGACCGCCCGATCGACCTGGAGGCGATCGACGTCTCGGCCGCCTCGCTGCGCTCGCTCGCCGAGGTGCGCGAGCACGCCGCCGAGATCGGCCTGCCGTGGTGGTCGGTCAGCCCGTTCGCGACCAGCGACGCCGCGGTCCACGAGGTGCTGGAGTTCGACGCCAACACGCTGACCCTCGGCATGCACGCGGTCGAGGCGTACCGGGGCGACACCGCGCGGGCGATCGCCGACGCCAAGGAGCGGCTGGCCGCCGACTGGCGGGTCGTCATGGTCACCGAGGGGCACGGCCCGGCCTCGCGCCTCGCCGAGGTGCTCGGCAACGAGGGCATCCCGGCCCGGCTGGTCGCCGACCTGTCCGAGGCACCGACCCGGGACGTCGTGCACGTCTCCTGCGGCTCGATCGAGCACGGCTTCGTCGACGAGGCGCTCAAGCTGACCGTGATCACCGAGACCGATCTGTCCGGCCAGAAGTCCTCCACCAAGGACATGCGGCGGATGCCGTCCCGGCGCCGCAACGCGATCGACCCGCTGGCGCTGGTGGCCGGCGACTACGTGGTGCACGAGGCGCACGGCGTCGGCCGGTACGTGGAGATGGTGCAGCGCACCGTGCAGGGCGCCACCCGCGAGTACCTGGTGCTGGAGTACGCGCCGGCCAAGCGCGGGCACCCCGGCGACCGGCTGTTCGTGCCGACCGACCAGCTCGACCAGGTCACCAAGTACGTCGGCGGGGAGGCCCCGACGCTGCACCGGCTCGGCGGCGCGGACTGGGCGAAGACCAAGCAGCGGGCCAAGAAGGCGGTCAAGGAGATCGCCGCCGACCTCATCAAGCTGTACTCGGCGCGGATGGCCGCGCCGGGCCACACCTTCGGCCCGGACACGCCGTGGCAGCGCGAGCTGGAGGACGCCTTCCCCTACGCGGAGACGCCGGACCAGCTGACCACCATCGCCGAGGTCAAGTCGGACATGGAGAAGTCCGTCCCGATGGACCGGCTGATCTGTGGCGACGTCGGCTACGGCAAGACCGAGATCGCGGTGCGCGCGGCCTTCAAGGCGGTGCAGGACGGCAAGCAGGTGGCGGTGCTGGTGCCGACCACGCTGCTGGTGCAGCAGCACTTCTCGACCTTCGCCGAGCGCTACGCCAACTTCCCGGTGAACGTGCGGGCGCTGTCCCGGTTCCAGACCGACAGCGAGGCCAAGGCCGTGTTGGAGGGGCTGTTCGAGGGCTCGGTGGACGTCGTCATCGGCACCCACCGGCTGTTCTCCTCGGAGACCCGTTTCAAGGACCTCGGGCTGGTCATCGTCGACGAGGAGCAGCGCTTCGGCGTCGAGCACAAGGAGCAGCTGAAGAAGCTGCGGGCCAACGTGGACGTGCTCACCATGTCCGCGACCCCGATCCCGCGCACCCTGGAGATGGCCGTCACCGGCATCCGCGAGATGTCCACCATCACCACCCCGCCGGAGGAGCGGCACCCGGTGCTGACCTTCGTCGGACCGTACGACGAGAAGCAGATCTCGGCGGCGATCCGGCGTGAACTCCTGCGCGAGGGCCAGGTGTTCTACATCCACAACCGGGTCGAGTCGATCGACAAGGCGGCCGCCCGGCTGAAGGACCTGGTGCCCGAGGCGCGGATCGCCACCGCGCACGGGCAGATGGGCGAGACCCAGCTGGAGAAGGTGGTCGTCGACTTCTGGGAGAAGGAGTTCGACGTCCTGGTGTCGACCACGATCGTGGAGTCCGGCATCGACATCTCCAATGCCAACACGCTCATCGTCGAGCGCGGTGACACCTTCGGCCTCTCCCAGCTGCACCAGCTGCGCGGCCGGGTGGGCCGGGGGCGGGAGCGCGGGTACGCGTACATGCTGTACCCGCCGGAGAAGCCGCTGACCGAGACGGCCCACGAGCGGCTGGCCACCATCGCCCAGCACACCGAGATGGGCGCCGGTATGTACGTAGCGATGAAGGACCTGGAGATCCGCGGCGCGGGCAACCTGCTCGGCGGCGAGCAGTCCGGGCACATCGCGGGCGTCGGCTTCGACCTCTACATGCGGATGGTCGGCGAGGCGGTGGCCGAGTTCCGGGAGTCGCTGGCGGGCGGCGGCGAGCCGGAGGAGGAGCCGCTGGAGGTGAAGATCGAGCTGCCGGTCGACGCCCATGTGCCGCACGACTACGCGCCGGGGGAGCGGCTGCGGCTCCAGGCCTACCGCTCGATCGCGGCGGTCAACTCGGAGGAGGACATCACCCAGGTCCGGGACGAACTGGTCGACCGGTACGGCAAGCTGCCCGAGCCGGTGGAGAACCTGCTGCTGGTGGCCGCGCTGCGGCTGTACGCGCGGCGGTGCGGCATCGCGGACATCACCCTGCAGGGCTCCAACGTCCGGTTCGGGCCGGTCGAGCTGCGGGAGTCGCAGCAGCTGCGGCTGAACCGGCTCTACCCGCGCAGCCAGGTGAAGGCGGCGACCCAGCAGCTGCTGGTGCCGAGGCCGTCCACCGGGCGGATCGGCGGCAAGCCGCTGGTCGGGCGGGAGCTGCTGGCGTGGTGCCGGGAGTTCCTGTCGACGATGTTCGACGACCTGGCGGGGGCCAAGAAGTAGCGGGCCCCCGGGGAGGGGTACGGCGGGAGGTGCGGCGGTTCCGGGCGATGAGCCCGGGACCGCCGTTGTCGTCGGTGGGCCGGTGGGCCAGTGGGATGGTGGGCCGGCGGGGCGTGTCGGCGGGCGTGCGGGCCGTGAACAGAGCCGTCAGCCGATCTTCCACTGGCCGACCTGGTCGGCGAAGCCGTTGTCCAGGGCGAACTGGACCTTGTCGAGCTTGGTGCCGTCGGGGACCTCGAAGACCACGAAGCCCTTGCCCGAATCGCCGGCGGCGATGTTGGTCGGGGTCTGGAAGGACGGGCCGGCCTTGGTCTCGGCGAACGTCGGGCCGTACGCCTGGCCCTGGTCGTCGATCAGCTTGGCGCTGCTCCACGGCGCCTCGCCGTACGCCTTGGAGCCGGTCGCCTTGATCTGGAACTGCACGGCGACGTAGTGCTTGCCGGCCGCCGCGGTGAGGTACTCGTTGCTGCTCGCGGCGGGGTCGACCACCTTCAGCGCGCTGACGTCGGCGGTGTTGCCCTTCTCCAGGGTGCCCTTGAGGGCGATGGTGTCGCCGACCTTGGCCGGGGCCTTGGCCGCCTCGGCGGGCTTGCTCTCGGCCGGCTTGCTCTCGGCGGGCTTGGCCGGGGTGCCGTCGCCGGTGGCCGCCGCGGCCGGGGCGGCGGCGGTCTGCTTGGCCTCGGTGGAGACGGAGGTGCCGCCGGTGGAGTCGCAGGCCGTCGCGGTGAGGGCGACGAGCGCGGCGCCGGCCAGCAGGACGGCGGTGCGGCGGGTGCGGCGGATGGTGGCGGACATGGCTGTCTCCTTGGTCTCTGCGAACGCGCGGTTCCCGGTGCCGACCTGGCGTGCTGTCGACAGGAGAGATCACACCATGAGCTGTGAACCGAGTCAACAGAAATTCGTGAAACCTCTCCGTTCACGTGTGAACTGTCCGGCGGAAGGCGCTGGCTATGCTGTGTGGTCACACCGATGCCGCCGCCGCGTCGTCCGCCGCCGTCGTCGCCCGCTGCCGCCGCCGAAGGAGCACCCCATGCCGGACCGTCCCGAGGTGACCGCCGTCGAGATCGCCCGTCTCGCCGGGGTGGGCCGCGCCGCCGTCAGCAACTGGCGCCGCCGCCACCCCGACTTCCCCCGCCCGGTCGGCGGCACCGACAGCAGCCCGACCTTCGCGCTCACCGACGTCGAGTCCTGGCTCCGAGCCCAGGGCAAGATCGCCGAACTGCCGCTGCTCGAACGGGTCTGGCGGCTCGTCGAGACCCTGCGCGACCCGGGCGGCCACCCGGCCGCCCCGCTGGTCCTGGCCGGCTCCGTCCTGCTGCTGCACCACCGCGCGCCGGAGCGCTGGGGCACGCTCGCCGACCAGCCGGACACCAGGCTCGCCACCGGGCTGCCGCGGGCCCTCGCCGACACCGCCCGCGCCGCGCTCGGCCCCGACGGCCCCGACGGCGCCGCCGGCCCACGACAGCCCGGCCTGCTCGGCTCCACCGAACTGGACCTCGCCCGCCTGCTCGCCGAACTCGCCGCCGCGGCCGGCCCGGCCGGCGCCTTCGAACAGCTCCTCACCCGCTACGCCGAGGCCAACACCCGCCAGCTCAGCCCCACCCCGCCGGAGGCCGCCGAACTGCTCGCCGCCGTCGCCGGCGTCCCCGCCACCGTGCTCGACCCCGCTGCCGGCCTCGGCGCGCTGCTGCTCGCCCTGCCGCCCACCACCGACCGCTACGGCCAGGACGCCGACCCGGTCACCGCCGCGCTCGCCGGGCTCCGGCTCGCACTGCGCACGCCCGCCGCCGACCCCGCCCCGCTCCCGGTCGAGCTCCGCCCCGGCGACGCCCTGCGCGCCGACGCCTACACCGGCCACACCTTCGACGCGGTGCTCTGCCAGCCCCCCTACAACGAGCGGGACTGGGGCCACGACGAGCTGCAGTTCGACCGGCGCTGGCCCGGCGGCCTCGTCCCGCCGCGCGGCGAGTCCGAACTCGCCTGGGTGCTGCACTGCCTCGCCCACACCCGCCCCGGCGGGCTGGCCGCCCTGCTGCTCCCGCCGACCGTCGCCGCCCGCCGGGCCGGCCGCCGGGTCCGGGCCGAACTGCTGCGCTCCGGCGCGCTGCGCGCCGTCGTCGCGCTCCCGGCCGGCGCCGCGCCCCCGTACGGGGTGCCGCTCCACCTCTGGGTGCTGCGCGCCCCCCGCCCCGGCGACGACTTCCGCCAGGTCCTGATGCTGGACGCGGCCTCCGCCTCGCCCGGCTCGGCCGAGGCCGCCGAGGGCGGCCGCGACAAGGTCCGCTGGCCCGAGCTGCGCCGCACCGTCCTGGACGCCTGGCGGGCCTTCGACCTCGCCGCCCGCGAGGGCCTGCCGCTGCCCGCGGACCGCCCCGGCCGGCACCGGACCGTGGCGGCGATCGACCTGCTCGACGACGAGACCGACCTCTCGCCCGCCCGCCACGTCCCGCCGGCCGCCCCGCTCGGCGGCGCCGCCGGACTCTCCCACCTCGGCGGCCGGCTGGCCGAGCTGCTGGCCGGCCTCGCCGACCCCGCGGCACTGCTGCCCGAGCCGACCGGCGAAGCGGGTGGCGGCGCGGGCAGCGGTGGCGGCGCGGTCGTCACGCTGGGCGAACTGGTCCGCTCCGGGCTGCTGGAGGTGCACTCCTCCGGCACCGGCGCGCCCTCCCGCCCGGCCGACGCCGACCCGGGCGGCACCCCCGTCCTCACCGAGCAGGACCTGCTCACCGGCAGCGCCCCCGAGGCCGTCCTGGACCGGACCGCCGAAGCCGCCGACACCGCCCCACTGACCCGCCCCGGAGACGTCCTCGTCCCCGCCCTCGGCGGCGGCACCGCCCGCGTCGTCGGCCCGGACGGCCCGCCCGCCGGCGCCGCCCTCGGCCGCCAGCTCCACCTGCTGCGCCCCGACCCGGCCGCGCTCGACCCGGAGTTCCTGGCCGGCCACCTGCGCTCCACGGCCGCCGCCCGCCGGGCCGCCAGCCACGCCTCCACCACCACCCGCCTCGACATCCGCCGGGTCGAGCTGCCGCGCCTGCCGATCACCGAGCAGCGCAGGCTGGGCGCCGCCTTCGCCCGGCTCGCCGCCTTCGACACCGCCCTGCAGCGTGCCGCCACCCTGGGCCGCACCCTCACCCAGGCCGCCACCGACGCCCTCGCCACCGGCACCGCCGAGCCCCCGTCGATGCCCTGACGCCCGCGCCGTAGGCCGGCCCGGCGGGCGTCTTCGCGGCCGGCCCGGCGGGCTCGGCCGGTGCTTCGGCGCTCGCCCCCGGAGGACGGCCCGGCCGACGCCCCGCGTCGCCGGGGCCGCCGAGCCTCCGTCAGTGCCCTGACGACCGCGCGGTGGGCCGGTCCGGTCGACGTCCCGTGCCGGGGTCGTTCGACAGGCACGGGCGGTACGGTGTGCGGGACCGATTCGGTGATCGGGACCGCCGTCGTCCTCACCCGCTCAGGAGCGCGCATGTCAGGGCAGTACCCCGGGCAGTTCGGCCCACCGCCCGGTGGCGCGCCGGCCGGCGGCATACCCGGCGCCGGACCGCAGGCCTACGCCCCGACCGTCGCCGTCCCGCCGCAGGGCCGTGGCCGGAAGCCCGGGCCGTACGGCGTGCTCGGCCGGATCCTGGTGGTCCTCGCGCCGGTGCTCTCCTTCGGGCTGCTCGGCATGGTCCCCTCGCTGCTGCTGGCGATCCGCCGCCGTCGGGGGTACGACATCCTGGGCGCGGTGGTCTACGCCGGGCTCTTCCTCACCTTCTTCATCTCCGCGGGGGTCGCCGGGAGTTACCCCAAGGGCGACGCTCCGACCGCCGACGCGGTCGGCACCACGATGATGCTGCTGCTGGCGTTCACCCCGCCGGTGCACTTCCTGCTGATGGACCGCCGGGCGGTCTGGTCGGCGGCCCGTTCCGGCCGGCAGCCCGTCCCGGCCGGCTCCTACGCGCCGCCGCCCGCCGGGTACGGCTACCCGGCGCCCGCCGCCCCCGTCCAGCCGTACCCGGTCGCCCAGCCGTACCCGCAGCCCGCGCAGCCCTATCCCGCGGCGCAGTCGTACGGGAGCGCCGCCCCGTACCCGGAGGCGGCCCGGGCCTACCCGGCCGCCGACTCCCACCCGTCGGCCATCTCGCACCCGCCGGTCCGCGCCGCGGGCCCCGGCGCCGTCGGCCCCGCCACTCCCGTCGGCCCCGCCACTCCCGCCACTCCCGCAGGCCCCGCCACTCCCGCCGGTCCCGCCACCTCCGACGAGCTGCGCGAACTCGGCGAGCTGCTGCGCCGTCAGGCCCGCAAGGACCGCCCGTGACCGCCGCCCGGGTGATCGGCGGCCGCTACCACCTCACCGAGAAGATCGGCCACGGCGGCATGGGCCAGGTCTGGGCCGGCCGCGACGAACGGCTCGCCCGCCCGGTCGCGGTCAAGCTGCTGCGCACCGACCACCTGCTCGCCGCCACCGGCGCCACCGGCCCCGCCCGCGCCGGACACCTCGGCCCCGGCGACGAACTGCGCCACCGCTTCCTGCGCGAGTGCCGCACCACCGCCGCCCTCGACCACCCGGGCCTGGTCACCGTCTTCGACGCGGGCGAGGACGGCGGCGAGCTGTACCTCGTCATGCAGCGTGTGCCCGGCGTCAGCCTGGCCGACCTCATCGCCGAGGACGCGCCGTTCCCGGTCGATCGGGCCGTCTCGGTGGCCGCCCAGCTGTGCGCCGCGCTGGCCGCCGTCCACGCCGTGCCCGTCGTCCACCGGGACCTCAAGCCCAGCAACGTGATGGTCCGTGAGGACGGCCGGACCGTGCTGCTCGACCTCGGGATCGCCACCGCGATCGACCCGACGGCCACCCGCCTCACCCTCACCGGCGCCCCGATCGGCAGCCCCTCCTACATGGCGCCGGAACAGGCGCTGTCCGCCACCGTCGACCCGCGCAGCGACCTCTACGCGCTCGGCTGCCTGCTGCACGAGATGCTGGCCGGCGAGGGGCCGTTCCGCGCCCCCACCGCCCTGGGCCTGCTGCGCCGGCACGTCGACGACCCGCCGGTTCCACTGCGCGAGCTGCGCCCCGAGGTGCCGGCGCCGCTGGAGCGGCTGGTCCTCGACCTGCTCGCCAAGCGGCCCGAGGACCGTCCGGCCGACGCGCAGGAGGTGTACGAGCGGCTGCTGCCGCTGCTGCCCGCCGCCGTCGCGGTGCCGCAGCCCCGGTACGGGTCGCTGCCCGACCCGGCCCGCCCGTACCGGCACCCCCTCCAGCCCCAGCCCCGCCCGGCGGGCGCCGCACCGGCGGCGTCGGCCCGGGTGGCGCCGCCGCCGTTCCTGATGGCCGCGGTGCCGAACCCACCCGCCGCCGCGCCGCCTCCCGCGGTGCCCGTCGCGGCGGGGGAGGACTTCGCGGCGTCCTGTGCCCGGCTCTCCGACCTGGTCGACGCGGGCCGACGGGCCGAGGTGCTCGACCTCGCCGCCCGGCTGCTGGCCCGCGGTCGGTCCGAACTCGGCGACGGGGCGGCGATGATCCGCACCGTCCGCACCATCTACGCCCGCACGCTGCTCCAGGAACGGCGCCACCACGAGGCCCTGACGGAGTACCGGCTGCTGGCGGCCACCGCCGAGGGCGGACCGCACGGGCGTGGGGTGCTGGAGCCGCGCTACCGGGCCGCCGAGTGCCTCGAACAGCTGGGGCGGGGCGCGGAGGCGCTCGCCGAGTTCCAGTCCCTGCACGCGGTGTGGCCGGAGAGCGAACCGGAACGCCTGCTGGACCTCCGTGAGCGGATCGGCGTCCTGCTGGCCTCGCTCGGCGAGACGGAGGCGGCCTGGTCGTGGCTGCTCCAGCTCCTCTTCGACCGCGAACGCCGCGAGGGCCCCCACCACCCGGCCGTCCGCCGTCTGCGCCAAACCCTCGACACCCTCCAACCCCACCACTCCACCACCTGGCCCCCCACGGACCACCGCCAGGCCTGACCCGCTCCGCCAACCACGGCGAGCCGTCCGCCGCCCGGCTGGATTGCGGACGTGGGCGGTCGGTGGGGCCGACTTCTCGTGCTGGTCGGGGGCGCTGCCAGGGTGGGCTGCGGGTATGACTTTCGACAGATCCGCCAGGTGGACGGGGGGCCGTAGGGCCGGGTGGGTGTGGCGAGAGCAGGGTTCGACCTGGACGATCGTCAGGGTTGACGCCCATGCCGAACCGTGCGCGACACCGGCACCGGCCCGCGGACCGGTGCGGGTAGGTTCGGGGTGTGACGACGAATCCTCCGGGCGCGAAGCTGATCCTCCTCATCACCACCCACCGGGTGGCCCCCGGCCTGCTGTCCTGGCCCGCCTGGGAGGCGCTGCGCTCGGCCGGCCGGGTGCTCGCCGCCGACCCCGCCCACCCGCAGCTGCCCGCCGTGGAGCAGGCCGGGGTCGAGGTCCGGATCGTGGCCCCCGGCTCGGCCCCCGCGCTGGCCCGGCTGCTCACCGGGGCCCCGGCCGAGCCGGGCGCCGGCGCCGGCCCGACGGTCTGGCTGGGCAGCCCGGACGGCGACCCCGGGCTGACCGACGCGCTGGCCCGCCTCGCCGTCGAGCACGCCGGCGAGGTGCCGGAGATCGAGGTGCTGCCCGGCTCCTACGACCTGCCGGGCGCGCGGCTGCTGGACCTGGTCTCCGTGATGGACCGGCTCCGCTCGCCGGGCGGCTGCCCGTGGGACGCCGAGCAGACCCACGCCAGCCTGGTGAAGTACCTGGTCGAGGAGGCCTACGAACTGGTCGAGGCGATCGAGGAGGGGGACCGCGACATGCTCCGCGAGGAGCTGGGCGACGTCCTGCTCCAGGTCTTCTTCCACTCCCGGATCGCCGAGGAGCACCCCACCGGCGCCTTCTCGATCGACGACGTGGCGGGCGACATCGTCGACAAGCTGATGTACCGCCACCCGCACGTGTTCGGCGACGCCGAGGCGAGCGGTTCGGCCGAGGTGGAGGCCAGCTGGGAGGCGCTCAAGGCGGCCGAGAAGTCGGAGCGCGAATCGGTGCTGGACGGCGTGCCGGCCGGGCTGCCCTCGCTCGCGTACGCGGCGAAGCTGGTGTCCCGGGTGCGCCGGGCCGGTTTCACGGGCGTGCCGGACGAGCCGTACGAGCTGCCCGCCGACCTCACGGCGGAGTCGGCGGGCCGGCTGCTGCTCGCGGTGGCGCAGCGCGCGCACGACGCCGGGGTCGACGTCGACGCCGCCCTGCGGGCCGCGGCCCGCGGCTACCGGGACGCGGTGCGCGCCGCCGAGGGTCTGAAGCCGGAGGAGTAGCGGTCACGCCCCCGGACGGTCCCACCCCGGACGGTCCCACCCCGGACGGTCCCACCCCGGACGGTCCCACCCCGGACGGCGACGCCTCAGACGACGGCGACGTCCTCCACCGGGCGGCGCTGCGCCGGGACGACGACCTCGCCGATCGCCTCGCCGACCAGGGCGACGAGTTCGGCGAGCCGCTCCAGGTCGAGGTGGTCGGGCAGGTCGGAGAGGGAGACGATCCGCTCGCCGTCCGGCCCGGCCACGCAGAACAGGTCGATCGGGCCCAGGTGCTTCTCGGCGGTGTCGACCAGCGCGGCGACGTCACTGGGACGGCGGACGTCGCCGCAGACGCCGACGACCGGGCAGCCCGGCCGGTCGAGTTCGGTGGCGAGGTCCTCGGCGACCCCGACCCGCTGGTCGGCGATCAGCACGCCGGCGGCGCCCGCCGCGGTGAGGCGGCGGGCGAGGTCCGCCCCCGACCCGCCGTCGAGGACGGTGATCACGACGACCGAACCGGTGACCCGCATGGCCTTGCTCCTCCCTGTGGGCGGCTCCGCACCGTCGCCCACGGACATCTTGCGGAGGATCGTAGGCAGGTCCTGACCCTCCGCAACAGGAATTACCCCTCAGGTGACCAGGCTCACGCCTGCCACGCGGAAGGGCTTCGCCCGGTGCCCCGAGCGCCCGTGTGCACGCCGTGCGGTCGCCGGGACACGCCCGGGATACCGTCGAGCCATGCCAGCTCAGCCCGCCTCCGCCCGTCCGCCCCTGTTCACCTGGGAGTTCGCCGCCGATCCGTACCCCGCGTACGCGTGGCTGCGCGAGCACGAGCCGGTGCACCGGACCACCCTGCCGAGCGGGGTCGAGGCATGGCTGGTCACGCGGTACGCGGACGCCCGGCAGGCGCTCGCGGACAGCCGGCTCTCCAAGAACCCGGTGCACCACAGCGAGCAGGCCCACCGCACCGGCCGGGTCGGCATCCCGGGCGAGCGCCAGGCCGATCTGATGACGCACCTGCTGAACATCGACCCGCCGGACCACACCCGGCTGCGCCGGCTGGTGTCCAAGGCGTTCACGCCGCGCCGGGTGGCGGCCTTCGAACCGCGGGTGCAGCAGCTGACCGACCGGCTGATCGACGGCTTCGCGGCGCGCGGCTCGGCCGACCTCATCCACGAGTTCGCCTTCCCGCTCCCCATCTACGCGATCTGCGACCTGCTCGGGGTGCCGGCCGAGGACCAGGACGACTTCCGGGACTGGGCCGGGATGATGCTGCGACACACCAAGCCGGGCCACGGCGGCGGCGGCCGCGGCGGGGTGGGGCGCGCGGTGAAGCGGATGCGGGCGTACCTGGCGGAGCTGATCCACCGCAAGCGGGCGGACCTCGGCGACGACCTGATCTCGGGGCTGATCCGGGCCAGCGACCACGGCGAGCACCTGACCGAGAACGAGGCCGCGGCGATGGCCTTCATCCTGCTGTTCGCCGGCTTCGAGACGACGGTCAACCTGATCGGCAACGGCGTGTACGCGCTGCTGCGCAACCCGGGCCAGCGGGCCCTGCTCCAGGAGTCCGTGGGGCGTGGCGAGAGCGCGCTGCTGGAGACCGGGATCGAGGAGCTCCTGCGCTACGACGGGCCGGTGGAGCTGGCCACCTGGCGGTTCGCGACCAGTCCGCTGACCATCGGCGGGGTGGAGATCCCGGTCGGCGACCCGGTGCTGGTGGTGCTCGCGGCGGCGGACCGGGACCCGGCGCGGTTCGCCCACGAGAACACCCTGGACCTGGCCCGCGCGGACAATCCGCACCTGGGCTTCGGGCACGGCATCCACTACTGCATCGGCGCGCCGCTGGCGCGGCTGGAGGGGCGGGCCGCGCTGGCCACCCTGCTGACCCGGCTGCCGGACCTGCGGCTGGCCGCCGACCCCGACGACCTGCGCTGGCGCGGCGGTCTGATCATGCGTGGACTCCGTGAGCTTCCGGTGGAATTCACGCCGGAGAATGCGCAGCTCGGAGCGGTTCCGGAGGTCGGCTCGGGAAGCTGACGAGCCGGCACAACACGCTGACGGGGGCTCTCCGTTGCCCATTTTCAGGGAGTCTGAACCACCCTCAATCCGGACATACCGCCTCGGTTGGTAGGCAATCAATCACATGACGTGATGTCCATGTGATATCTGCGATATGAGCTTGTGATTGCTCTGAAGATCTGTCTACTCTCCGTGGAGTTCGCAGCTGCGAGCCCCGTGCGCGGAACGCCGAGTCCTGCCCGCCGCACCACGGGAAACCGACCAGAACCCTGGGCAGGGGCGGGGGACCCAGGTTTTGCGCCGTCTCCCACGGCTAGGGGTGAAGCCGCCTCCGCGCGGCCGGGCCACCTCCCGGTCCGAACCCGACAGCTCACCTCGCAGGCGTGCGGAGAGGGACCTCTTCATGCTGTTCGTTGGAACCGGTCGTCACCGTCGCCGTACCCAGGCCGAGAAGGCCATCGCCGTCGCCGGTGTCGCCGGCGTCGGGCTGGCGATGCCGATCCTGAGCGCCACCGGCGCCTCCGCCGCCCCGGCCTCCACCTGGGACGCGGTCGCCCAGTGCGAGAGCGGCGGCAACTGGAGCATCAACACCGGCAACGGCTTCTACGGCGGCCTCCAGTTCACCCCCAGCACCTGGAAGGCGTACGGCGGCACCGCCTACGCGCCGCAGGCCAACCAGGCCTCGAAGGGGCAGCAGATCTCGGTCGCCGAGAAGGTCCTCGCCTCGCAGGGCCCGGGCGCCTGGCCGGTCTGCTCCCAGAAGGCGGGCCTGACCAAGGGCGGCGCCCCGGCGGCGGTCGACACCTCGACGGACGCCAAGCCGGCCGCCCCGAAGCCGCAGGCCCAGCAGCAGACCCCGAAGCCCGCCGCCCCGAAGCCGGCCGCCACCCCGCAGGCCCAGCCGCAGCAGCAGGCCGCCAAGCCGCAGGCCCGGCAGTACGCGCCGCAGAGCGCCCAGCAGACCCAGCAGGCCCCGCAGCAGACCCAGCAGCAGGCCCCGCAGGCGCCGGCCTTCTCCGGCAAGGCCGGCTGGGACGCCGACGCCAAGGTGTACTGGTACCAGAACAACGGCGCCTGGTACTGGACCAGCCACCAGAGCGTCTACCAGCAGTACGCCGGCCAGCCGGCCGCCCAGCCCGTCCAGAGCGCCCCCGCCGCCCAGCAGCAGCCGGCCGGCCAGGGCTACACCGTCCGCTCCGGCGACACGCTCGCCGGGATCGCCACCGCCCAGGGCGTCTCCGGCGGCTGGCAGGCGCTGTACGACGGCAACCGCGGCACCGTCGGCGGCGACCCGAACCTGATCGTCCCGGGCCAGGTCCTGACCCTCGGCTGACGGCCGGTCCGATCCCACGGACGGGCGGAGGGGGCCGATCGGTCCCCTTCGTCCGCATCCGGCCCCCGCGGGTCGGGCAACCAGGTGAACTACCGGTGGGTAGCACGGCCACACGCTGAGACGGAACCGAGGTCGACGTGGCCCGGACAGCCCGTGCGGTTAGGCTCTGGTCGTAACGACTCCGCAATCGTCCGGCCGACTGCACCCCACCGTCAGCCGAACCTGCTTCCGCTAGGAGATGCCTCGTGCCGTCCATCGATGTCGTCGTCGCTCGTGAGATTCTCGACTCGCGCGGCAACCCCACGGTCGAGGTCGAGGTCGGCCTCGACGACGGCAGCACCGGCCGTGCCGCCGTCCCGTCGGGTGCTTCCACCGGCGCCTTCGAGGCGCTGGAGCTCCGCGACGGTGACAAGAACCGCTACTTCGGCAAGGGCGTGGAGAAGGCCGTCCTGGCCGTCATCGAGCAGATCGGCCCCGAGCTGGTCGGCTACGACGCCACCGAGCAGCGCCTGATCGACCAGGCCATGCTCGACCTGGACGCCACCCCGGACAAGTCCTCGCTCGGCGCCAACGCCATCCTGGGCGTCTCGCTGGCCGTCGCGCACGCCGCCTCCGAGGCCAGCGACCTGCCGCTGTTCCGCTACCTGGGCGGCCCGAACGCGCACGTCCTGCCGGTCCCGATGATGAACATCCTCAACGGCGGCTCGCACGCGGACTCCAACGTCGACATCCAGGAGTTCATGATCGCCCCGATCGGCGCGGAGTCCTTCTCCGAGGCCGTCCGCTGGGGCGTCGAGGTCTACCACACCCTCAAGGGCGTGCTGAAGGAGCGCGGTCTGTCGACCGGCCTGGGCGACGAGGGCGGCTTCGCCCCCAACCTGGACTCCAACCGCGAGGCCCTGGACCTCATCGTCGAGGCCATCCAGAAGGCCGGCTACGTGCCGGGCAAGGACGTCGCGCTGGCCCTGGACGTCGCCTCCTCCGAGTTCTACGAGGACGGCGCCTACCAGTTCGAGGGCAAGGCGCTCTCCTCCGCCGAGCTCATCGAGTACTACGCCGGCCTGGTCGCCGCCTACCCGCTGGTCTCCATCGAGGACCCGCTGGACGAGTCGGACTGGGACGGCTGGAAGGCCATGACCGAGAAGCTGGGCGACAAGGTCCAGCTGGTCGGCGACGACCTGTTCGTCACCAACCCGGCCCGCCTGGCCCGCGGCATCGAGAGCGGCACCGCCAACGCGCTGCTGGTGAAGGTCAACCAGATCGGCTCGCTGACCGAGACCCTGGACGCCGTCGAGCTGGCCCAGCGCAACGGCTACCGCTGCATGATGTCGCACCGCTCCGGCGAGACCGAGGACGTCACCATCGCCGACCTGGCCGTCGCCACCAACTGCGGCCAGATCAAGACCGGCGCCCCGGCCCGCTCCGAGCGCGTCGCCAAGTACAACCAGCTGCTGCGCATCGAGGAGATCCTCGACGACGCCGCCGAGTACGCCGGCCGCGGCGCGTTCCCGCGGTTCAAGCACGAGGGCTGAGCCCGACCGGCGGCGCCCGGCCGGTATCGCCGGGACGCCAGGTAGCGCACGCCTGACCGGTGCCCCGCCGTTCACCCCGTAGGGTGGACGGCGGGGCACCGTCGCGACCAGGAGGGGACACCGCAGATGGCAGGCTGGAGGATCCCGGGCTTGGCGGCCCGGCCTCGGTTCACGAGCCGGGCGACCGTCCTCGTCCTGGTGCTCTGCTCCCTGGTGGCGATCCTCGCCTACCCGACGCGGCAGTTCATCTCGCAGCGTTCGGAGATCTCGGCGCAGCGCGCCCGGGCCGAGCACGCCCGGCAGCAGGTCGAGCAGCTGCGCCGGGAGAAGGCCCGCTGGCAGGACCCGGAGTACGTCAAGGCGCAGGCCCGCACCCGGCTGCACTACGCGATGCCGGGGGAGACCCCGTACATCGCGGTGGACCCGGCGGCCCGGGACGCGGCCGGGTCCGCGCTGGGCGCTCCGGCGCCCGCGGCGGGCCCGGCGGCCGGTCCGGCCGAGGCGGCCCGGCCCTGGTACGCCAGCGTCTGGGACTCCGTGGACGCCGCCGCCGCACCCCTGGCCGCTCCCGCGCCGGTGGCCCCCGCCACCCCGGGGCAGCCCGCCCCTCCCTCACCACCCGCCCCCGCCCCCGCTGGAGACAGCTCCTCCCATGACCACTGAGAACCACCCCACCGTCTCCGACGAGGACGTCGCGGCGATCGCCGCGCAGCTCGGCCGGGTCCCGCGCGGTCTGCGCGGCGTGGCCCACCGCTGCCCGTGCGGCAACCCGGACGTCGTGGAGACGGCCCCCCGGCTGCCGGACGGCACGCCGTTCCCGACGCTGTACTACCTGACCTGCCCCAAGGCCGCCTCGCTGATCGGCACCCTGGAGGCGGACGGCGTGATGAAGGAGCAGAGCGCCCGGCTCGCCGAGGACCCCGAGCTGGCCGCGGCGTACCAGAAGGCGCACGAGGACTACATCGCCCGCCGGGACGCCATCGAGGTGCTGGAGGGCTTCCCGAGCGCCGGCGGCATGCCGGACCGGGTCAAGTGCCTGCACGTGCTGGTCGGCCACTCGCTGGCGGCCGGCGAGGGCGTCAACCCGCTCGGCGACGAGGCGCTCGGCATGCTGGAGGACTGGTGGGCCAAGGGCCCCTGCGTCTCCGCCGCCGAGGTCGCCGAGGCCGGTGAGCGGGTGGCCCGCAACCGGGCCAAGGAGCAGGACCACGCGGCCGTGATCGCGGCCAAGGAGCAGAAGACCGCCGATCGCGCCGCCAAGCGGGCCGCGCAGGAGTCGGACGAGGCGGACGAGGCGGGGGAGGCCGGCGCATGAGCACCACCCGGGTGGCGGCGATCGACTGCGGGACCAACTCGATCCGGCTGCTGGTCGCCGACCTGGACCCGCGGACCGGGGAGATCACCGATCTCGACCGGCGGATGATCATCAACCGGCTGGGCCAGGGCGTGGACCGCACCGGGCGGCTGCACCCGGACGCGCTGGAGCGCACCTTCGCCGCCTGCCGGGAGTACGCCGAGGTGATCTCCGGCTTCGGGGTGGGCCCCGAGCGGATCCGCTTCGTCGCCACCAGCGCCTCCCGGGACGCCGAGAACAGCGCCGAGTACGTCGACGGCGTGCGGGCGGCCCTGGGCGTGGAGCCCGAGGTGGTGAGCGGCGAGGAGGAGGCGCACCTGTCCTTCACCGGCGCCACCAAGGAGCTCACCGGCGGTCAGTTCCCCGCCCCCTACCTGGTCTTCGACCTGGGTGGCGGCTCGACCGAGTTCGTGCTCGGGGCCGAGGACGTCCGGGCGGCGCGCTCGGTGGACATCGGGTGCGTCCGGCTGACCGAGCGGCACTTCGGCGGCGCCGAGCTGCCGTCGGACGAGCAGGTCGCCGAGGCCCGGGCACACGTCCGGTCCGAGCTGGACCGGGCCGAGGAGGTCGTCCCGCTGACCGGCGCGGCCACCCTGGTCGGCCTGGCCGGCACGGTCACCACCATCTCGGCGATCGCCCAGGACCTGCCCCGGTACGACTCGGAGGCGATCCACCACTCCCGGATCTCCCGCGAGCGGGTCGCCGAGATCGCCGACCGGCTGCTGCACGCCACCCACGCGGAGCGGGCGGCGATCCCGTCGATGCACCCGGGCCGGGTGGACGTGATCGCGGCGGGCGCGCTGGAGCTGCTGGAGATCATGGAGCGCACCGGCGCCGCCGAGGTGGTCGTCAGCGAGCACGACATCCTGGACGGAATCGCCTGGAGTATCGCCCGCTGAGCAGGCGTGGGACTTACCGCCCCGGCCCCGGCAGCCCCCCCTGGGGCTCCGGGGCCGGGGCGCGCGCGGGCGCCGCGGGAATGTTCGTGAATTTCTTCACATGAGGATCCAGTCTTTCGGCGTGCCCGGCGGTCCGGTCCGTCCGATATGTGGGACCGAAGGCTCGCTGGGCGTGACAGCCGCTGGATCGCAGGTTCTGAGCCGCTGGAGGTTTGAAATTCGAAATCTCATGCGGGAACCGGGCCGCACCATGGATCGTTGCTGCTCAGCGGGGCCGTCCGAACGGGCGTGCCCACCGGGGGGTCGTGCCGGCCGCGAGGGGGTGGGCGGGGGGCCGAAACGGGGGCGCGCAGTGTAGCAGAAGGTCCCCATAAGCTTGTGAGTGGGCTCACGAAGACTGCTCCGAGCGGTGCTGGATACTTTCGGATATGAGCACCACGGAGCGTCCTCGCATCCTCATTGTCGGCGGTGGTTACGTCGGCCTGTATGCCGCGATGCGCATCCTCAAGAAGATGCGCTACGGCGAAGCGACCGTCACGGTCGTGGACCCGCGGTCGTACATGACGTACCTGCCCTTCCTCCCCGAGGCGGCCGGCGGCAACGTCGCGCCCCGTAACCTCGTCGCGCCCCTGCGCACCGCGCTGAAGAACGCGGAGGTGCTCACCGGTGCGGTCACCGGTGTGGACCACGAGCGCAAGATCGCCACGATCCAGCCCGCGGCCGGCGACTCGTACGAGCTGCCCTTCGACTACCTGGTCGTCGCGACCGGTTCGGTCTCCCGCACCTTCCCGATCCCGGGTCTGGCCGAGAACGGCATCGGCATGAAGACCGTGGAGGAGGCCATCGCCCTCCGCAACCACGTCATGGCGCAGCTGGACAAGGCCGAGTCCACCACGGACGAGGCGATCCGCCGCAAGGCGCTGACCTTCGTCATCATCGGCGGCGGCTTCGCCGGCGTCGAGACGATCGCCGAGATCGAGGACATGGCGCGCGACGCCTCCAAGATCTACAAGACCGTCAGCCGTGACGACATGCGCTTCGTCGTGGTCGAGGCCGCGAACCGGATCCTCCCCGAGATGGGCCCGGACCTCGGTCTGTGGACCAAGGAGAAGCTCGAGGAGCGCAACATCGAGGTCTACATCGAGACCTCGATGGACTCCTGCGTCGACGGCCACGTCGTGCTGAAGAACGGCATGGAGATGGACGCCTCCACCATCGTGTGGACGGCCGGCGTGAAGCCGAACCCGGTGCTGACCAAGTTCGGTCTGCCGCTGGGCCCGCGTGGCCACGTCGACACCGCGCCGACCCTCCAGGTCCAGGGCTTCGACTACGTCTGGGCCGCCGGCGACAACGCCCAGGTGCCGGACCTCGCCGCCGGCGAGGGCGCCTGGTGCCCGCCGAACGCGCAGCACGCCGTGCGCCAGGCCGCCGTCCTCGGCGACAACGTGATCTCCGGCATGCGCGGCTTCCCGCAGCAGGAGTACAAGCACAAGAACCTGGGTGCGGTCGCCGGTCTCGGCCTGCACAAGGGTGTCGCGATCCTCTTCGGCAAGTACAAGCTGAAGGGCCGTCCGGCCTGGTGGTTCCACCGCCTGTACCACGGCGCCATGGTCCCCACCTTCAACCGGAAGGTCCGGGTCTTCACCGACTGGACCCTCGCCATGTTCCTGAAGCGCGAGATGGTCGGCCTGTCGCAGATGGAGAACCCGTACCAGCCGATCCAGGAGGTCACGGCCCCCACCAAGCCCGCCGTCGAGGCCGCCAAGCCGGCCGCCGACAAGGAGCTCGCCAGCAAGTAAGCGACTGCGGACCCCGGTGTGGGAGCACCGGGGTATGAGTCGGAGGCCCTCCGCCCGGCAGTGCTGCCGGACCACGACCTCCGTGGTGCTCAGCCGGCTGTGCGAGTCGGGCGGAGTACAGAAGTGCGAAGAAGGCCCCTGCCGAAACCCTCCGGCAGGGGCCTTCGCTGTGACTCGCCCGCTCGCGGCGGGCGCCGTCCGACGGTCAGTCGGTCTTGATGCTGTCCAGGATGTCCAGCCTGGAGGCCCGGCGGGCGGGCCAGAAGGCGGCCACCAAGCCGACCACGCCGGCCAGGGCCAGGAAGAGCAGCAGCTGGCCGTAGGGGACGACGGTGGCCATGTCCGGGAGGCTGGACTTCAGGGTGCCGTTGATCGCCCAGGCGGTGAAGCAGCCGAGCAGGACCCCGATACCGGCGCCGAACACCGAGATCACCACGGACTCCAGACGGACCATCCGCTTGATGCCGGAGCGGTCCAGGCCGATCGCCCGCAGCATGCCGATCTCGCGCTTGCGCTCGAAGACCGACATCGCCAGGGTGTTGATCACACCGAGGACGGCGACGATCACGGACATCGCCAGCAGGCCGTACATCATGTTCAGCGCGAAGGTGATGCTCTGGCTGAAGCCGTCCCGGACCTCCTGGCGCGACTGCACCTCGATCACCGGGTTGGAGCCGGTGGCGTCCTTCAGCGCCTGCTTGAGCGCCTCGGTCTCCCCGCCGGTGCCCTTGACCAGGACCTGGTTCAGGTAGGGCTGCGGGTCGTGCTTGAGGATCTCGCTGTTGGCCAGCACCGCCCCGCCGAGCATGCCGCCCTGCTCGTAGACGCCGCCGACGGTCAGGGCGCCCTTGGAGCCGTCGCCGTAGGTGACCTCGACGGCGGAGCCGGTGGTGGCGCCCAGCTTCTTGGCGAGGTCTTCGTCGACCAGCAGCTTCCCCTGGGCGACGGAGGCCATCGAGCCGCTCTTCATGGTCACGTCGACCAGCTTGTCGAGGCTGTCCGCGTTCAGGCCGACGATGTCCCGCTTGGCGCCGTTGAGCTGCCAGGTCACGAGCGTCGCCGGCGAGGAGGCGGCGACCCCGGGGGCCTTGGCGATCGCGGCCGGGACCTCGTCGGAGAGGGTCATCCGGTTGACGGCGGCCACCCGGTAGTCGGCCTTCATCGAGCTGGTGACGGCCCGGTCCACGGTGTCGGTGAGCGAGGATCCGATCACCGTCAGACCGCTGACCAGGGTCAGGCCGATGGTGAGCGCGGCGGCGGTCGCGGCGGTGCGGCGCGGGTTGCGCACCGCGTTCTGCCGGGCCAGCTTGCCGGGCGTGCCGAACAGCCTGCCGAGCACCGGGCCGACCAGCGCGATCACCGGACGGGAGAGCAGCGGCAGCAGGACGAAGACGCCCAGGACGGCGAGCAGCGCGCCGAACGCGACCGGCATCCGGCCGTCGGAGTTGCCCTTCGAGGCACCGAAGGCGACCAGGGCGATGCCCGCGGCGGCCAGCGCCGAGCCGATCGCGTTGCGGACCATCAGGGACTTGTGGCTGGTGGGCTGGTCGCCGCTGCTCATCGCGGCGACCGGGGCGATCCGCGCGGCGCGCACGGCCGGCAGCAGGGCGGAGAGCACCGTCACCAGGACGCCGACCAGCAGGGTGACCAGCACGGTCAGCGGCTTGATGACCAGCGACCCGGTCGGCATGCCGTCGTCCAGCGAGGCGACCAGGGACTGCAGCCCGGCGCCGACGCCGACCCCGGCGGCCAGGCCTGCCCCGGCCGAGACGATGCCGACGGCGAGCGCCTCGACCAGCACCGAGCCGGTCACCTGCTTGCGGCTGGCACCGATCGCGCGGAGCAGCGCCAGCTCCTTGGTGCGCTGGGCGATCAGCATGGTGAACGTGTTGGCGATGATGAAGATGCCGACGAAGAGCGAGATCCCGGCGAACGCGAGCAGCATGGTGCGGATGTTCTCGGAGCTCTTGGTGATCAGCCGCTCGTCCTCCGCCTTCAGCTCGGCGCCGGTGCGGACCTCGATCTGCTGCTCGGGGTGGAGCTTCTGGTTCACCTGGGAGAGCAGGGTGTCCTCGCTGGTGCCGGGCTTGGCGGCGAGCACGATGCTGCTGTAGCGGCCGGGCTGCAGCAGCAGCTGCTGGGCGGTGGCGCGGTCGAACAGGGTGAGCGTGCCGCCGCTGTTGACCACCGGGTCGTCGGTGGTGAACACGCCGGTGAGCTTCGCCTCCAGGACCGGGCCGTTGGAGCCGACCCGGACGGTGTCGCCGACCTTGTAGCCGCCCTTGTCGGCGGTCTTCCGGTCGAGGGCGATCTCCTTGCCGTTCTTCGGGCCCTGGCCCTCGACCATCGGGTAGCGGGCGTCCTTGCCGTCCGGGCCGGGGGCGAAGTTGGCGCCCCGGGCCGTCCAAGCCTGGCCGATCAGACCGCCCTTCTTGTCCGCGACGCCGGTGAAGCCGCCGACCACGCCGCGGACGCTCGCGGTGCCGGGCAGCGCGGTGAGCTGCTGGACGGTGGCGTCGGTCAGGGTGATCGGGCGCTTCTCGCTCTTGGACTCGGGGGAGGCGGTGGCGCCGGCGGCGGTGTCGATGACCTGGACCGCCACGTCCGAGTAGCTCGTGGAGTTGTTCTCCCGCATGGCCTTGCCGAAGGTGTCGGAGAAGACCATGGTGCCGGCCACGAAGGCGGTGCCCAGCATGACGGCCAGCGCCGTCATCAGCAGTCGGCCCTTGTGGGCCAGCACATTGCGCAGTGCGGTGCGATACATGGGGTGTCCTGGGGTCCTTGGGTCTGCGAAGGGTCGGGCGGCGGACGCGCGGCGTCAGCTGGTGCGGCCCTTGGCGTCGAAGCGGCGCATGCGGTCCAGGACGGCGTCGGCGGTCGGCTGGGCCAGTTCGTCGACGATGCGGCCGTCGGCGAGGAAGACGACGCGGTCGGCGTAGGCGGCGGCGACGGGGTCGTGGGTGACCATGACGACGGTCTGGCCGAGTTCGCGCACGGAGTTGCGCAGGAAGGAGAGGATCTCGGCGCCGGAGCGGGAGTCGAGGTTGCCGGTCGGTTCGTCGGCGAAGATGATGTCGGGCTTTCCGGCGAGGGCGCGGGCGCAGGCGACGCGCTGCTGCTGGCCGCCGGAGAGCTGGCTGGGGCGGTGCGAGAGGCGGCCGGAGAGGCCGACGGTCTCCACCACCTTGTCCAGCCACTGCTTGTCGGCCTTGCGGCCGGCGATGTCCATCGGGAGGGTGATGTTCTCCAGGGCGGTGAGGGTGGGCAGCAGGTTGAAGGCCTGGAAGATGAAGCCGATGTGGTCCCGGCGCAGCTGGGTGAGCTGCTTGTCCTTGAGGCCGACGAGTTCGGTGTCGCCGATGGTGGAGGAGCCGGAGGAGACGGTGTCCAGGCCGGCCATGCAGTGCATGAGGGTGGACTTGCCGGAGCCGGAGGGGCCCATGATCGCGGTGAACTCGCCCTGGGGGAAGGTGACGCTGACGTTGTCGAGGGCGACGACGCGGGTCTCGCCCTCCCCGTAGACCTTGTTCAGGCCGGTGGCGCGGGCGGCCGCCCGGCCGGTGCGGACGGCGGTTGCGGTCGACGTGCTCACGGGGGTGCTCCTCGGGTTCTCGGCAGGCAGAGTGGCGCGCGCCGGTGGTGCGGCGCGGAAGGGTGTGGGACGGCCGGGCCCTTTCAAGGGGTGTCCGGACGTACCTCCATGCTCCGCCGGATGATCATGGTTTCTCGTCGCTCCGCCGGACGGTTGGCCTGACCGCCGTTGGGTGTACACCCAGGTGGCACCCTCCTCCTGCGGTATGACACCGACCCTGAACGGGAGGGCGGTGGCCGGATCGAGCGGGTTCGGTGGCCAAATCACGAACAGTTCGTCAGATGGCAAGGAAACATGACAACTTCCCCGCCTCGGAACATGCGAAAGGGGAGGCCGGGAGACTAGGCTCAGGGGTGGTCCGCACGGGCGGCGGAGCGCTGCTCTCCGCTCCGTCGGCGGGGCCGGGTCCGCAGGACGCCCAGATGGTGGAACGCAGACACGGGCAGCTTAAAACTGCTTGGCCGAAAGGCCGTGCCGGTTCGAGTCCGGCTCTGGGCACGTACTTGCCCGCGGGGACGCCCTCCGGCGTCCCCGCCGGAGGTCAGCGGCCGAATCCTTCTCGCGGCGGATGCCGATTTCTTTGCCAAGCCATTACCCTGGTGCTTCGGGCGGTGCAGTGCCGCCACGGAGGGAATGAGCAATGAGAAGCAGCAACCCGGTCTTCTCGCGGGAGGGGTCCTTCACCCGCGAGTCCGGCTACGCGGGTTTCGGGACCACCCAGACCCCGCCGGCCGGGGGCCAGTACGCCACCAACCCGTACGGCAACAACCCGTACGCCAACAGCCCCTACGCCCAGCAGCCGCAGGGCCAGCAGCCGCTGACCGACGAGCAGCTCGTCGAGATGTACAACGCGCCGTCCGCCGGTCCGCTGGCGACCGGCCGGATGACGCTCGACGACGTCGTCGCGCGCACCGCGATGACGCTGCTCACCCTGGTCGCCGCCGGCGGCCTGGCCTGGTTCGCGCTGCCGGACCGCAACTTCGGTCTGGCCCTCGGCGCCTCGCTGGTCGCCTTCGTGGTCGGCCTGGTGATCTCCTTCAAGCGGAGCGTCAGCCCGCCGCTGATCCTGCTCTACGCGGGTCTGGAGGGCTTCGCGCTCGGCGCGATCACCAAGGTGTTCAACACCATCTGGCCGGGCATCGCGATCCAGGCGGTGCTGGGGACCGCGGCGGTCTTCGCGGCGATGCTGATCGCCTACAAGACCGGCCGGATCCGGGTCACCCCGCGCTACACCCGGATCGGCATCGCGATCGCCATGGGCTTCGTGCTGCTGATGCTGGTCAACATGGTCGCCTCCATGGTCTTCGGCGCCGACATGGGGCTGCGCTCCGGCCCGCTCGGCATCGTGGTCGGCCTGGTCGGCATCGGCCTCGGCGCGTTCTTCCTCTCGCTGGACTTCGCGGCCATCGAGGAGGCGATCGCGCACGGCGCCCCGCAGAAGGAGTCCTGGCGGGCCGCCTTCGGGCTCACCCTGTCGCTGGTCTGGATCTACGTCGAGATGCTGCGGCTGATCGCGATCCTGCGCGGCGACGACTGATCCTCCGTCGCGCCATCACTGCCGCCGGGCCCCGGAGCACCTGCTCCGGGGCCCGGCGGCTTTGGCCTGCCGGTGCCCCGTATGCTCGCGGCATGTCCGAGACGCCCGATGAGAAGACCCTGGTGGAAGCCGTCGACGCGCTGGCGGACCGGTTCCGCGCGATGCCGCAGAGCCGGCTGCTGGGCGCCGTTGCCGGGCACCCCTCGCGGGCGGCGGCCGGGCTGACGCTGGCCCGCCGGCTGGCGGCCGCGGCGCAGGCGGCCGAGGCGGCGCGGTCGGGCGGCGGGGCGGGCGGGCCGCTGCGCGAGCTGCCGGACGCCGGGGCGTTCGCCGTCGGCGACCAGCTCGCGGTGGTCGGGCACGATCTGGCGGTGGCGCTGGACGCGCTGCCCGCGGACGCCGTGGTGGCGCAGGCCGACGGATCGGCGGCGACGGCGGCGGCGGTCCGGGCGCGGGCCCTGCGGTGGCTGGCGGAGACCGACGCGGCCGTCTGACCGGCCGACGGTCCGGCAATCGAGAGCCGGAGCGGTCGAGGGCCGGAGCAGCACAAAGCCCGGGGGCCGGCCGGATCGGTAACCCCTTGATCCGGCCGGCCCCCGGGCCGTTCCGCTGCTCGGGCCGGATGCCGACCGCTCAGGTACCGGCCGCTCAGATACTGGCCACCACCCGGTCGGCGAGCACGTAGACGGCGTCCTCGTCGGTGGAGAAGGTCAGCGAGTAGGAACCGGAGAACCGGGAGCCGCCGAGCAGCCGGACGTTCTCGCCGGCCCGGACGGCGTCGATCAGCCGGTACGCGGCCTCGCGGTCGCCCGGGGCCACGCAGAGCGTGGTGCCGTCGGCGAAGGCGTAGACGTCCAGGGTGCCGAGCGGGCCGGGGCGGACGTCGACCAGGGCGGTGCCCTCCTCGGCGAGCGCGCTCAGCCGGGTGTCGGTCCACTCCCGGGACGGTGCCTGGCTGGGGACGAAGTCGGGGTGCGAGGGGTGGCGGCGCGGGTCGGGCGCGGCGACCGGGGCCTCCTCGACGGCCGACTCGGCGTCGAGCAGCCCGGCCTCCAGGCCGGTGGCCAGCAGGTCGGCCTCGCGGCGGGCCCGGGCGTCGCCGGCGGTCTCGGCGGCCGGGGCACCGGCCGGGTGGCCGGGGCGCAGCGGGGCGCCGCCCTCGGGCTCCGGCTCGGCCGGGCGGACGCCGCCCTCGTTGATGAGGTCCTCCAGCGCGGAGCGCAGCGCCTCGCCGAACTCCGGGTCCATGGTGCCCGCGTTGTCGGCCGCCTCGCTCGGTCCGGTCGGGCGGGGGAAGAAGAGCGGCCACTCGTCGGTGGTGTTGAAGACACTGGCGAACGGGGAGTCGAACAGTGGGGCGTCCTCGGCCGCGCGGGCCTCCTGCTCGGCCCAGAACGCCCGGGCCTCCGTGATCTCCCGCTCGCGGTCGGCCGCGAGGGCGTCGGCGACGGCCCGGCGTATCGCCGCCTCGTCGACGGCCGGGGCGGCGGCGGCCCGCTCGTCCAGCCGGCGGGAGATTCCCCGGAGGTGGAGCAGCACGGCGGTCGACACGGCGATCAGGATCAGCAGCAGGATGGTGTAGACGGCGCTCACGGAACGTACTCCTAGCGAGGAGCGGAACGGGGTTACATCTCCACACTGCCGCATCCGGCCCCGTTACCGCAGTGGCGAATGTCCACTTTGTCGCCGACTTTCGTTCTTGTCCCCAAATTGTTAGGTAGTCCCGCTCTACGCTGCGGAGTTGATCCGCTCCGCACCGTCGATTTCCGGACCGGAAACGACGCGGAAGAGGGCCGGATCGACCTCGCGGTGTGATCCGGCCCTCAATTACGCTGCGTCACTCCAAATGGGTGGTCTGGACCCTTCGGAGTTGACGGGGGAAGGGTCGTCCGGGCTCAGCTGAGCCGCTCGATGACCATCGCCATGCCCTGGCCGCCGCCGACGCACATGGTCTCCAGGCCGAACTGCTTGTCGTGCCACTGGAGGGAGTTGATCAGGGTGGTGGTGATCCGGGCGCCGGTCATGCCGAAGGGGTGGCCGACGGCGATCGCGCCGCCGTTGACGTTCAGCCGGTCCAGGTCGACGCCGAGGTCGCGGTAGGACGGGATCACCTGGGCGGCGAAGGCCTCGTTGATCTCGACCAGGTCGATGTCGCCGATGCTCAGGCCGGCCCGCTTGAGCGCCTGCTTCGAGGCCTCGACCGGGCCGTAGCCCATGATCTCGGGGGAGAGCGCGCTGACGCCGGTGGAGACCACCCGGGCGAGCGGGGTGATGCCCAGCTCACGGGCCTTGGTGTCGGACATGACGACCAGCGCGGCGGCGCCGTCGTTCAGCGGGCAGCAGTTACCGGCGGTCACCGTGCCGTCCGGGCGGAACACCGGCTTCAGGCCGGAGACGCCCTCCAGCGTGACGCCCGCGCGCGGGCCGTCGTCCTCGCTGACCACGGTGCCGTCCGGCAGCGTGACCGGGGTGATCTCGCGCTGCCAGAAGCCGGCCTCGATGGCGGCCTCGGCGAGGTTCTGCGAGCGCACGCCGAACTCGTCCTGCTCGGCGCGGGTGATGCCCTTGAGGGCGGCCAGGTTCTCGGCGGTCTGGCCCATCGCGATGTAGGCGTCCGGCAGCAGCCCGTCCTCCCGCGGGTCGTGCCACTCGCCGCCACCTTCCTCCGCCCGCTTGGCCGTGCGGCCCCGGGCCTCGTCGAACAGCGGGTTCATGGTGCCCGGCATGCCGTCCGAGGTGCCGTGGACGCTGCGCGAGACGGTCTCCACGCCGGCCGAGACGAAGACGTCGCCCTCGCCGGCCTTGATCGCGTGCAGCGCCATCCGCGTGGTCTGCAGCGAGGAGGAGCAGTAGCGGGTGATGGTGGCGCCGGGCAGGTAGTCCATGCCCATCTGCACGGCCACGACGCGGGCCAGGTTGTGGCCCTGCTCGCCGCCGGGCAGGCCGCAGCCGAGCATCAGGTCGTCGATCTCGCGCGGGTCGAGCTGCGGCACCTTGGCGAGGGCGGCCCGGATGACGTGCGCGGTCAGGTCGTCCGGGCGGACGTCCTTCAGCGAGCCCTTGAAGGCCCGGCCGATCGGCGAACGGGTGGCGCTGACGATGACGGCTTCGGGCATGGCGGGCTCCTCGCTGAGTGGCGGCGGACAGGCGTCCGGGAGGAAAGTTACCGTCTGGTAGGTCAGTCGTCACCCGCCTCGGTGTGTGAGCTGGCCGACGTGTTCCGGGGGCCCGGAGCACCCCCCGCGGGCGGTTCCCCGGAGGCCGGGGAACCCGGCAGACCGGCCCGCAGCCGGTGTCGCAGCAGCGCCCAGCGGCCGGCCGCGCCGGCCTCGCCGCCGACCGCCGCCACCTCGGAGCCGGACCGTCCGGCCGCGGCGGCCGCGGCCACCTCCACCGGCAGCACCGCCTCGCCCGGGGCCTGCCCGTCCGGCCGGTCCTCCTGCGGCCAGAGGTCCAGCACGGTGCAGACCGAGGGCAGCACGGCCATCGCGGCCGTCGCGTAGCCCTGGGCCGAGGGGTGGTAGCGGTCGGCGGCGAACATCTCCGGCCGGGCCGCGAACTCGGGCCCGAGCAGCGAGCCGAGCGAGACGGTCCGCCCGCCCGCCTCCACCACCGCGATGGTCTGCGCGGCGGCCAGCCGGCGGCTCAGCCGGCGGGCCACCCAGCGCAGCGGCGGGCGGACCGGCTTGATCGTCCCGAGGTCGGGACAGGTGCCGACCACCACCTGGCAGCCGGCGGCGCGCAGCGCGGCGACCGTCGCGCCGAGCTGGCGCACCGCGAGCTCGGCCGGGCTGTGCCGGGTCACGTCGTTGGCGCCGACCATGATCACGGCGATGTCCGGGCGGTGCGCCAGGGCCTGGTCCAGCTGGCCGGCCAGGTCGGCGGAGCGGCCGCCGGAGAACGCCACGTTGACCAGCCGGACCGGGCGCTCGGCGACCGAGGCGAGCCCGGCGGCGAGCAGCGCGCCCGGCGTCTCGCGGGCCCGCAGCACCCCGAGGCCGGCCGCGGTGGAGTCGCCGAGGAAGGCCAGCACCAGCGGCGGCTGCGGCGCGGCGGAGGTGTCGGCGAAGGCCTCGCCGTAGACGCCGTCGGCCTTGGGCGGGTCGCCGTCCAGGATGCCGATGGCCTGGACGGCCAGCTTGCTCTCGGTCAGCAGCAGGCCCACCAGGCCCACGCCCAGTACGCCGAGTCCGCCGCCGCCGTACGCCGCGGCGGTGGCGATCCGGCGGGCCACCCGGGCCCGTGACCCCTGTGCCGTTGACATCCGGTGCCCCCTTCGCGTCCTCGTGCCACCCGGTGAAGGGCCGCTCCCGATGCGTGTACACCCCTAGTACCCGCGAACGCCCCGGCCTACGACGGGGGTGGGCCGTTCGTGGTGCGCACGGGCCCTCCGGGGCTGCTGGTACGGCCTACGCTTTGCAGTACCGAAAGCCACTGCATGCCCACAGACCGGGAGGACCCCCGTGCGGTACCACAACTCGATCATCGACCTGGTCGGCAACACGCCGCTGGTCAAGCTGAACAAGGTCACCGAGGGGATCAGCGCCACGGTGCTCGCCAAGGTCGAGTACTTCAACCCCGGTGGCTCGGTGAAGGACCGCATCGCGATGCGCATGATCGAGGCGGCCGAGGCCTCCGGCGCCCTCAAGCCCGGCGGCACCATCGTCGAGCCGACCTCCGGCAACACCGGTGTCGGGCTGGCGATCGTGGCCCAGCAGAAGGGCTACAAGTGCATCTTCGTGTGCCCCGACAAGGTCTCCACCGACAAGATCAACACGCTGCGCGCCTACGGCGCCGAGGTGGTCGTCTGTCCGACCGCCGTCGCGCCCGAGCACCCGGACTCGTACTACAACGTCTCCGACCGCCTGGTCCGCGAGACCCCGAACGCCTGGAAGCCGGACCAGTACTCCAACCCGGACAACCCGGCCTCGCACTACCACTCCACCGGTCCGGAGCTGTGGGAGCAGACCGAGGGCCGGATCACCCACTTCGTGGCGGGCGTCGGCACCGGCGGCACCATCTCCGGCACCGGCAACTACCTGAAGGAGGTCTCCGGCGGCAAGGTCAAGGTGATCGGCGCGGACCCGGAGGGCTCGGTCTACTCCGGCGGCACCGGCCGGCCGTACCTGGTCGAGGGCGTCGGTGAGGACTTCTGGCCGACCGCCTACGACCGCGGCGTCGCGGACGGGATCGTCGCCGTCTCCGACAAGGACTCCTTCCAGATGACCCGCCGCCTGGCCAAGGAGGAGGGCCTGCTGGTCGGCGGCTCCTGCGGCATGGCGGTCGTCGCCGCGCTGGAGGTCGCCCGGGGGCTCGGCCCGGACGACGTCGTCGTGGTGCTGCTGCCGGACGGCGGCCGCGGCTACCTGTCGAAGATCTTCAACGACGACTGGATGGCCGACTACGGCTTCCTGCCGTCCGCCACCGACGAGGCCCACATCGGCGAGGTGCTGGCCCGCAAGGACGCCATCGAGCACGAGGGCATCCCGCAGTTCGTCCACATGCACCCCAACGAGACGGTCTCCGAGGCGGTCCGGGTGCTGCGCGAGTACGGCGTCTCGCAGATGCCGGTGGTCTCGCCGGGCGCCGGCCACCCCGACATCATGGCCGGCGAGGTGATCGGCTCGGTGGTGGAGAAGCTGCTGCTGGAGGGCGTCTTCGCGGGCGACATCCAGCTGACCGACACGCTGGACAAGGTGATGTCCAAGCCGCTGCCGGTGGTCGGCTCGGGCGAGACCGTCACCAACCTGATGACGGTGCTGGAGAAGGCCGACGCCGCGGTGGTGCTGGTGGAGGGCAAGCCGGAGGGCATCGTGACCCGCCAGGACCTGCTGGGCTTCCTGACCGGCAGCCGCGCCGGTCACTGAGTCCGGGGCACGGCCGCCGACCCCGACCCGGCGGCCGCGGACCTGCGGGGCGGAGGTTCCGTTTCCGGGCGAACTGGTACACCGGCGTCATCTCCGTGCAGCACGGGCTTAACACGGCTGCGGCATCGTTGTGCTCACGGCAAGACGCCGAGCGAGACGGCGGTGACCGACCGGGAGCGGCTCCCCGGCGGCGCGGCCCGTCTCGGGCACGACGGCCGGTCCTGATCCGGTCGGTGGTGTCCCTGCCCGCGGAGGCGCCGTCGTCCCGCCCCGGTCCGGCTCCGGCCGGCTGCCAGGGGGTGGCGGCTCCCGGGCGACCGCGCCGCTTGGCGCGTCTCCGCGGCTCCCGGGTGGGGGAGCCCCGCGGAGGCGGCGGGCCCGGTCCCCTCTCCGGAGGGGGCCGGGCCCGCCCACGTCCGCGCCGTCGGCAGGGCCGGTTTCCCGTAGTCTCACTGACATGACCAGCACTGACACGACCGGCCAGGACAACGCGCGCTACGTCCGGCTCAGCATCGAGCTCATCGCCGAGATCACCGACGAGGGCGCCCTCAAGACGGCGGCCCTCCAGCAGGTGGCCGATGACGAGTACCTCGACGACGAGGAGCGCGCGCAGTCCGTCGAGGCCATCGAGGTGGACCCGTCCGGCTCGCTCGCCCACTTCATCGACCCGCTGGCGCTGCTCGGCGACGTCCCGGGGGTCGAGCTCGCCTCGGCGACCTGGGAGTCGGCGAAGACCGACTTCGACCCGGAGAGCGACGAGTGGGACGAGTACGCGGTGGAGGAGTCCGCCGAGTAGGGGGCGCCCGTCACCGCCCGTGAATGCCCGGTTCCGCATGCGAACCGGGCATTTGTCCATATTTGGCGCCGCGTTTCGGATTCTCGTACGATCGCAAGCCGTTGGTGATGGAACCGTGAACGCACAAAGTGCGTTTCTGTATCCGTAATGCCCGGATGATCAGCAGGGAGTGGGCGACGTGACGGCACGGGAAGGCCAGGGTCGAGGGACCGGCAGCAACTGGAGCCGGCGCGGTGTGCTGGCGGGCCTGATCGGCGCCCCGGTCCTGCTGCTCGCGGCCTGCAACGACACCAAGAGCACCACCACCGGCGCCGGCAGCGGCCCCGGCACCGGCGGCAATGGCGGATCGGGCGGATCGGCCGGCACTGGCGGCGACACCGGCGGTGCCGGCGGCACGGCCACCGGCAGCCCGCAGCCCACGCCCAGTGCCACCAGCACCCCCAGCTCGACCCCCACCCCGACCCCCAAGGTCTCGGCCGCCGTGATCACGGTGACCCCGGCCGACGGCGCCGGCGCCGCCAGCTTCAGCGAGCCGGTCCGGGTCGCCGTCGCCGGCGGCACCTTCAGCACGGTCAAGGTCACCGACTCCACCGGCAAGGCGCTGGCCGGCCAGCTGTCCGCCGACGGCACCCTGTGGACCTCCGCCGCCGCCCCGGCCAGCGGTACCAAGTACAGCGTGTCCGCGGTCGCCTTCGACAAGGAGAAGCTGGAGGCCGACGCCAACGCCGTCTTCACCACGGCGACCCCGGCCAACACCTTCGTCGGCTACTTCACCCCCGAGGACGGCTCGGTCGTCGGCGTGGGCATGCCCGTCTCGATCAACTTCAGCAAGCCGGTCACCGACCGCAAGGCCGTCCAGCAGGCGATCACCGTGATAGCCGAGCCGGGCGTCGAGATCGTCGGCCACTGGTTCTCCAGCACCCGCCTCGACTTCCGGCCGCAGCAGTACTGGGCCAAGGGCACCAAGGTGACCGTCAAGCTCCGGCTGAAGGACGTCCAGGGCGCCAAGGGCGTCTACGGCACCCAGTCCAAGGACGTCCGCTTCACCATCGGCCGGGCGCAGACCAGCGTCGCCGACCTCGCCGCCAAGAAGCTCACCGTCACCACGGACGGCCAGGTCAGCGCCGTCTACGCGATCTCCGGCGGCTCGCCCGAGTTCCGCACCTGGGGCGGCAAGATGGTGATCACCGAGCAGTACCAGCAGACCCGGATGAACTCGCAGACCGTCGGCCTCGGCAGCGAGTACGACATCCCCGACGTGCCGCACGCCCAGCGGCTCAGCACCTCCGGCACCTTCATCCACGGCAACTACTGGTCCCCGGCCTCGACCTTCGGCAGCCAGAACACCAGTCACGGCTGCGTCGGCCTGCGCGACGTCAAGGGCGGCCAGGACGCGAGCGCGGACGGCTACAAGTTCTTCAAGAGCTCGATGATCGGCGATGTGGTCGAGGTCGTGAACTCCGGCGACAAGACCGTGGTGCCGTCCAACGGCCTCAACGGCTGGAACATGGGCTGGGCCGACTGGAAGGCCGGCAGCGCGATCTGACGCCTCCTGCCGGGCCGCCGTGGGGTCCGGCGCGATTCCTGCTGCGGTCCCGAGCGGAACTCCCGCCGGAACTCCCGCACGGGGCGACAGAACCTCCGCCGCCCCCCGAGGAGTCAGGGGGGTGTGAAACGCGAGCAGAGAGAGCGCCTGGATGCGGAGTTCAGCGCCTTCGTGGTCGGCGTCGGACCCCAGCTGAGCAGGCTGGCCGAACTGCTGACGGGTGACCCGCACCGGGCCCGGGACATCGTGCAGTCCGCGCTGGAACGTGCCTACCTGCACTGGCCCCGGATCACCGCGAACGCGGACGACCCGGCCGCCTACGTGCGGCGGATCGTGGTCAACCAGCACCGCGACTGGTGGCGGCGGCTGCGCAACCGCGAGTTGCCCACCGACCGCGCGCCCGAGCGGCCGGAACCGGTGGACCTCGCCGAGCAGCAGGCCCAGCGGGCGCTGCTGCACCAGGCGCTCGCCACCCTGACTCGGCGCGAGCGGACCGTCGTGGTGCTGCGGTACTACGCGGACCTGAGCGAGGCCGAGACCGCCGCCGAACTGGGCATCGCGCCCGGGACGGTCAAGTCCACCCTGTACCGGGCGCTGTCGAAGCTGCGTGCACGCCCCGAGCTCGCCGACCGCACCGGCGGTCCGGCGGGCCACGACCCGAGTGACATCGAGGTGGCGGTATGAGCGACGGCACGAGTTTCGAACGGCGGCTCGACGAGCTGCTCAAGCAGGAGGGCCGGACGGCTGCTCCCGAGCCGGTGGCGGTGATCGCCGGGGCGCGCCGGCGCGGGGCCCGGCGCAGGGTCGGCGCGGGGGCGGCCGCGCTGGCCGTGGCGGTGATCGTTGGCGGCACGACGCTGACGCTGGGGGACGGTCGGCCGGGCGGGGTGGTGACGGCGGGGGCACCGACGGCCGTCGGGCTGCCTGGCGTCAGCCCTCTGCCTGACCTGGGCACCCCCATCCCGGTCGACGGGCCGGCTCCCGCACGTGTGTTGCCCGTCGCGCCGGAGGCGTCCGCGCCCGGCGAGCAGCCCGGTGCCCGGCCGAGGCGCTGGCCGGACTCGCCGGTCAAACGGGTGGCGCCCGGCGAGCAGGTCGCCATCGTCGACGACTTCCGGATGAGCGTCACCGCGACCGAGTCCTGCGTCGAGCAGGGGGAGAGTGTCGTCGGTGCGGGGGGCAGACCGATCGGCTGCCGAGACGCGACCAGTGACAACCTTGACCACAGCCGGCCCAACATCACCGCGCAGAGCGCCGGTGGCACGGAACTGACCGTGGTGACCGGAATGTACCTGGGCCCGGTGGCGCCGGCCCGGATCGTGGTCGAACTCAAGGGCACGCAGGTCACCGCCACCCTGGTCACCACTCCCGGGATGAAGGGCTGGACCGCCTACTACGCGGTTGTCCCCGGCGTCGTCCTCTCGTCCTCCGGTCCAAACGGGCCCGGCGGTTCCGCCGCCGTCGCGGCGTGGGCGGCCGACGGGACGAGGCTCGCGGACCTGACCGATCCACGCAGGCCGGACCCCTGGGCCAGCGTCGGCAGCGGGACGGGTACGCCGTCCGCGGGCTGACAGCCCGGGGCGAACGCGATGGCCGAAATCCGCCGGACTCGTGGTGGCCCGGGCGGGAGGGTGGGGGCATGACGACAACCTCCACCGCCCCGTCCGTGCTCACCGTCCGGCCGATCGACCCGGCCGTCCACCGCGATCTGCTGGAGCGCGACGACGCCGGGCGTGCGCCCGTGCGCTCCGTCGACGAGGAGGGCGGCGCCCCGCTGCGCTGCTGCCTGACCAGGGCGCGGGCCGGGGAGCGGATCGCCCTGGTGAGCTACGCGCCGCTGCGGCGCTGGGCCGCCGGGACGGGGGCCGAGCCCGGCCCGTACGACGAGGTCGGCCCGGTCTTCGTGCACGACGGGCCGTGCGCCGGCCCGGCCGCGGAGGGCTGGCCGGAGGGCTTCCACAGCGGTCGGCGGGTGGTGCGCGCGTACAGCCGGCGCGGGAACATCCTCGGCGGCGAGCTGGTCGTACCGGAGACCGCCGAGGCGGTCGCGGCGCGGCTGCTCACCGATCCGGAGGTGGCCGTGCTGCACGTCCGGGCGGTGGAGTTCGGGTGCTTCATGCACGAGGTCCGGCGGGGCTGACCGCCGCCGGCCGCGTGCTCACGAGCGCCGGGCGTAGTCGCCGAAGCCCTGCCAGTCCACGACGACCATCGGCTCGTCGCCGATCACCCAGGCGTCGTGGCCGGGCGGGCAGAGCATGAAGTCGCCGGGACCGAACTCGGCCGCCTCGCCGTCGTCCATGACGATCTTCATGCGGCCGGAGACGACGTAGCCGACGTGCGCCGCCTGGCAGCTGTCGGTCTTGGCGATCGGCTTGACGTGCTCGGACCACTTCCAGCCGGGCTGGAAGACCGCCCGGCCGACGGCTCCGCCGTCCAGGTTGACCAGGCGCAACTCGCCCTTGTCCGCCTCGAACGGGCGGATCTCCTCGGGATCGGTGTCGAAGTTCCTGCGGATGAGACCGGCCATGAGGTGCTCCTCGGGACAGGGGCGGCCGCGTCACCACGGGGGGGGGCCGGGCCGCGCGAACCGGCGGTACCGTAGGCGCCCGCGGGGGGCGGGGGGGGGGGGGGGGGGGGGGGGGCGGCGGGGGGGGGGGGGGGGGGCGGCCCGGG
>NZ_JBHVPZ010000048.1:0-40707 GCF_042887135.1 Kitasatospora sp. NPDC057965
GGTGGACACCGTGCTCGGCCCGGAGATGCGCTCCACCGGCGAGGTCATGGGCCTGGACCGGGTCTTCGGCACCGCCTACGCCAAGTCCCAGAGCGCGGCCCAACTGCCGTTGCCCGTCAAGGGCCGGGTCGTGCTGTCCGTGGCGGACCGCGACAAGCGGGACATCGTCCTGCCGGCGCTCGCCCTCGCCGGGCTGGGGTTCGAGCTGCTGGCCACCGCCGGCACCGCCGAGGTCCTGCGACGGGCGGGCGTGCCGGTCACCGTGGTGCGCAAGCACAGCGAGGGCGAGGGCCCCGACGGCGAGCAGACCGTCGACCGGCTGATCCACGACGGCGCGGTCGATCTCGTCGTCATCACCGGCCGCAGTGCGGCCGGGCCGGCGGGGCGCAGCGGGGACGGCTACCTGATCCGCACCGCCGCCGTCGCCCGCGCCGTGCCCTGCCTGACCACGGTCCAGGCCATGGGCGCCGCCGTGCAGGGCATCGACGCCCTCCAGTCCTCCGCCGGCCCGACGGTGACGCCGCTTCAGGAGCTGAGGGTCCGGTACGACCGGCCGGCGTAGACCAGCGGGTCACCGCCGTCCGCGAGCCGGACGGCGGTGACCTCGCCGACCAGGATCAGGTGGTCGCCGGCCGGGTGGCGGGCGTCGACCACGCAGTCGAGCTGGCAGAGGGCGCCGGCGACGGCGGGCAGGTCCCGGGGCGTCAGCTCGGTGTCCGCCGGGTGGAACTTCTCGGCCCCGCTGGTGGCGAACCGGGTGGCCACGGCGGACTGCTCGCGGCGCAGCACGCTCACCGCGAACTCCTCGCAGCCGGCGAGCGCCTTGTAGGCCCCGGCCGTCTCGGCCACGCAGACCAGGACCAGGGCCGGTTCCAGCGACACCGAGCAGAACGAGGTCGCGGTGAGCCCCTGCGGGGTGCCGTCGCTCCCCCGGGCGGTCACCACCACCACGCCCGCGGCGGTGCGGGCCATCGCGGAGCGCAGCTCGTCGCGGGTCACCGCGCGGCCGTTCACGGCAGCACCACCGTCTGGGCCGCGTAGTTGAGGCCCGCGCCGAAGCCGACCAGCAGCGCGGTGTCCCCGCTCGTCACCGCGCCCTCGGTGAGCAGCCTGTCCAGGGCGAGCGGGATCGACGCGGCGGAGGTGTTGCCGGTCTCGACGACGTCGCGGGCGACGGTGGTGGCGGGTGTCAGGCCGAGGCGTTCGACCATCAGCTCGGTCATCCGGAGGTTCGCCTGGTGCGGGACGAAGGCGCCGAGGTCCGCCACGGACTGGCCGGCGGCGTCCAGGGCCGCCAGCGCGGCGGGGGCCACCTCCTCCATCGCCCAGCGGAACACCCGGCGACCGTCCATCCGCATCCAGGGCCGTTCCTCGCCGGCCCACGGCGCGGTCATCCGCAGGGCCTCGGCGTAGGCGCCGTCGGAGCGGCGGACCACCGGGCCGATCCCGGGCCGGTCGGCGGCGCCGACCAGCACGGCGCCGGCGCCGTCGGCGAAGAGCAGGGCGCTGGTGCGGTCGGTCGGCTCGACGATGTCGGTCATCCGTTCGGCCCCGATCACCAGCACCCGGCGGGCTCCCCCGGTGCGGACGGTGTCGGAGGCGACGGCCAGGGCGTGGCAGAAGCCCGCGCAGGCGGCCGACAGGTCGAAGGCGGCGGCGCGGTCGGCGCCCAGCCGGTGCGCCACCACGGCGGCCAGCGCGGGCGTCTGGACCAGGTGGGACATGCTGGCCACCAGGACGAGGTCGACGTCGCCGGCGCGCACCGCGGCCCGGTCCAGGGCCCGCCCGGCGGCCTCGGCGGCCATCATCGGCAGGGTCTCGTCCGGTCCGGCGAAGCCGCGCCGGCGGATTCCGCTGCGGGTCTCGATCCACTCCGGGGTGGAGTCGATGCTCCGGCACAGCTCGGCATTGTCGACGCGCCGGCGGGGCCGGTAACCGCCGACGCCCAGTATTTCGCTGTGTCCGGTGCCGGCGACGCGTATTGGTCGTTTCCGCGCGTACCCCACTTCGGTTCTCCATTTCGCCGTCCACTACCGGGCGAGGCGATCCTCACAATCCGACCTGGAATAGCCCTTGAGCCTCGCTGGGCAGCCGTACAATTCAACGGACGCGGGGCCCGGCGGACGGGCGGACGCGAACGGGGAAGGGGGACTCGGTGATACGGCTGCTCATCGCCGAAGACGTACGGATGGTACGCGGCGCACTGGTGGCGCTGCTCGAACTGGAGCCGGACGTCAAGGTGGTCGCGGAGGTCGGCAGCGGCGACGAGGTGGTGCCGGCCGCGCTGGAGTCCCGACCCGACCTGGCGGTCCTGGACATCAACCTGCCGGGTCTGGACGGCCTGGACGCCGCCGAGCGGCTGCGGGCCCGGGTGCCCGGCTGCCGGGTCCTGCTGCTCACCAGCCTGAGCCACCCCACCGTGCTGCGGCGGGCGCTGTCGCTGCCGATCGCCGGGGTGCTGCTGAAGGACGCGCCGCCGAGCGAACTGGTCTCCGCGGTGCGCCGGGTGATGGCCGGTGAGCGGGTGGTCGACCCGCAGCTCGCGCTGAGCTTCTCGCTGCCGACGGACGGCCTGCTCACCCCGCGCGAGGTGGAGGTGCTGCGGTTGGCCGCCGAGGGCGACGACGTGCGGCAGATCGCCCAGCAGCTGCACCTGTCGGTGGGGACGGTGCGCAATTACCTGACCGCGATCGTCCAGAAGCTCGACGCCCGAAACCGGATCGACGCCGTCCGCATAGCCCGGGAGGCGGGCATGATCTGACCGCCCCGGGCGGCCCGGGCATGAGAAATTCACGGTCCGCGCGTGAGATCATCACTAGGACCTCCGGAACTCCTCATGCAATACTCCAGGAAACCGACATTTCCATGGAGGCACACGTATGGACATCAGTGTTCTGGGGCCGCTGGAAATACGAATCGACGGAAACTTCATCGTGCCGAGCGCCGGAAAGCCGCGACAATTGCTCGCGCTGTTCGCACTGCGGGCGGGCCGAATAGTCCAGGTTCCCACGCTGATGGAGGAGGCCTGGGGGGCGCGGATACCGCGCAGCGCCCAGACGACGCTGCAGACCTACGTCCTGCAACTGCGCCGCCGGATCGCGGCCGCGTTGCCGCCCGGCGCCCCCCAGACGGCCAAGGAGGTGTTGGCCACCCGGCTCGGCGGCTACCAGCTGACCGGTGCGGTGCACGACTCCGACCTGCGGACCTTCCAGCGGCTGACCGCCGAGGGCAGCGCGGCCCTGGACGCCGGGGACGCCCGCCGGGCGTCCGACACCCTCGGCCGCGCGCTGCGGCTGTGGCGCGGCCCGGCGCTGGCCGACGTCCCGGTGGGGCCGGTGCTGGAGACCGAGGTGCTGGGTATGGACGAGGCCCGCACCCGGACCGTCGAGCTGCGGGTGGAGGCGGACCTGCAACTCGGCCGGCACGCCGAAATCCTCGGCGAACTGCGGATGCTGACGGCCAGGCATCCTCTGCACGAGAACTTCTCGGCCCAGTTGATGATCGCCTACTACCGCTCGGGCCACACCTGGCGCGCCCTGGAGACGTACCAGCGGCTGCGCGGCGCCCTGGTCGGCGAGCTGGGCGTGGAACCCTCCCGCCGGGTGCAGCGACTGCACCAGCTGGTCCTCGGCGGCTCGCCCGGCCCGCTGCGGGCCGACCTTCCCGAACTTCCCGAATTCGCCCTGGAGGTGTCGCGGTGACCACCCGTCCGAGGACCTACCGCAGCGCGGCCGTGATCGGCACCGGCACGATCGCGCTCGGCTGGATCGCCCTGTTCGCCGCCCGGGGGCTGGAGGTGCGGATCAGCAGCACCCGCGCCGACGCCCGGGAGCACGTGACGGCGGCGCTGCCCCTGTACGCGGCCTCACTTCCCGACGGGCCGGCCGATCCGGCCGCGCTGGCGGCCCGGCTGGTGTTCGCCCCCGACCTCGCGAGCGCGGTGGCCGGCGTCGACGTGGTGCAGGAGAACGCCCTGGAGGACCTCGCACTCAAGCAGCGGCTGTTCGCCGAGGCGGCCGCGGCCGCGCCCGGGGCCCTGCTGCTCTCCTCCACCTCGACCCTGCTGCCGGACGACCTGGGGGCCGGGCTCGACACCCCCGGCCGGGTGGTGGTCGGCCACCCGTTCAACCCGCCGCACATCGTGCCGCTGGTCGAGGTGGTGGCCGGCCGGGACGCCGCGCCGGAGACCGTCGAGGCGGCGGTGGACTTCTACCGGTGGCTGGGCAAGACACCGGTGGTGCTGCGCCGCGCGGTGCCCGGCTTCGTGGCGAACCGGCTGCAGTCGGCACTGCTGCGGGAGAGCATCCACCTGGTGCGCGAGGGCGTGGTCACGGTCGACGAGCTGGACGAGGTGGTGACCGCCTCGATCGGGTCCCGCTGGGCGGTGGTGGGGCCGTTCCACGCCTTCCACCTGGGCGGCGGTCCGGGCGGGTTGCGGCACTGGCTGGAGCACCTGGGCAGCGGCCTGGAGCGCAGCTGGGCGCTGCTCGGCTCGCCGCCGGTGGACCGGGAGACGATCGACACCCTCCTGGCGCAGGCCGACGCCTCGTTCGGCGCGGTGCCGTACGAGGAGCTGGCCGCCCGCCGCGACCGGGGGCAGAACGCCGTGATCGCGGCGGCGGCGCGGGCCCGCGCACGGTGACGCCGCTGCCCCGGGCGGGGAGGAGGGGGCCGGCCGTCCCTCCCCGCCCGGGGCGGCGGCCCGCTCAGAAGGACGCGTGGTCCTGCGTCACCCGGCGCTCCAGGGTCCGCAGTTCGCCGCCCTCGCGGACCAGGACGTCGCGCACCACGCAGGCGGGTGCGACGACCGGCTGGAACTGCCCGGGCCGGGTGGTCAGCACCACGGCGTAGAACTCGGTGTGCACGCTGCCGTCGGGCTGCTCGCGCACGTCGAGCATGTTGAACCAGTGCCGGCGCTGCACCGGGTCCTGGGCGAAGCGCCGCTCGTTGTAGGAGTCGACCTCGGCGGCGATCGCCTCCCGGCCGCGAACGGCGGGCGCGTCCGGCGAGTGGTCGAACACGCCGTCCGCCGCGAAGGTCGCCGCGAACGGCTCGGCCCGCACGGCGTCCAGGTGCTGCATCTGGCGGGCGTAGAAGAGCTGCACCTCCGCGTAGAGCCCGGTCAGCGCCGGGTTGGCCACGGGGGCGGGGGTCGTGGTGGTCGTGGCTGTCGTGGTGCTCTGCACCGGCTTCCTCCTCGGTCGGAACGGCTTCGCGGACGGTCCCGGTCACCCTCGCCGGGTGGGCTCAAACCGTCCTGGAGCCGGTCTGGAGGAACTCCGCCGCGTGGTCCTCGACCCAGCCGCGGAAGGTCCGGGCCGGCCGGCCGGTGATCTCCTGGACGGTGGTGACCAGCGGCGGCGGCACCCGCCGCAGGTACTCCTCGACGCCCAGCAGCGCCCGGGCGTAGGGCTCCGGAAGCCGGTCGCCGACCAGCCGCACCCAGGCCCCGGCGCTCAGCCGGCGGACGGTCAGCGGACGGCCGGTCACCTCGGCGAGGATCCGTACCCGTTCCGGGGTGTCCAGGGCCTGCGGCCCGGAGAGCACCAGCGGCCCCGGCCCGGTCCCGGCGCCGAGCAGGACGGCGGCGGCGACGTCCGCGATGTCCCGGGGGTCGATCACCGGCAGGGCGAGGTCCGGGTGGACGGCACCGATCACGCCCGGGCCGCGCACGGCGGGGATCCACTGCCGGGCGAGCGAGGCGAACGGCCCCGGCCGCAGCACGGTGACCGACCGGCCGGTGGCCGCCAGGACGGCCTCGCCCTGCCGGTGCTTGCGGAACAGCGGGTTGTCCCCGGCCGGGTCCGCGGGTGCGGCGGGCGCGGCGGCGGAGAGCAGCACCAGATGCTGCGGGCCGCGGCCGGCCGCCGCGCGCAGCGCCTCGGCGACGGCGGCGCCGGCGTCGTCGGCCAGCAGGACGAAGGCCTGCTCGACGCCGTCGAGCGCGGCGCGCACGGCCGCCGGGTCGGTCAGGTCACCCGGGGCGAGGTGGATCCCGGCGGGCAGCAGGGCGGCGGCCCGGGCCGGGTCGCGGACCAGAGCGCGCACCTCCGCCCCGTCCTTGAGCAGTCGGCGGGCCAGATGGCTCCCGACCGCCCCGGTGGCTCCGGTGACCAGCACTTTTGTCGGCATGCCGCCTCCCGCGGATCTGTGCGGGCGGCGCGGTGCCGCCCGCCGACCAGCGAAGCGCGGGCGGCTCGAAGAACGCTCCAGCGGGGCTCGGCCGGGGCGGTGGTCGTCGGGGTGGGTCGGTCGCGGGGGTGGGTCGGTCGCGGGGGTGGTGGTTCAGTCGCGGGAGCCGGAGGCGCCGTTCTCGTAGGCCTCGATGGTGCGGACGAACAGCGCGCGCTCCTCGGGCGCCAGCGGCTCGAAGGCACTGCGCCAGGAGGCCGCACCGTTCGCCAGCCATCCTTCGATCGCCGCCCTGGTCTCCGGTTCCTCCGTGATCGCCACGATCGTACGACGACGGTCCGCCGGATCGGCCTTGCGCTCCACCACACCCTGCCGGCTGAGATCACTCACCATCAGACTCACCGTCGTCGGCGCCACCTCCAGCCGCGCCGCCAGCTGATTCACCGGCATCGGCCCGTCGAACACCAGATAGGACAGCATCGACAGATGACGGGGCGCCAGATTCGCCGAACGCAAACGCTCGGGCACCGGCGTGCGCTTCAACCGCGCCGCCACCCTCGGCATGAGAAGCAGCATCGCACGGACCGCCTCATCGGCACTCAGACCACCCCCGGGCACGGCGTCGGACGCGTGTTCCGTTGACATCCCTCCACCCCTCCTCATAACTTTGCTTTCAAAGCAAAGTCTCTGTCCGCTCCCCCAGAGTACCGGAAGGGGCGTCCCATGCCCGTGCCCCGGCCAGCATCCGAGCAGTTCAACCCCCGTCGCTGGGCCGCCCTGGTGGTCACCATGGCGGCCACCGTGATGGACCTGATCGACGGAACGGTCCTCCAGGTCGCCTTACCCACGCTCCGCCGCGAGTTGCACGCCTCCTCGACCCAGCTCGAATGGGCCATGGCCGGGTACACCCTGGCCTTCGCCTCCGGCATGATCACCGCCTCCCGGCTCGGCGACCGCTACGGCCGGCTGAAGGTCTTCCAGGCCGGGCTGGTCGCCTTCACCCTCACCTCGCTGGTCACCGGCCTCTCCGTCAACCCGGAGATGCTGGTCACCGTCCGGATCCTCCAGGGCGCCTCCGCCGCCCTGATGGTGCCGCAGGTGCTCGCGATGCTCCGGGTCGAGTTCCCGCCCGTCGAGCAGCAGCGCGCGGCCACCGTCTACGGCCTGACCTTCTCGATCGGCGGCGTCGGCGCCCCGCTGCTCGGCGGCCTGCTGCTGAACGCCGACCTGTTCGACCTCAGCTGGCGGCCGATCTTCTTCGTCAACGTGCCGGTGGGCATCGCCGCGCTGATCGGCACCGTGCTGCTCTGCCGCGACTCCCGCTCCGAGTACGCCTCCAGCACCGACGTGCGCGGCCTCGTACTCGCCACCGTCGCCGTGCTCGCCCTGCTCTACCCCCTGGTCGAGGGCCGCACCCTGGACTGGCCGTGGTGGACCTTCGTCGTCATGGCCGCCTGCCCGGTGCTGCTCTGGCTCTTCGGCCGCTACGAACGCACGGTCGTCGCCCGCGGCCACACCGCGCTGATCGACCCGGCGCTGCTGCGCGAACGGGCCGCCCTCGGCGGGCTCTCGGTCGCCGTGCTGTTCTTCGCCGGCGCCGCGTACCCGGTGGTCCTGACCGTCCACCTGCAGAGCACCGTCGGCTTCTCGCCGCTGCACACCGCGCTCACCATGGTGCCGGCCGCCGTCGGCGTCGGCCTCTTCTCGCCGTTCGCCACCAAGCTGCGCCAGCTCGGCCGGCCGCTGGCGGTGGTCGGCTGCCTGGTGCTCGCCGCGGGCATGGGCCTCACCACCCTCGCGGTGGTCCGCTACGGCACCGGGCTGCACTCCTGGCAGCTGATCCCGGGTCTGCTGGTCGGCGGCGTCGGCATGTCGATGGCCTCGGGCGTCCTGATCGCCACCGTCCTGGCGAAGACGCCGGGCCACCACGTGGGCGCCGCGGCCGGGCTGGTCAACACGGCCATCCAGATCGGCACCGCCTCCGGCGTGGCGCTGCTCGGCACCGTCTACTTCGGCCTGCTGGACGGCGGCCACCCGCCGATCCGCTCCGCCGCGACCGGCCTGCTGGTCGTCGTCGGCCTCTACCTGCTGGCCGCCCCGGCCGCGATGATCCTCCCCGGCGGCCGTCTGGTCTTCATGGCCGCCCGCCCCCCGCAGCAGACCCCCCAGGAACCGGCCGACGCCGGGGCCGCCAAGGCCTGACGGCGGCCCGCACGGACGCACCGGCGTCGGCGGAGGGGCCGCACCGGTCCCCGCGCTCCTTCCGCCGACGGCGGGCGGGCGCGACCGGAGGTCCAGTGGGTCTCCACCGGGCGGAGGGAGGCTGCGCTTCTCCACCGTTCTCCACCGTCCCCGGAGGGAAGTGCCGCCGTGAAGGAGCATTCCGACCTGACCGAGGTGTGCCGGCTGGCCTCGACGCACGCGCAGCGGGCCGAGCGCGAGTACCGGCTCGTCCCCGAGGTCGCCGAGGCCGTCCGGGAGGCCGGGTTCGCCCGGCACTTCGTCCCCGCCGCGTGGGGCGGCGACGAGGGCGGCTTCGGCACCTGTCTCGACGCCGTCGCCGAACTGGCCCGGCACGACCCGTCCGCCGCCTGGTGCGCGTCGATCGCCGCGACCCTCGGCCGGATGGCCGGGTTCCTGCCCGAGGAGGGCCGGCGCGCCCTCTGGGCGGACGGCCCGGACACCCTGGTGGCGGGGGCTCTGGTGCCCGCCGGCACGGCCGTCACCGAGGACGGCGGCTGGCGGCTCGAAGGCCGCTGGTCCTACGTCAGCGGCATCGACTCCTCCGACGCCGCGCTGCTCGCCTGCCTGGTGCCGGTTCCCGGCGGCGGGCCGGACGAGCGGGAGGCGCGGTTCCTGCTGGTGCCCCGCCCGGCCTACCGGGTCGAGGAGACCTGGCGGACCGTCGGCATGCGCGGGACCGGCAGCCACACCCTGGTGCTGGACCCGGTGCACGTCCCCGCCGGGCACACCTTCACCACCGGCGAGCTGCTGGCCGGACGCCCGGCCGGCGCGGCGCCCGCGCCGCTCGCCGTCGCGCTGCGCGACGTCAGCGGGCTGACCTTCGCCGCTCCGGTGCTGGGCGCGGTCCGCGGCGCGCTGGACGCGTACGGCGCCGCCGCGGTCCGCCGCAAGCCCTCGGCCGCGGCCGAGTCCGCGCTCGCCCGGGCCGCCGCCACCACCGACGCCGCCGCGCTGCTGCTGGCCCGGGCCGCCGAGGACGCCGACCGGGGTGAGCGGGGCGAGTGGCGGGGCGCCCGGGCGCAGCGCGACCAGGCGGCCGCCGCCGAGCTGCTGCTGGCCGCGGTCAACGGGCTGGCCGCGACGGCCGGCACCGGCGCGCTGCAGGAGGAGGCGCCCTTCCAGCGGTTCTGGCGGGACGCCACCACCGGCGCCACGCACGCCGTCCTGCAGTGGGAGCCGGCCGCGCACCGCTTCGCGACCGCCGAGCTGGCCGGCCGCCGGGCGGGCTGACACCCCGGTGCACACGGGAGGGGGCTGCGGGCCGGTGCCCGCAGCCCCCTTCGCGCTGCCGTGCGGTGGCCGGTCAGCCGGCCGGTTCGTCGGTGACGGTGTAGTCCCCGATGGTCAGCTCGGCGCCCTGGCCGAAGAGCCTGCTGCTCTCCAGGCTCTCCTCGTCGACGAAGGCCTGCTCGTGCGGCTCGCCGGCGTCGGGGCGGAAGTAGGTGGTGGCCCGGGAGAGCCTGACCAGGCCGCGCCCGGTCGGCCAGGAGCCGTCCAGCAGGCTCAGCATGCCCATTCCGAAGCTGAGTTGGCGCGGCTCGACCACCGTCAGCTCGCCGCCCTCGTCGAGGGTGAGGGTCTCGCGGGCGAGCGGCAGGCCGATCCGGTCCACCCGCAGCACCTCCTGATCCTCCAGCAGCCAGCGGACCGCGCCGGCGGCGCGGTCGTAGGAGATCCGCACCCGGTGGCGGTCGTCCGGGGTGCGGTCGAGCAGCGGCACGGTGCAGGCGAAGGAGCCGTACCGGCCGAGCAGGCGGCGGGCGAAGTTGGTCCGCCCGTAGAAGGCGTACAGCCGGCGGTTGGTCAGGATGAAGTCGAAGGCGACCGAGGTCTCCGGGTCGATGGTGTTCAGCATGGCGCCGGCGAGCCGCAGGTCGTCCTCGGGGTCGCGGACGGCGTCGCCGAACGGGTGGCCGGCGGTGCCGTAGGTGCGCCCGGAGACGGTGGCGGAGACGGACAGCACCCGGCCGGGGAGGGCGTCGAAGCCCTGGAAGCCGGAGGCGGCGGTGCGGTTGACGTAGGCGATCCACTTGGCGTGGTCGGCGAAGCCGGGCACCACCCCGGCCTGGCCGCGCTCACTGGGCACGGTCCGGGTGTAGGCGGGCTCGCCGGTCTCCGGGTGGCGGCCACGGGAGGCCAGGCGCAGGCCGTCGCCGGTGACGGTGAGGTCGGCGTCGTCGGCGATCAGCTCGGGCGTGGCCTGCACGTGGCGCCAGCGGGCGTCGGGGCCGGTGGCGGCCAGGCCGTCCCGGAAGTCGTCCCGGAAGAGCACGGCGGCGTCGGTCGCGGCGGCGGTGTCGGGGGTGCGGGCGGGCGGGTTCATCGCGGCTCCTCGGGTCGGGTGGTCGGTGCGGCCTGGGCGAGCAGGAGGTCGACGACCTCGGCGAAGGATCCGACGACCGGGTCCGCTCCGGCGGCGGTCAGTTCGGCGGCGGTCGCCGCGCCGTACGAGACGCCGATGACGCGCATGCCGGCGGCGCGGCCCATGCCGACGTCGGCGACGCCGTCGCCGACCACCACGCAGGAACCGGCCGGCAGGCCGAGGCGCTCGGCGGCGTACCGGGCCATCGCCGGGTGCGGCTTGCCGTGCTCGACGCTGTCGTGGCCGGCCACCGCGGTGAAGGCGTCGGCGGTGCCCATCAGGGCGAGGATCTTCTCGGCGGCCCCGCGCGGCTTGGAGGTGGCGACCGCGAGCCGCAGCCCGGCGGCGGTCAGCCGGCGCAGTCCCTCGGGCACGCCCGGGTAACAGAGGGCGGCGCCGGCGGCCGTCAGGTGGGCGCGGAAGCGGGCCTGGTAGTCGGCGGCGGCAGCGGCCACCTCGGGGCCGTCGGCCGGCCGGCCGAGCAGCCGGGCGAGGCTCGGCTCCAGCGGCAGGCCGACGGTCGCGCGCAGCTCGTCCGGGTCGGGGCGCACCCCGCGTTCGGCGAGGACGGCGGTGAGCAGGGCGGTGATGGCCCCCGGGGTGTCGGCGAGGGTGCCGTCGAGGTCGAACAGGACGCCGGCCGGCGCGCCGCCCGTCATGCCCGCTCCCCCTCCGGCCCGGATCCGGGCTCGGAGTCGGAATCGGAGTCGGCGAGGGCCGCGAGCGCGACCGACAGCTCGCCGGCGAGGGTGGCGGTGCTCAGCAGCAGGGAGCGGCCGGCCTTCGCGGTACGGCCCTCGGTGGCCCGGGAGACCGCCTTCATCAGGAACGGACTGACGGCGTTGCCGGTGACCCCGGCGGCGTCCGCCTCGGCGAGCGCCCGCTCGATCGCGGTCTCCACCACGACCGCGTCCAGCGCGTCCTCCTCCGCGACCGGCGTGGTGAGCAGGACCGTGCCGCCGCCGTTGACCTCCCAGTGCGCCCGGACGGTGCGCGCGGCCTGGCGGACATCGTCCACCCGGTGGACCGGGACGTCGGTGGCGCGCGCGTAGAAGGCGGGCAGCCGGTCGGTGCCGTAGCCGAGCACCGGCACGCCGGCGGTCTCCAGGTACTCGGCGGTGAGCCGGGCGTCGAGGATGCTCTTGGCGCCGCCGGAGACGACGGTGATCCGGGTGCGGGTGAACTGGAGCAGGTCCGGTGAGATGTCGAAGGTCTGCTGGGCGCGGCGGTGCACGCCGCCGATGCCCGCGGTGGCGAAGACCGGGATGCCGGCCCGCTCGGCGATCACGATGGTGCCCGCCACGGTGGTGGCTCCGGCGCCGCCGCCGGCCAGCACCGGTCCGATGTCGCGGGCGCTGACCTTGGGCACGCCGGGGGTGGTGCGCAACCGCTCGATCTGCTCGGCGTCGATGCCGACGAGCAGCCGGCCGTCGAGGATGCCGATGGTGGCGGGCACGGCGCCGCCGTCCCGGACGGCCTTCTCGATGGCGAGGGCGGCGTCGACGGACGGCGCGTTGGTGATCAGCGAGGATTCGAGCGCGACCACCGGCCGCCGCTCGGCCAGTGCGGTGCCGACTTCCTCGGTGATGGCGAGGAGCTGGTCCACGGCCATCGCCTCCTTTCCGGACAGGGCTGGTCGTCGTGGGTGTCCGCAGCCTGGCCGGGGCGGCTGGAGCTGTGGTCGAGCGGGCGTGGAGGGGGCGGTTCGACCGGAATTCGAGGGGGCGTGGACAGAGTGTGCGGCGCACCGCCCGCGGTCCTCGGGGCCGCTCCTCGGTACTCAGTGATCCGATGCACAGGGAGACGCGTTGAACGGGAAAATGAAGGCGGCGATCGGCGTCGCGATGACCGTGGCCAGCGTGGCCGGGGCCGGCGGAACCGCCGGCGCGGCCACCGGCGCGGACAGCGCCGACCGGCGGTCCGGGCAGGTCCTCTTCCACGACGAGTTCCGCGGCGGCTTCGACACCGCCCAGACCTGGCAGCTGGGTTCGTCGAAGACCGCGACCGGCCAGACGCTGCCGCAGGGCGACGGCGTGATCACCGCCGGGCGCCGTGGCATCACCGTGGTGCCGACCGGTACCAACCCGGTCACCGGCCGGCCGGCCTTCGCCGCGACGACCGACCAGAACGCGACCGGGTTCGGCGGCGGCACCGGCGACCACCTCAAGTGGGTGGCGCAGCCCCGGCGTTCCTCGGCCAACGGCGTGCCGGTCCCGGACACCGGCGCGCTGCTCTGCTCCAGCAAGCTGTCCGTCCAGGCGGACTACGTCGACCAGCACCCGTTCGGCGACGCGGTCGCCGACCCGCAGAGCGACCCGCGGCTGGCCAGCGCGACGCTGATCTCGGTCGACCACACCACCCACACGGTGGCCAACCTGACGGTCACCAACGGCGAGATCCACGCGGTGTACGAGCGGCTGCCGATCCCCGGCAGCACCTATGCCGCGTACCACTTCTCCGTCCCGGTCGCCAAGCGCACCCCGGGCCGGACGGACACCCTGGAGATCAAGTTCGACCGCGGCGGGCAGCGGGTCACCTGGCTGGTGAACGGCAAGGACGTGCTGTCCACCGACCGGATCGGCACGCTGGCCTTCGACCGCAAGTACCTGCGGCTGGACCACGGCGGCACGCCGGAGCAGGTCCGGGCGAGCTCGGTGCAGTGCGGCCTGGGCACCGGCAACCTGCTGGACGGCGCCGGCGGGGTGAAGGACCGGGACAAGCGCGGCCTGGTCCGCCTCGACAAGGAGCAGGATTTCTACTACCAGCCGTCGCAGGGCGCGCCGGCCCAGCAGAGCTTCCTGGACGACAGCAGCCTGGAGCGGAACCGGCTCTGGGGCCAGGGCGTGACGCTGAACGTGCGCTCGTTCGACATGCGGTACGTGAAGTAGGCACGGGCGAAGGCCGGACGGGGCCGCGGACCTCCTGGTCCGCGGCCCCGTCCGCGTGCGCCCCGGTGAGCGCCGTGCGGCATGCGCCGTCAGCGCGCGGCGCTGCCGTAGAGGTCGTCGGCGACGGCGCGGCGCACGGTGGTGCGCCGGTCGTCGACCAGTTCCCACTGGTCGCCGTAGATCAGCCGGACCATCGCGGGGAAGCGCAGGAAGGCGTGCGGGAACCCGGCCGGCACCGCGCTGACCCGCTCCAGCGCGGTCAACTGCTCCTCGTCGAGCGCCAGTTCCGCGGCCGAGAGGTTCTGCCGCAGCTGCTCCTCGGAGGTGGCGCCGACCAGCGGGATCACCGTGCCCGGGCGCGAGCGCAGCCAGGCGAGCGCGACCTGCGCGGGCGGGCGGCCGACCGCCTCGGCGACGGCGAGGACCTCGCGGACGATGTCGTCCCCCTCGCCGCGGGCCCGGCCCCAGGAGACGGTGTCCAGCCGCCCGGTGCCTCCGGTCAGGTACTTGCCGGTGAGCCGGCCGTCGGCCAGCGGGCCCCAGGCGAGCACCGGGAGGTCGAAGGCGTGGGCCATCGGCAGGAGTTCGCGTTCGGCGGTGCGGTCGAGGAGGTTGTAGTGCAGTTGGAGGCCGACGAAGGCGGACCAGCCGCGCAGCTCGGCGAGGGTGTTGGCCTGGGCGACCTCCCAGGCGGGCCAGTCGGAGACGCCGATGTGGAGCACCTTCCCGGCGCGGACGACGTCCTCCAGGGCGCGCATCACCTCGGGCACCGGGGTCAGGGTGTCCCTGGCGTGCACCCAGAGCAGGTCCAGGTGGTCGGTGCGCAGCCGGCGCAGGCTCGCCTCCAGGGAGGTGACGAGGTTCTTGCGGTGGTTCCCGGCCGAGTTGAGGTCTCCCGGCCGGGTCTGCATCGTGTACTTGGTGGTCAGCACGAACCGGTCGCGGCGGCCGGCGAGGAGTTCGCCGAGCCTCGACTCGGCGGTGCCGTCTCCGTACTCGTTGGCGGTGTCGATCAGGTTGCCGCCGGCGTCGGCGTACAGGTCGAGCAGGCGGCCGGGGACCTCGGGGGGCAGTTTCCAGTCGGTGCCGAAGGTCATGGTGCCGAGGGCGAGTTCGGAGACCCTCAGGCCCGACTTGCCGAGCAGCGTGTAGCGCATGTCAGCACGCTCCGTGGTTCGGGGGCCCCGGCCAGCCCGGGGCCCGGTCAGGATGGACGGGACACGTCCAGCGCCGGCAGCAGGTGCTCCTCCTCGTAGGCGAAGTGCTCCTCCAGGCCGTTGATGGCCCGGTCGAGCTCCGCCCGGAGTTCGGCGACGTCGCCGCCCTCGGCCGCGAGGCCGCGCTCCAGCACCTCCTCCAGGCGGGCGAGCGCCTGCTCGACCACCTTGTGCTCCTCGCGCAGCCGGGTGATGGCGGGCGCGAGGTGCGGGAACTGCCGCTCGAAGGCGGTGAAGGAGCCGTCCTCGCGGGTGTGGTGCATCTGCAGTCCGTAGCAGAACGTCAGGCAGCGGCGGTGCAGCTGCCGGGTCAGGTCGGCGGCCGGACGGGGGGCGCCCTCGCCGTCGAGCGCGGCCTCGACGGCGGCGCGGACCTCGGCGAGCTCGGTGCGCAGCTCGTTGTGGTGGATGATCAGCTGGCGGCCGATCATCTTGTTGCGCTCGTTGTCGGTGGAGAGGTCCAGCGGGTGCAGGGCGACCACGGGGATGACCCGGGTGGTCTTCTCCTGGTACTCGCGGAACGCGGGGCTGATGGTGCTCTGCAGCTCGTACAGCCGGTCGCGTTCCTCGCCCTCCAGGACGACGGCGCGGGTGGCGAAGGGCTTCACCTGTCCCTCGTCGGTGCCGATCTCCATGGTGACCTGGGGCGAGGCCACCAGGTTGTGGTACCAGTCGGGGTGCTCCGGGCTGCCGAGGTTGGAGGCGAACACCAGGTAGCGGCCGCCGTCCCGCAGGTAGATCGCCGGGTTGGTGTGCGGCTTGCCCGTACGGCGGCCGGCGGTGGTGAGGACCACCATCGGGGCGCCGTCGAACATGCCGCCCACCTTCCCGTTGTTCTCCCGGAACTCCTTGATGATCCGTTCGTTCCAGCTCATGAGGGCGCTCCAATCGTTTGCTTTGAAAGCAAAGGTAAGCTAACGGGGCCGCCGGTGCCTGTCAACACCCGGCCGCACCCGCGCGCCCGGTCACGCGCTCGCCCGCACCGTCAGCTCACGCACCCTCAACTCGGCTCCGGCGCCGAACAGTCGGCTCTCCGGGCGGCTGTGCTCGTCGACGAAGGCCTGCGGCACCGGGGCACCGGCCCGCACGTCGGCGTAGTGGCCGGGCTCGGCGTCCAGCCGCACCAGGGCGCGCCCGTCCGGGCCCGCGCCGTCCAGCAGCGTCAGCACCGCCAGCCCGGCGGCCAGTTGGCCGAGCCGCAGCGGCTCCCCCGGCTCGCCGCCGTGGTCCAGCAGCAGGTGCCGGCGCCCCGGCAGCAGGTGGCCGATCCGGTCCACCGCCAGCACCTGCGCATCGTCCAGCAGCCAGGTCACCCGGGTGCCGGAGCGGTCCACCCGGACGGCGCAGCGGTGCCAGGCCCCGGGTGTCCGCTCGGCCACCGGCACCGCGTGGCTGAACGCGGCGCGGGGCGGGGCGGCCGGGTCGGCCGGGTCGGCGCCGGGACGCGGCGGCAGGCACTCGTAGAGCGCGTACACCCGGGTGTCGGTGAGCAGGAAGTCGAAGACCGTCCGGCTCACCGGGTCGGTGGCCACCAGGCCTGCCGCCGCCAGCCGCGGGTCGGCCGCCGGGTCGGCGACCGCCGCGCCGAACGGGTGCCGGCCGGTGCCCGGAAAACGTGCGGACAGCACCGCGCCCACCGTCAGCGTGCCCCCGGCCGGCAGGTCGAACCCCGGCAGCCCGGAGCGGGCGGCGTGCCGCACCAGGGCCGTCCACTTCAGGTGGTCGCCGCGGCCGCCGCCGGGCGCGTCCGGCGAGCGGGTGGCCGTGAAGACCGGCTCGCCGGTGACCGGGTCGGTGCCCGAGGAGCGCACCGCCAGGCCGTCCGCCGAGGTGGCGGCGACCCCGTCGCCACCGGCCTGCCAGAGCGCGTCGGTGTCGAACCCGGCGCGGAAGTCGTCATGGAACAGCACGTCCGTCACGCCGTCACCCTCGCGGCGCGGACAGGATTCTGGCTTGAGCCCCGGTCCACCCCGGGTCAAGGCACCCCCCGCACGCTCCCGACGACGACCAGCGGCCGACGGCCGACGCCCCATGACCCGTGACCCATGACCCATGACGACCCACCGGAGACGACGATGACCGAGTACCGCCGGACCGTCCTGCTGCTTCCCGGCCAGGGCGCCCAACGCGAACGCATGGCCGCCGGCCTGTACGGCGGCGAACCGGTCTTCACCGCACACCTGGACCGGTCGTTCGCCGCCCTCGGCGCGCGCGGCGAGCGGTTGCGCGAGGCCTGGCTGCGGCCCGCCCCCGACCCGGCGATGGACGACGCCGCGACCGCCCAGCCGCTGCTGCTGGCCGTCGGCCACGCGCTCGGCCGGGCCGTCGAGGCCGCCGCGGGCCCGCCCGCGCTGCTGCTCGGGCACAGCGTCGGCGAGCTGGCCGCCGCGGCGCTCGCCGACGTCTTCCCCGCCGACCGGCTGGCCGTCCTCGTCGACGCCCGCAGCGGCGACCTCGACCCGGGCACCCGCGGCGGGATGCTCGCCGTCGCCGCCGCCCCCGCCGACCTGCCGGCCCGGCTCGGCCCCGGCGTCGCCCTCGCGGCCGTCAACGGCCCCCGGCAGACCGTGCTCGCCGGCCCGTCCGCCGCCCTCGCCGCCACCGCGGAGCGGCTGCGCGCCGCCGGCCACACCGTCCGCGCCCTGCGCTCCGGCCACGCCTTCCACTCCCCCGCCCTGGCACCCGCGGCCCACCGCTTCGGCACGGCGCTCGCCGGACTCGGCCCGCGACCGCCGCGCACCACCGTGCTCTCCGCGTGCACCACCGCCGAGGTCCGCCCCGAGGAGGCCCGCGACCCGCGGTTCTGGGCCGGCCAACTCGCCCGCCCGGTCCGCTGGTGGCCCGCGCTGTCGGCCCTGCTCGACCGCTCCGGCACCAGCCCCGGACTGCTCCTGCTGGACGCGAGCCCCGACCGCAGCCTCTCCACCCCCGCCCGCCACCACCCCGCCGTCCGCTCCGGCGCCACCGTCGTCGCCCCGCTCCTCGCCGCCCCCCTGCACACCGGCACGCCCGCCGACCTCACCGCCTTCCGCGCCGCCCTCGCCCGTCTGCCCCACCGGCCCTGACCCGGGGCGGCGAGCCCCACGCGCGGCCGGCGGACACCCCGGCCCACCGCGACCCGAGCCACCACCCCGCACCGCCACGCCTGACCCCGGTCCGCGAGACCCGAGCCGTGTGACCGGCGACCACCGTCACCGCGGCCGCGAGAAGAACGGCAACCACCCGAGGAGGCGGTGGCGGGAGCGTCGCGGACAGCGGACAGCGGACGACGGACGGCCCACCCCGCAGCTCGCCGGCCCGCTCCGGGCCAACGGCCCGCACCGTCCCCGCGTCGGCGCATCGCCGGACCGGACGAGGACGCCGACCCGGGCCGCCGAAACAACCCGAGGGCGTCCGCGGCCCCGGGGCCGGTGCTCCAGCGGGGGTGCAGGGGGGCTCCAGAGGGCGGGTGGACGGTGGGGGGTATGACAGCTGAGCCGTATCGGGAGAACGTGCTCTGGTCGGTGGTGCTGCCGGTGCGGCCCTTCGGGGTGGCCAAGCAGCGGCTGGCCCGGCACAGTGGGCGCCACCATGCCGAGTTGGCGCACGCGTTCTATCTGGACACGCTGCGGGCGGTGCGGGCCACGCCCGGGGTCGGGCTGGTGCTGGTGGTGACCGGCGATCCGCTGGCCGCCCGGCAGGCGCACACCCTCGGGGCGGCGGCGGTGCCGGAGGAGCGGGCGGCCGGGCCGGACGCGGCCGCCCTCGCCGGGGCCTCGGCGCTCGCCCCGGACAGCCCGGTGGCCGTGCTCGCCTCCGACCTGCCCACCCTGCGGTCCGAGGAGCTGGCGGAGCTGTTGGCCCGGGCGCGGCGCCACCGCCGGACCAGGGTCGCCGACCACACCGGCGCGGGCACCACGGTGGTGACGGCACTGCGGGCCGCCGAACTGGTCCCGGCGTTCGGGCGGGCGGCCGGAGCCGGGGAGCCGGTGCTCGCCGCCGGACCGGGTCTGCGGCTGGACGTCGACACCCCCGCCGACCTGGCCCGGGCCCGCGCCCGGGGGCTGGGCCTGTTCTCCGCCGCCGTCCTCGACACCTGGGTCCGCCCACCGGCCGCCCGCACCCGCACCCGCCGCACGGGCGTGCCGGTCTGACGCGCGCACGGCCCCGGCCGGAAGGGGCCGGGGCCGTGCGCGCGGGCGGAGGGCGGGGGCGGACGTCAGGCGTAGCAGGCGGGCAGACGCCCTCCGTTGTGCTCCACCATCTCCCCGAAGATCCGCACCACGTCCAGCGCGGCACCCTCCGCCGCGCCGGTCAGCTCGGCGAACGCACGGTGCAGGTTGCCGACCACCCGCTCGCCGTCCAGCCAGTGCGGGAAGGGGCCGGGGCCGGCGTCGCGGGCGGTCTCCAGCGGGCTCAGCCCGGCGGCCAGGCCCGCCTCGGCGGTGCGCAGCAGCCACTCCAGGTAGGCGGCCGTCTCGTCCAGCAGTTCCGGTCCGGCGACCGGCCCGTGGCCCGGGACGACCGTCCGCGGGGCGAGTTCGCGCAGCCGGTCCAGGGTGCGCAGGGTGCCGCGCACCGAGCCCATCAGCAGGAAGGGCGTGCAGCCGGAGAGCAGCACGTCCCCGGCGAACAGCACGCCGTCCTCCGGCAGCCAGACCAGGGTGTCCCCGGTGGTGTGCGCGGGCCCGAAGTGCAGGAGTTCGACGGGCCGTTCGCCGATGTGCACGGCGAGCCGGTCCCGGTAGGTGAGCTGGGGCAGCCGCACCTCGACGCGGCCCCAGTCGACGGCGGGCCAGAGCCCGGTGAGGCCGAGGCCGGCTTCGGCCATCTCGCGGCGGGCGTTCTCGTGGGCGACCACCGCCGCCTCCGGCGCCGCGACCCCGGCGCCGAAGACGTGGTCGCCGTGGAAGTGGGTGAGCACCAGCAGCCGGGGCGGGACGACGGTCAGACCGGTCAGGGTCTCGCGCAGCCGGCGCGCCCGCCGTTCGGTCGCGGCCGTGTCGACGAGCAGGCTCTCGCCGCCGCCGAGCACCACGCCGGCGTTACTGAGGCACCAGCCGCCGGGATCCTGGACGTGGGCGAACACGCCGTCGGCGACCTCCTGGACGCGGATCCGGTCGCCGTCCGGGGCGCTGCCGTGCAGGGCACCACCGGGCGCCGCGGGCAGCCCGGTCACCGCGACGCCCCGGAGGCGGCGGCCGAGGCGTCCGCGACGAAGGAGCGCGCCCACTCCAGCGTGCGCAGGCTGTTGCCGCCGAGCGCCGCCCGCACCCGTGCCCGCACGGCCGCGAGGTCGGGCTCGGGGCCGAACAGCCGGGGCAGGGCCGCCGCGTCGAGGGCCACCCGGTGCACGGCGGTGACGGCGGTGCCCGCACCGTGGGGACGGAGGATCCACTCACCGCTGTGGCCGAGCAGGCCGGCCGGCGGGGTGGTCTGCTTGTAGACGATCCGCCGGTGCGGGAAGCAGAGCCGCACCGAGCGGGTCCGGTGCTCCGAGCCGTCGTCGGCGCGGGTGTCCATGGTCAGCCACTGGACCTCGGCCCCGCCGGTGACCGGCGTCGCGGCGGCGGTGTCCAGCTCGACGGCCGCCACGTGCGGCAGCCGGTCCGGCCACAGGTCGGCCCGGTACAGGACGTCGTAGACCGCCTCGGGCGGGCCGGCCACCTCCACCCGGTCCTCGAAGGAGAAGACCAACTCCTCCAGCGGTTCCGGACCTTCGGCCCAGGAGCGGACGGCGCCGATCTCCTGCCCGCTGTTGCCGTCCAGGGCCCGGGCGATCAGCTCGGACTGCTCGGGCGCGCCGGCGGTGGCCCACTCGTGGCCGAGCACCAGCCGGGTGGTGCTCTCGCCGTCGGCCCCGCGCGCGAACTCCCAGTGGCCGCCCATCCAGGTGACCGGGGGGCTCGGGGTCTCCTGGCGGAAGTCGATCCGCAGCCGTTCGCGGTCGAGGGTGCGCAGCGACGTCCAGCTGCGCACCTCCTCGCCCACGACGGCCCACAGCCGGATCCGTTCGGAGTCGAGGTCGGACTCCAGCACGTCGGCGGCGACGCAGGGCGGGAAGAGCAGCGGCCAGCGGGTGACGTCGGCGATCAGCCGGAACGCCCGGTCGGCGGGGGCCCGGAGGTCGGCGGTGTGCTCGGCGGTGCGGCGCAGCGGTGGTGCGGGCGGTGGTGTGGGCGGTGGTGTGGTCATGGCTCTCTCCGTCGCAGGGGTCGTCCGTGGTCGGGGGCGGCAGGCGGGAGTTCGCGGAAATCCCCTAGTAATTGCCCAGGCCGCCGCAGATGTTGAGCGCCTGGGCGGTGATCGGCGCGGCCTCGTCACTGACCAGGTAGCCGACGAAGGCGGCGACCTCGGCCGGGTCGGTGTAGCGGCCCAGCGGGATCTTGGCGAGGAACCGCTCCAGCACCTCCTGCTCGGTGACGCCCCACAGCGCGGCGAAGCCCTGGCGCACGCCCTCGGCCATCGGGGTCTCGACGTAGCCGGGGCAGACCGCGTTGACGGTGATGCCGCTCTTGGCGAGCTCCAGGCCGAGCGCCTTGGTGAACCCGACCACGCCGTGCTTGGAGGCGGAGTACGGCGCCCCGTAGAGCACACCCTGCTTGCCGCCGGTGGAGGCGATGCTGATGATCCGCCCGCTCGCCCGCTCGCGCATCCGGCCGGTGGTGAGCACCTCCCGGGTGACCAGGAAGACGCTGTTGAGGTTGGTGTCGATGACGTCGTACCAGGTCTCGTCGGGCAGGTCGGCGGTGACTCCGCCGCCGCCCCGGCCGGCGTTGTTCACCAGCACCTCCACCGGGCCGTACCGCTCGACGGCGGCCGCGACCCAGGCCCGCACCTCCTCGCGCGACCGCACGTCGCAGGCGGCGCCGTCCGCCGTCAGGCCCTGCTCGCGCAGTTCCCCCACGGTGGCGGCGACCTGCCCGGCGTCCCGGGCGGCGAGGAAGACGGGGTGGCCGCGCCGGGCCAGGGTCTCGACGACGGCCCGGCCGATGCCCCGGGTGGCCCCGGTGACCAGGGCCGCTCCGCGCTGCTGCTGCGCCATGCCGGCGCTCCTCTCTCGAACGCGAAATGGGTGGGCGTTCGCTCAGGCCGCTTCGGCCGTCGCGCTGTTCACCAGGTCGAGCAGCTGGCGCGGGGTCTCCACCGCGGCCACCACCTCGTCGGCGAGGTCGGCGCCGTAGCGGCGGGCGATCACCGCGGCCGTCTCCAGCAGGGCCAGCGAGTCGTAGCCGAGGTCGGTGAACGGCAGGTCCAGGGCCTCGGGGTCGATGCGGGTCTGCTCGTCCTCGCCCGCGCACTCGGCGAGGATGCCGCGCAGGTCGTCGAAGGTCAGGCGGCTCATGGCCGGTCCTCCCGGGAGGGGTCGGGGTCGGGTTGGCGGGTCGCCCGGGGGGCGTCCGGGGCGGGGGCGCGCACCACGAGGGCGGAGTTGAAGCCGCCGTGGCCGCGGGCCAGCACCAGCGCGGCGCGCACCCGGGCCGGGCGCGGTTCGCCGCGCACCAGGTCGAGCCGGTGGCCGGGCACCGGCCGGCCGATCCGCGCGGCCGGCAGCACGCCGTCGCGGATCGCCAGCAGGGCGGCGGCGGTGTCCAGCGGCGGGCCGCCGCCGGTGAGCCGGCCGGTGAGCGTCTTGGGCACGCTCACCGGGACGCCGTACGGGCCGAACAGCGCCTCGATGGCCGCCGCCTCGGCGTCGTCGCGCTCGCGGACGCCGGCGGCGTCGGCGAACACCACGTCGATGTCGTCGGTGGCCAGGCCGGCGTCGGCGAGCGCGAGCCGGGCGGCCCGCTCCAGCCCGGGCGGGCGGCCGGAGCCGGGCGCCGGGTCGAAGGTCGCCGCGTAGCCGGCGATCTCGCCGTACACCTGGTGGGCGCCGCGCGCGGCGGCGGCCGTGCCGCTCTCCACGATCAGGACGGCACCGCCCTCGCCGGGCACGTGGCCGGCGGCCTCGGTGTCGAAGGGCAGGTACGCCCGCTCCGGGTCGGCGACCAGGGAGACCCCGCCGCCGGACAGGTGGGCGAGCAGCCCCCAGGGGTCGAAGGCGGACTCCACGCCGCCGCTCACCACCAGCGCGCCGCCCCGGCGCAGGGTGCGCCGGGCGTGGCCGAGCGCGTCCAGGCCGCCCGCCTGGTCGGCCACCAGGACGCTGCTCGGGCCGCGCATGCCGTGCCGGATGGAGATCTGGCCGGTGTTGGCGGCGTAGAACCAGGCGAAGGACTCGTAGACGCTGACGTGCTGGGGGCCCTTGGTCCACAGCTTGCGCGCCTCGCGGTGGGTGAACTCGAAACCGCCGGTGGCGTTGGAGGTGACCACGCCCATGCCGTACTCGGGCAGTGCGGCCGGGTCGGCCCCGGCGTCGGCGAGCGCCCAGTCGGCGGCGGCGACCGCGAGCCGGGTGACCCGGTCGGTCTGCGGCAGCAGCCGGCCCGGCAGGTGGGCGGCGGCGTCGAAGTCGGGGATCAGCCCGGCCAGGCGCACCGGGTACCGGGAGGCGTCGTAGGCGGTGATCGGGCGGATCCCGCTCTCGCCGCGCAGGGTCGCCGCCCACCAGGCCTCGGTGCCGAGGCCGTTGGGCGCGGCCACGCCGATGCCGGTGACCACGGCGGTGTCCGGCGCGCTCGCGGCGCCGGCCGCCGGGCCGGTGGCGACGGCCGCTCGGGTGTCCGGGCCGCTCATGCCGCGTCCGCCCGGGTCAGCACCATCGCGCTCTGGAAGCCGCCGAAGCCGCTGCCGACCGACACCACGGTGTCCAGCCGGGCCTCCCGGGCCTCGTTGGGCACGTAGTCGAGGTCGCACTCGGGGTCGCGCTCGTGCAGGTTGGCGGTGGGCGGGACGGCCCCGTACTCCATCGCCAGCGCGCAGGCGGCGATCTCGATGGAGCCGATCGCGCCCAGCGAGTGGCCGACCATCGACTTGATCGAGCTGACCGGGACCCGGTAGGCGTGGTCGCCGAGCGCCAGCTTGAAGGCCGTCGTCTCGTGCCGGTCGTTCTGCTTGGTGCCGGAGCCGTGGGCGTTGACGTAGTCGACCGCCTCGGGTGCCCGGCCCGCCTCGGCCAGCGCGTACCGGATCGCCTCGGCCATCTCCCGGCCGTCCTTCTTCAGCCCGGTCATGTGGTAGGCGTTGCAGCGCGTGGCGTACCCGGAGAGCAGCCCGTAGACGTGCGCGCCGCGGGCCCGGGCGTGCCCCAGCTCCTCCAGGACGAACATCGCGGCGCCCTCGGCGATCACGAACCCGTCGCGGCCCCGGTCGAAGGGACGCGAGGCGTGGGCCGGGTCGTCGTTGCGCGCCGAGGTGGCGCGCACGGCGTCGAAGCAGGCGACGGCGATCGGCGAGATCGGGGTGTCCGCGGCGCCGGCCAGCATGATGTCCGCGCTGCCCTCGGCGATCAGGTCGCGGGCGTGGCCGACGGCGTCCAGCCCCGAGGTGCAGCCGGTGGAGACCACGGTGGCCGGGCCCTCGGCACCGACCGTCCAGGCCACCTCGGCCGCCAGCGAGCTGGGTACGAAGGCGTCGTACAGGTGCGGCGACAGGTAGGCGCCGTCGACCTCCCAGTTCCGGCCGCTGTCGCTGAGGACCAGGTACTCCTGTTCCAGGGTGGTCGTGCCGCCGACGGCACTGCCGACGCTGACGCCGACCCGGTGCGGGTCCAGCGCGGCGAACTCCAGTCCGCTGTCGGCGATGCACTCGCGGGCGCTGACCACGGCGAACTGGGCCGCCCGGTCGAGCCGCCGAACCTCCCGGGGGGTCAGTCCGTGCAGGGCGGGGTCGAAGTCCACCTCGGCCGCCACCCGCGAGCGGAAGCGGGCGGGGTCGAAGAGCGAGATGGTCCTGGTGGCGGTGCGCCCGGAGACGAGCAGGTCCCAGAACGCCTTGCGGCCGATCCCGCCGGGTGCGACCACACCGATCCCGGTGATGGCGACGCTTCGGTTCACAACCGGTCCTCCTTCCTTCCGTCGGCCTTCGGCACCCGTCAGTTCGCGGCGGGGACGCGGGCGTCGACGTACGCGATGAAGGCGGCCGGCGTCTTCAGGTCGTCGAGGTCCTCGTCGGGGATGGCGACGTCGTAGTCGTCCTGGATCCGGACCGCGATCTCGTAGACCACGATGGAGTCGAAGCCGAGGTCGCCGAACTCGCTGTCGACCGAGGCCGCGTCGAGCTCGCCGCCGTCGGTGCCCTCGAAGCACTTCGCCACGATCTGCTGGAAGTCGGTGAGCGTGAAGCCAGCCATGGGGTTTCCGTTTCCTTCCGTTCGGTGAACACCGCCACGGTCGGCGCCCCGGCTGGGGCTGCGGTCGAGCCGCGCTGGACAGTGGCCGGGGGGCAGGGCTCCAGCCGGGTTCCAGGGCCGGTCGGGAGGCTGGCCGCGGAGTTCCGACGCGAGCCGCGTGAAGGGGAGTCGACGATGGCCGAGCAGGGGACGGGGCGGGGCGCGGGACGGCCCGGGCGGCCGCGGCCGGAGGGGCTGCGGGCCGCGCCCGCGGGCCACAGCCGGCTGCTCGGGGTCGGCGGGTACCGGCCGCACCGGGTGGTCGGCAACGCCGAACTGGGCCGGATGATCGGGCACCCGGAGGAGTGGATCACGGGCCGCAGCGGCATCGTGGAACGCCGGTTCGCCGGGCCGGAGGAGACCCTGGCGGTGATGGGCGCGGCCGCCGCGGAGAAGGCGCTGGCCCGGGCCGGGGTGCGGCCCGCCGACATCGACCTGGTGCTGCTGGCGAGCACCTCCAACATGCTGATGACCCCGCCGACCGCCGTGCGGATCGCCCATGAGCTGGGCGCGGACGGCGCCACCGGGATCGACCTCTCGGCCGCCTGCGCGGGCTTCTGCCACGCGCTGGCGCTGGCCGCCGACTCGATCGGCTCCGGCAGCGCCGGGCACGTGCTGGTGGTGGGCGCCGAGCGGATGACCGACATCGTCGACCCGACGGACGACTCGATGGCCTTCCTGTTCGCCGACGGCGCCGGCGCGGCCGTGGTCGGTCCGGCGGACCGGCCCGGGATCGGGCCGGTGTCGCGGGCCGCCAACGGCCGGTACTTCGACTCGCTGCGGATGTCGCGCGGCTGGGACGCCTACGCCGGCGCGCCCGGCACGACGCAACGGCCCTGGCTGCGGATGGACGGCCGGCGGGTGTTCCGCTGGGCGATGGAGGAGGTCTGCCCCGGGGCGCGCCGGGCGCTGGACGGCGCCGGGGTGGCGCCCGGGGAGCTGGACGTGTTCGTGCCGCACCAGTCCAACGCCCGGATGATCGACCTGATGGCGGAACGGCTGGGGCTGGGCCCGGACACGGCCGTCTCCTACGACGTCGCCCGCACCGGGAACACCTCCTCGGCCTCGGTGCCGCTGGCCCTGGAGGCGCTGCTGGAGACCGGCGCGACCGGTCCGGGCGACACCGCCCTGCTGGTCGGCTTCGGCGCCGGCCTCAACTACGCGGGCCAGGTCGTCCTGCTGCCCTGAGCACCCACGGGCCCGGCGAGCGGCGCCCCGGCCCAGGCGGTGCGGCCCAGGCGCCCCGGCCCAGGCGGTGCGGCCCAGGCGGTTCGGCTCAGGTGGTGCGGCGGTCCTCGGCGTCGAAGTGGGCGAGGGTGGTGGCGGCCGGGGTGAGGGCGTGCCGGAGGGCGAGACGGGTGGGGGCGGGGAGGCCGCCGAGGGCTTCGGCGAGTTCGGCGGCGACGTCGTGGGCGATCTCGGCGGCGACGGCGTCCGGCGGGGTGCGGGGGCCGAGCTTGCTGACGGCGGCGGCCGCGCGGGTGGGGGTGAGCAGGGCGGCGGCCTGGACGAGGAGCCAGGCGGGGACGCCGGCCGCGCCGTCCGGTGGCGGCAAGTAGGGGCGGGCGCCGTCGAAGCGCTCGTCCTCGGCGAAGGCCGGCTGCTTGACCTTCAGCAGCGGCCGGGGCCCGGCCTCGGGCGCCCAGGGCCCGGCCGGCTTGAGGACGTAGCCCTCGGCGAGGTTGCCGGGCAGCTCGGGCAGGCCGAGCAGGGCGGGGACGCGGCTGGGGAAGGTGGCGGGCAGGTCCTGGAGCGCGGTCAGGGCGCCGTGGCCGAGGGCGGGGACGCAGGTCAGCCCGGCGGCGGTCGCGGCCTCGCGCAGGTCGCGGTCGGCGAGCCAGCACCGGCCGTCGGCGGTCTCCGCGGTGGCGTCGAAGGGCAGCCAGTGCAGCCCCGGCGCGTACCAGACACCGGTCTGCACCGGCTGGACGCCGTCGACGGCGGGCACCTCCGGGTGCGGGTAGCCGCCGCCGGCGAGTTCGCCGTAGACGGTCACCACGGCGGCGGGGCCGGAGCTCTCGCGCACCGCCGCCGCGAGGCGGGCCGCCGCGACGGCGAGCGCGGGCCAGATCCGGCTGACGCCGAAGAAGTCGTCGAGCGCGTCGTCGCCGAGGAGTTCGCGCCGCTTCGCGGGCCGCACGCCCTCCCGGTCGCAGACGACGGCGAAGTGCGCGCCGTGCACCTTCTCCGCCGCGACCCAGCCGCGGGCGCCGGAGGCGGCGACGCCGCCGCGCGCCGAGATCTTGGGGTAGGGGTGCAGGACGGGATCGGCGCTCATGCCACGGATCATCACCGGCCCTCCGCCGCCCGCGCAACGGGTTTCCGGGCGGGTCAGCCGCCGCTGCGGTGGGAGTCGATCCAGGAGCGCAGCGCGCCGATCCGGGTGTAGACGCCGGCGTGGCCGGGGCGGCCGCAGCCCAGGCCCCAGGAGACCACGCCGACCAGGACGCCGCCGGCGACGAGCGGGCCGCCGCTGTCGCCCTGGCAGGCGTCCTTGCCGCCGGCGTCCTCCCCGGCGCAGATCATCCGGTCGGTGACGTTGGCGGTCCCGTACTCGGTGCGGCACTTGTCGCGGGTGATGAGGGGGACGGCGACGATGCGCGCGGACGCGGACAGCGGGCCGTCCTGGACGGTCGCGCCCCAGCCGGAGACCTGGGCGCCGCCGGCGGCCGGATCGCTGCCCTGGGCCGGCAGCGGGACCGCGGCGACGCCGCTGCCGCCGAGCGGGGTCGCGAGGCGGACCAGGGCGAGGTCGTAGTCGAGCGTCGCCGGGTCGTAGGAGGGGTGCGGCAGGACGGACGCGGCCTTGGCGCGGACGCCGCCGGAGGCGTGCTGGAGGCTGCCCGCGCGCACGGTCAGGGCGTCGGCGCTCACGCCTCTGACGCAGTGGGCGGCGGTGACGATCGTGCTCGGGTCGAGGACGGCGCCGCCGCAGAAGTGCGAGCCGCGCGCCAGGGAGACGAGGTAGGGGGTCTGGCCGGCGCCCGCCGCCGTGCCGCCGACGACGGCGCCGGCCGGGGCGGCGGCGGTCAGTGCCGCGGCGGCGGCGAGCAGGGTGGCCAGGAGGACGACGAGGGTGGTCCTGAGTGAGGTTCGCACGGTCGGTGCTCCATCTCTGTGGTGGTGGGCCTCCGTCCGGGGGGAAAGGGTAGTGACGGTACGTCAGGCGATGAAGGGAGAAAGGGACAGTCGTACTATCCGACGATCCTGGCGAGGTCCAGGAAGAGCGCCGCGGACCAGCCGAAGCCGGAGGTCGCCCGGCGCGCGCGGGCGCCGGTCAGCGGGTTCCAGTACTCGTAGAGGCCGCCCCCGTCCCGGACCATGGCGAGGGTGCGCTCGCGCAGCTCGGCGGCCGTCCCCGGGAAGCCGGAGCGGTCCAGGCCCTCGGACAGCAGATAGTTGACGTTGAGCCAGACCGGGCCGCGCCACATCGCCTCCGGGTCGAAGGCGGGGTCGTCGAAGGCCACGGTCGGCACCGGCCGCTCACCCCAGTAGGAGGGTGAGCGCAGGGTCCGCTCCAGGGCGGCGGCGATCCCGGCCGGCAGCCGGCCGCTGAACAGCGGCATCAGGTCGAGCGCGGTGCGCGCGGACACCGGCGATCCGCCCGCCAGGGTGGTGAAGCGGGCGCCGTCCCAGCGCCGGTCGACCAGCAGCCGGGCGTGGGCGGCGGCCCGTTCGCGCCAGCGGGCGGCCTCGGCCCGGCGGCCGAGGGCGGCCGCGATGTCGGCCAGCCGGTCGGCCTCCAGGACGAGGTAGGAGTTGAGGTCGGGGGGCTCGGCGCGCGGCCCGTGGTCCCAGACCGGACTGTCGTCCAGGCCGGAGGAGTAGGGGTGCAGGTACTCGGGCAGGCCGTCGCCGTCCGGGTCGGAGGCGGTGAACCACCACGCGTGGGCGCGGACCAGCCGCGGGTAGGCGGCGGCGAGGAAGGGGCGGTCCGGGTCGGTCTCGTGGACCTTCCAGACGGCCCAGGCGGCCAGGGGCGGTTTGGTGACCGGGACCGGCGCGCGCTCGGGGCGCGCGCCGTTGGCGCTGCCGACGTGCTCCGCGAGGCGGGCGTGGTCGGCGCGCGGCAGGTCGGTGGTGTCGGCGAGCACGCCGTGCCGGTGCACCACGTCGGGCAGCCGGCCGTCGGGCAGCTGGTGGTCCAGGACGAGCAGGATCTGGTCGCGGGCGAGCGCCGGGTCGCCGTGGCGCAGCGCGACGGCGTGGAACAGGGCGTCCCAGTTCCAGACGCCGACGTAGCCGTACTTGGACGGGACGAGGCCCTCCCGCCCGGCGATCGGCAGCAGGTTGACGGCCAGCGTCCACCAGGCCATCCGGGCGCGCTCGGCGAGGTCGGGGCGCACGGCCGGCATCCGGGCGAACCAGTCGGCCCAGCGGGCCTCGGCGGCGGCCCGTACGGAGGGGGCGGACCACTGCCCCGGCGGGCCGGCCAGCACATGGCAGCCGTCGAGCGCGAGGGTGCGCCCGGTGCCGTCCGGCAGCCGCCAGGACGCCCGCGCGCCGTGCCCGGCGAGCACCAGGGTGGCGGGGTCCGCGAACAGCAGCGACACCCCGCCGGCGAAGGCGACCTCGACGGGCGTGACCCGGACGACGGGCAGCGGGCGCCCGGCGGCGTCGCTCACCCGCAGCCCGGTGAGTTCGGTGGTGGCGGCGAGCGGGGTCTCGTACTCGGCCCGGGCGATCCGCAGGCCGCCGTCCCGCCCCGGTTCCGCGGTGACCAGCAGGTGGGCGCCGCGTTCGGTGAACGGCCTTTCGACGAGGTCGAGTTCGACCCGGGGCAGCGCGGACATCAGCGCCCTCCCAGGCCCGAGGAGGCCATGCTGTCGAGGATCCTGCGCTGCCCGATCAGGAAGGCGATCAGCATCGGCACCACGGTCATCACGGAGAGCGCCGCGGTGAGTCCGTAGTCGATGCCGCCGCGCTGGGAGTTGAAGGAGTCGAGCAGCAGCGGGACGGTGAACAGCTCCGAGGAGTTGAGGAACACCAGCGGGAAGAAGTAGCTGTTCCAGCTGGCCAGGAAGACGATGATGCCGAGCGTCCACAGGCCGGGCCGGATGTTGGGCAGGACGATCCGCCAGAAGATCGTCCAGCGGCCGGCGCCGTCGATCCGGGCGGCCTCCTCCAGTTCGACCGGGACGGCTCTGATGAACTGGCGCAGCAGGAAGACCGCGAAGGGGTTGGCGATCGCGGGCAGGATCAGCGCCAGGTGGGAGTCGATCAGCTGGAGCTTGGCCAGCATGATGTACAGCGGCACGATGGTGACCTGGGCGGGGACCATCTGGGTGGCCAGGAAGAGGCCGAACAGCGGTCCGGAGCCGCGGAACGGGATGCGGGCGAAGGCGTAGGCGGCCATCGCCCCGGTGAACAGGGTGGCGGCGACGGTGATCGCCGCGATGTACATGCTGTTCCAGTAGGCCCGCCCGATCGGCACTTCGCGCAGCACGTCGGGGTAGTTGCGGGTGCGCCAGGGCGAGGGCAGCCAGGACAGCGGCTCGTTGATCATCTGGCCGACGCCCTTGAAGGAGGTCAGCACCATCCAGACGAACGGGAACAGCATCAGCAGGCCGCCGAGGACGAGCCCGGTGTGCAGGAGCAGCTGCCGGGGGGCGGTGGTGCGGCGGACGGTCATGGCGGCGCCTCAGGACTCGTAGTGGACCAGGCGCTTCTGCGCCTGGAACTGGACCGCCGTGACGATCAGGGTGAGCAGCAGCAGGAGCAGCGCGGCGGCGCTGGACAGGCCGAAGTGGAACTCCCGGAAGCCCTGCTGGTAGACCTTGTAGACGATGGTCTGGGCGCCCTCGTTGTGGTCCGGGTTGACCAGGACGTAGACGAGGTCGAAGGCCTGGAACGAGCTGATCACCGACACCACCACGGTGAAGAAGACGGTGGGCGACAGCAGCGGCAGGGTGACCGAGCGCAGGGTCTGCCACGGCCCGGCGCCGTCGATCCGCGCGGCCTCCAGCAGGTTGGCGGGGATGGTGGCGAGGCCGGCCAGGAAGATGACGACGTTGAGCCCGAGCGAGGACCAGATCGTCACCACCGCCACGGCGACCACCACCCAGTCCGGGTCGGCCAGCCAGTCCGGCAGGGTGAGGCCGAACAGGTCGTGGACGGTGCCGTTCACGATGCCGTCGGTGCCGCCGCCGAGGATCATCTGCCAGATCACCGAGACCGCGACCGAGCTGGTGACGACGGGCAGGAAGTAGACCACCCGGTAGGCGGTGCGCCCGCGCACGCCGTGCAGGGCGAGGGCGATCAGCAGGGCGAGGGCGAGGCCGCCGGGCACGGTGATCAGGGCGATCTTGAGGGTGTTCCACACGGCGCGGCCGAACTCGGGGTCGGTCAGCTGGGCGCGGAAGTTGTCCAGGCCGACCCAGGTGGCGTCGCCGAGGCCGTCCCAGCGCATGAAGGACAGCACGACGGCGAAGCCGAGCGGGCCGACCAGGAAGACCAGCAGCCCGAGCAATTGGGGGGCGAGGAAGAGCAGCGCCCAGCGGCGGTCGCGGCGGCGCCAGAGCGGCTCGCGGCCGCCGCGCGAGGCGGGGGCGGCGGGGACGGCGGGGGCCTGCCCGGCGGCGGAGCGCTTGCGCCGCCGCCGGGCGGTCGCCTGGGTGACGGCGCTCATCCCTGCGTGCCCTTCATGCCGTCGACGAGGGTCTGCAGCCGGCTCAGGCCCTCGTCGAAGCCGACCTTGCCCTCCCAGATCTTCATCAGCTGGTCGTTGATCGCCTTGGTCAGACCGGGGACGGCGACCTCGTCCGGATAGTTGGCGAAACCCCGGTCGCGCACGTCCAGGAAGGTCCGGGCGTGCGGCGGGTAGTTGCCGTCGGTCACCAGGTTCTCGGCGCCCCGCACGGACGGCACCGCGCTGCCGCCCTTGAGCCGCAGCTGCTGGCCCTCCTTGCTGACGAACTCGGTCAGGAACGTGAAGGCCTCCTTGGGGTGCTTGCTGTCCTTGTTGACGGTCAGGTAGGAGGCGGCGACGGCGCCCGGGATCGGCCGGCCGGACTCGGAGGGGAACGGCACGATGTCGTAGCCGTCGCGGTCGCCGCCCTTGTCGATGCCCTCGATCACCCAGCGGCCGCCCGCGTAGAAGCCGGCCCGGTGCTTGATGAACTGGGTGGCCGCGCCGTTGCCCTCGGGCAGCAGGTCGGCGGAGACGAAGGTCTTGTCCCGGTAGCCGTCGGCGAGGGTCTTCAGCGCCTGGCGGGTCCTCGGGTCGGTGGTCGCGACGAACTTCCCGCCGTCCCAGACCTTGCCGCCGAAGCCGTTGACCATGCTGTAGTTGGCGCCGTACCAGTTCCAGAAGATCGTGCCGGTCCGGTCCGCGGCCTTGAGCCTGGCGTTCATCTCCTGGAACTTGGCCATCGTCCACTGGCCGGCCTCGTTGAGCGCGGCCGGGTCCTCGGTGATGCCGGCGGCGGCGAGCGCCTTCCGGTCGAACCAGAGGACCTCGGGGTTGGTGTCGTTGGGGACGCCGTAGGTGACGCCGTCCTTCTTGGCGCCGCCGTAGATGCCCTCGAAGAAGTCCTCGGGCCTGCTGCGGCTGTCCGGTCCGGCGAGCCGCTCGTCCAGCGGGGCGAGCACGCCGTCGGCGACCAGCTTGCCGATGTAGTCGTCGCCGACGTAGAGGACGTCGGGGGCGGTCTTCGAGGTCAGCTGGGTGAGCAGTTTGGGGTGGTAGTCCTCGTAGGAGGCGACCTGCTCCAGCTTGAGGGTGATGTTCGGGTGCTTCTTGGCGAACTCGTCGGTGAAGGCCTTGAAGACCGCCGTGTCCTCGGCCGAGCCCCAGGTGGACCAGCGCAGGGTGACCTTGCCGCCGTCGGCCGGGTCACCGCCGCCGGCGACGCCCCCGGCGCCGCTGCCACTGCAGGCGGAAACGGTGGTCAGGGCGATCGCCGCGGCGACCAGGGCTGACCTTCTCGTGAAAGCGGACAACGGGTGCCTCCTGGGCTTTGGTGCGGGGACGGGGGTGGGGGGACGACGGGTGCGCGGGTCAGGCGAGGCCGCCGCCGTCGACGACGAGGGCGGAGCCGGTCATGTAGCTGCTGGCGTCACCGGCCAGGAACAGCACGGCGGCGGCGATCTCCTCGGGCGAGCCGGCCCGGCCCATCGGCCGGTCGGCGGCGTCCTTCTCGAAGACCGCCCATTCCTCCCGGAGCTGGCGCGCCTCGTCGCGGAGCATCGGCGTCATGGTGTCGCCCGGGTTGACCGAGTTGACCCGGATGCCCGCGGCGGCGTGGTCGATCGCCAGGGCCCGGGTCATGTTGACGACCGCGGCCTTGGAGGCGCAGTAGGAGAGCGCGTTGCCACCGCCCTTCAACCCCCAGCCGGAGCCGGTGTTGATGATCGAGCCGCCCCGCGTCATCGCCGGGACGGCGAAGCGGCACATCAGGTAGACCGAGCGGACGTTGACGGCCATCACCCGGTCCCAGTCCTCGGCGGAGATCTCCAGCGCCGTCTGACGGCGGATGATGCCGGCGTTGTTGAACAGGACGTGCAGGGCGCCGTAGGTCTCGACGGCGATGGTGACGATCCGTTCGCAGTCGGTCTCCGAGGAGACGTCGGCGCGCACCGCGACCGCCCGGCCGCCGGCCGCCTCGATCTCGCGGACGACCTCGCCCGCGTCCGCGAGGTCGGCGACCACCACCGCCGCGCCCTCGGCGGCGAACAGCCGGGCGGTGGCCCGGCCGATGCCGGAGGCGCCGCCGGTGACGACGGCGACCTTGTCGCGCAGGGTGGTACCGGAGGTGGTGCCGTTGGTGCTGTTCATGGGAGCTCCTCACTTGCCGACTGGATGCGGTACAGCACGGATTCACGGTGTCCGGTGACCACCCGGACGTGGCCGGCGAGCGCGGCGTCGGCCACCGGGTCGCCGCTGTCCACCAGCAGCGGCCGCCCGCCGAGCGCGGCGAGCTTCTGCTGGGTGGCGAGCACGGTGACCCCGGCGAGCGCGTCCAGCACCCGGGGGCTGAACTGCTGGTTGCCGCGCCCGATCACGAAGCCCTGGCCGCCGATCACCGACAGCACGCCGTGCGTCACCTGTGACATGGCAAGGGTGAGCAGCCGCTGCTCCGTGACGTCCCGGGCGAGCACGGCGCCGTCCCGCACGACGTCCACACCCAGCGGCGTCAGCTCCAGGCCGAGCGCCCGCCCGACGGCCAGGGTGGTCGCGCCGGGCCCGAGCGCGTACGCGGTGCCGGGCCGCATGGCCGCCACCACCGCCCGGGCGATGGACTCCGCCGAGCCCGGCGGCGCCGCCGAGGAGCCGGTCTTGCGCCCGCTCAGCCGCACCCGCCCGGCCGGCACCCGCACGGTCCCGTACAGCCGGACGCCGAGGCCGCCCGCGCGGTGCGCCTCCTCGTCGAGGTCGACGACCTCCGCCTCGACGGTCCGCCCGTCGAAGGCGGCGGCGCCCGCGCCCGCCGCGGCCGGGCTCACCGCGAAGCAGCCCGAGTAGACCTTCACCCCGGCCGGCACACCGAGCACCGGCGGGCGCGGCCCGGCGTCCAGGACGTCGCGCGCCGTGCCGTCACCGCCCGCGAACAGCAGCAGGTCCACCACGCCGAGCGCCGCGACCGCCGCCCGGGTGTCGGCCGCGCCCGTGTCCGATGCTGGCGGCCGGTGGGCGAGTTGGTACCGGACGCCCGCCGCGAGCGCGCTCTCCTCCCCCATCGGCCCGGCCACGGTGCGCACCAGGACCTCCGGGCGGCGGGCGCGCAGGGCGCGCAGCGCCGCGGCGGCGCGCGCCCTGGCCCGCGGGACGGCGCCCAGCGCGAGCGCCCTGGCCTGGACCTCCGGGCCGTCGCTGCCCTTGAGGGCGACGGCGCCGCCGAGGCCCGCGACCGGGTTCACGATCAGGCCGACGATCATCCGGGCCGCTTCGCGCCGTGCTTGCGCAGGTACGCGCGCCAGCTGGGCGCCCACTGCGCCGGGTCGTCCAGCGTCGCCGGGTCGATCCGGTGCACGGTCTGCCGGTAGGGTGCGCCGCGGACGGACTCCGGGTCCTTGCGGGCCTCGTCGGCGACGTGGGCGAGGATCGCCGCGTACTCGTCGAGGTCCTCCCGGGAGTAGGACTCGGTCGGCTCCAGGGTGAACGGCTCGGGCACCACGTAGGGGTGGTGGCTGGTCCAGTAGTGCACGCCGAAGTCCGCCGCCCGGACGCCGATCTCCTCCGAGTGCACGCCGGTCTCCTCGGTGAGCCGCTGCCAGGAGTAGCGGACCTGCTCGACCCGGCGGCGTTCGGCCCACGGCACGGAGGCGCCGGGGATCCGGGCGACCTTGGCCAGCAGGTAGTTGTTGTTGAGCACGGCCGTCTCGGCGACCTCGCGCAGGCCCTCGGCGCCGAGCGCCATCACCCAGGCGTAGGCGCGCACCACGTTGGGCGTGACGCCGAGGAAGGGCCGGATCTTGCCGACCGAGCGCTCCGGGGCGGTGAGCGTGAAGGACTCGCCCGCCCGGTCGACCACCGGCCCGGGCAGGAACGGCACCAGCGCCTCGGAGACGCCGCACGCCCCGGCCGCCGGTCCGCCGCAGGCGTGCGGGGTGGAGAAGGTCTTGTGCAGGTTGAAGTGGCACAGGTCGAAGCCCGCGTCCCGGGCCCGGGTGATGCCCAGGATGCCGTTGGCGTTGGCCTGGTCGTAGCAGGCCAGGCCGCCCGCCGCGTGCACCAGGTCGACGAACGCGCGGATCCGCGGGTTGAAGATCCCGGTGTCCTCCGGGTTGGTGATCAGCAGCGCGGCCGTGCGCGGGCCGACGGCCGCGCGCAGCGCCTCGATGTCGGGGTTGCCCTCGGCGTCCGGCATGAGGGTGATCACCTCGTAGCCGGCGACCTTGGCGCAGGCCGCGTTGGAGGGGTGGGAGAACATCGTGGTGATCACCTGGTCGCGCCGCTCCCCCTCGCCGCGGGCGGCGTGGTAGGCGCGGATCATCGCGATGTTGGCGTAGATCGCGGCGGAGCCGGCGCCGGGCTGCAACGAGACCCGGGCCATGCCGGAGATCTCCTTGAGGATCTGCTCCAGCCGCCAGTAGATCTCCAGCACGCCCTGCACGGTGGACTCGGGCTGCAGCGGGTGCAGGGCGGCCACGCGCGGGTCGCGGGCGAAGGAGTCGTTGACCTTGGGGCTGTACTTCATGGTGCAGGTGCCCTGGCCGACGTCGATGTTGAGGTCGGCGCCGAGGGTCTCCTGGGAGAGCCGCAGGTAGTGCCGGACCACCTGGTTCTGGGAGAGCTCGGGCAGCGCGGGCGGGGTGCGGCGGGCGACGCCCTCGGGCAGCTCGACGAGGGGCGCGTCCGGGGCGGGCACGCCCACGCCGCGCCGGCCGGGGCGGGACAGCTCGAAGACGATCTCCTCGTCCCAGCGGGCCTGGTGGAAGCGGCGCAGGCCGGGCTTGGGCGCCACCGGCAGGGCGGCGAAGGGTTCGGGTGCGTCGTGCGTGCTCACTCGGTGCCTCCGGGAGCGGTGAGGGCCTTCGCGACGGCGGCCGCGAGGGTGTCGATGTCGGCGACGGAGTGCTGTTCGGTGACGCAGACCAGGACCTCGCGCGGCCCCAGCGGCACCCCGCCGAGGATGCCGCGCCCGCGCAGGGCGGCGAGCAGCGCCCAGGCGTCCGGCACCTCGATGGCGAACTCCCGGAAGTGCAGGGCCTCCTGGTGGCGCACCACGGCCCCGGCGGCGGCCAGCGCGCGCATCGCGTACCGGGTGCGGGCGAGGATCGTCTCGCCGATCTCGCGCATGCCCTGCGGGCCCATCAGCGCCAGGTAGACGCCCGCGGTGATGCCCCACAGGGCGGCGGCGGTGCCCACCCACTCCTTGCCCTCCTCGCGCAGCGCGAAGGAGGTGCGGTCGTAGGCGACGTCGCCGAAGCCGTACTCGCCGGGGACCTCGGTCGGGGCGATGCCGAACAGCCGGGACGGGAACTCGGCGACCATCCGCTCGTCGTCGTGGCTCGCGATGAACCCGGCCTGGCCGCCGCCGTACTGGGGGTGCATGCCGAGCGACTGGATGTCCCCGCAGACCAGGTCGGCGCCCCAGGAGGCGGGCGGGGCGAGCACGCCGAGCGTGATCGGGTCGGTGCCGACCACCAGCAGGGCGCCGACGCCGTGCGCCAGGTCGGCGAGTTCGCGCCCGCGGGTCTCGACGACGCCGTGCACGGTGGGCGTCTCCAGGTAGAGGGCGGCGAAGCTGTCGTCCAGCCGCACCTCGCCCGTCTCCCCGGAGTCGGCCACCGGGGCGAGCAGCACCTCGACGTCCGGGGCGAGGTAGTCGCGGATCTTGGCGAGCTTGTCGGCCGCGATCGCCGCGCCGACCATCACCCTGGACCGGCCGGTGCGGCGAGCGGCCATCCGCAGGGCGGTGCCGGCGGCCTGGTAGCCGTCGTAGGTGGGCACGTTGACGACGTCCATCTCCAGCAGTTCGGCCATCATCGAGACGTACTCGAAGAGCGCCTGGAAGCGGCCGTGGTCCTCGTAGGGCTCGCCCGCGTAGGCGGTGAGGAACTCGCCGCGGCCGTTGACCTCGTCGCAGACGGCGGGAACGTAGTGCGGGTAGCAGCCGTGGCCGAGGAAGCTCAGCAGCGCGGCCGGGTCGGTGTTGCGCGCCAGCAGGCCGCGCACGTGCCGGGTCAGGCCCTGCTCGTCGGCGAACGGCTCGGGAAGGTCGAGCGGACGGTCCAGGCGCAGGTCGGCGGGGATGTCGCGGTAGAACTCCGCGACGTCGGGGGCGCCGGTCTCGGCGAGCATCGCCGCCCGCGTCTCGGGCCCCGCGTTGGGGATGTAGGGGTGGGACACGCACACTCCTCAGGGCGTCGGTCGGGGTTCCAGGACCACGGCGTCGCGCGGTCCGACGGTCACCGGGCCGCCGGGCAGCGGACGGCCGGTCAGCAGGTCGGTGAAGCCGGTCTCCACGGGAAGCGGGACCGTGGCGGGCCCGGCGCCGTGGTTGAGCAGGAAGAGGTAGGGGCCGCGGCGGCAGGCCTCGACGCCGGCGGGCAGGCCCGGCCCGGTGACGCCGGTGATCCCGGCGTCGGTCAGCAGCCCGTCCAGCAGCGGGGCCGGGTCCTCGGGCAGGCAGCCGAGATAGGTGGCGGTGCCGCGCCGGGTGACGGCCGGGCGCCCGTCCAGCGGGCCGCCCCGGTAGCGGGCCAGGACCTCGGTGGCCTCCGAGGTGTCCAGCCACTCGGTCCAGGTGCGGGCGGTCAGCGCGGTCCCGTCCGCCGTGACGACCTCCTGGGTGACGCCGTCGGGCAGCGGGCGCCACTCCTCGACGCGCACCCCGAGCAGGTCGCGCAGCGGTCCGGGCGCGCCGCCCTCGTGCACCCGGTCGGCAGCGTCGACCACCCCGCTGAACGGGCCGACCACCAGCCGCCCGGGGAAGCCGGCCAGCGCGGCGGCGTGCTCGGCGGTGCAGAGATAGAGGTTGGGGGCGATCACCAGCCGGTAGCCCGCGAGGTCGCGCCCCGGCGGGGCCAGGTCGACGGCGATGCCCCGGGCGTGCAGCGGCGTGTACCAGGAGAGCAGCAGCTCGTGCAGCCGCAGCCGGTCGGAGGGCATCGACTCGGGCGCCTCCAGGCCCCACCAGCTGTCCCAGTCGAGCAGCAGCGCGACCTCCGCCCGGGTGCCGGTGCCGGCCACCCCGGCGAGCCGCCGGACGTCCGCGCCGAGGGCGAGCGTCTCGCGCCATTGCCGGGTGGCGGTGCCGCCGTGCGGGAGCATCGCCGAGTGGAACTTCTCCGGGCCGTACCTGGCCTGGCGCCACTGGAAGAACATCACGCCGTCCGAGCCGTGGGCGAGCGCCTGCAGGCTGTGCAGGCGCATCACGCCCGGGTCCTTGGGGACGTTGACCGGGCGCCAGCTGACGGCGCTCGGCGCGGACTCCAGGAGCAGCCAGGGCTGCCGCTTCAGCGAGCGCATCAGGTCGTAGCCGAGCGCGGCCTTCACCGCGGCGCGCGGGTCGGCCGGGTCCGGGTAGGCGTCGTCGGTGACGACGTCCTCGGCGGCGGCCCACGTCCAGTAGTCCAGGTCGCGCAGCACGCTCATGAAGTTGGTGGTCACCGGGATGTCCGGGGTGACCTCCTTGAGGACGGCGCGCTCGGCCTCGAAGCAGGCGAGCAGCGCGTCACTGGAGAACCGCCGCCAGTCCAGCAGCTGGGCCGGGTTGACCGGGCCCGGGGCCTTGCGGGGCGGCTCGACCTGCGTCCAGTCGGTGTAGTGCTGGCCCCAGCAGGACGTCCCCCAGGCGGCGTTGAGGCCGTCCAGGGAGCGGTGGCGGCCCTGGAGCCAGCGGCGGAAGTCCCGGGCGGACTCCGCGCAGAAGCATTCGGCGGTGTGGTCGGCGTACTCGTTGCTGATGTGCCACATCGCCAGCGCCGGGTGCTCGCGGTAGCGCTCGGCCATCGCCCGGGCGAGGCGGACGGTGGCGGCGCGGAACACCGGTGAGGAGGGGCAGTAGCCCTGGCGCGAGCCGAACTCCAGCCTGGTGCCGGCGGCATCGACCGGCTGGATCTCCGGGTGGGCGCGGACCAGCCAGGGCGGCGGGGTGGCGGTCGCGGTGGCGAGGTCGACGGCGATGCCGTGGGCGTGGAGCAGGTCGAGCACCCGGTCGAGCCAGCCGAACTCGTAACTGCCGGGCCGGGGTTCGAGCCGGGACCAGGAGAAGACCGCGACCGTGACCAGGTTGACGCCGGCCTCGGCCATCAGCCGGACGTCCTCCCGCCACACCTCCTCGGGCCACTGCTCGGGGTTGTAGTCACCGCCGAACAGCAGACCCGGTAACCGTGTCAGGCCCATGCCATGCCCCTTTCCCGGGGTCGGCCACCCCGTCTTCGCCTCGTCCCGCATTTTGTATTCAAAATGCATAGTGCAGTACACTGGAGGGGGTCAAGAGGTGTGCCTCAATCCGGAAGTCAGGGGGACGCGATGGCGATCGAGCGCCGTCCGCTGCGCGAGCAGATCCGCGACGAGCTGATGGACCGCCTCACCCGCGGCGAGTTCGCGGCCGGAACCGACGTCAACGAGGCCGTCCTGGCCGCCGAACTCGGCGTCAGCCGCACCCCGCTGCGGGAGGCCCTGATCGCGCTGGCGGGCGAGGGCGTGCTGGAGAGCAGCCAGGGCCGGGGCTTCCGTTTCGCGCCGGTCAGCCGCAAGGAGTTCCGCGAACTGGTCGCCATCGTCGCGGCCCTGGAGGCGCTGGCGCTGGAGTCCTCCGACCCGGAGCACCTGCGGACCATCGCGCCCCGGCTGCTGGACCTCGCCCAGGGCTTCCCCGACCAGGTGGCCGCGCACTCGACCGTCGACCGGCGCGACGACGAGTGGCACGGCCTGCTGCTCAGCGGCTGCGCCAACGAACGGCTGCTGGACCTGCTCACCCGGGTCAAGGCCGGGATGCGGCGCTACGAGAACCTGGTCGTCGCCGAGGACGAGCCGGTGGCCCGTGAGTCGGAGGAGCACTGCGAGATCGCCCGCCGGCTCCTGGCGGACGACCTGCCGGGCGCCATCACGGCGCTGCGGGCCAACTGGATCGGCGGCATGGAGCGGATGCTCGCGCACCTGCCGGCGGACTGACCCGCCACGCGGCGGCGCCCGCCACCCGGGGTGCGGGTGGCGGGCGC
>NZ_JBHVPZ010000049.1:0-39288 GCF_042887135.1 Kitasatospora sp. NPDC057965
GCTCCGCGCCCCGCGGCGCCGGCCGCCCCCGCGGCCGAGTTCTCCTCGCCGGCCCCCGAGGCCGCCGAGACCCAGGCCCCGCGCCAGGCCCCGCAGGCCCCGCAGGCCCCGCAGGCCGCTCGTCCGGCCGGTCCCGCCGCCGGCGGCGCCCGTCCGGGCCCGCGTCCGGCCGGTCCGCGTCCGGGCAACAACCCGTTCACCTCGGGCAGTGCCACCGGTATGGCCCGCCCCGGCGACCGCCGTCAGGGCGCGCCGGGTGCCCGTCCGGGTGCTCCGGCCGGCCAGGGTGGCGAGCGTCCCCGTCCGGGTGGCGACCGTCCGCGTCCGGGTGGCCAGGGTGCTCCCGGTGGCGAGCGTCCCCGTCCGGGTGGCGACCGTCCGCGTCCGGGTGGCCAGGGTGCCCCCGGTGCCGGTGCCCCCCGTCCGGGTGGTGCCCCGCGTCCCGGTGGCGCGCCGCGTCCGGCCGCTCCGGGTGCCCCGGGTGCCGGTGCTCCGCGCCCCGACGGCATGCCGCGTCCGGCCGGCCCGCGTCCGACCCCGTCGGGCATGCCGCGTCCGAACCCGGGCATGATGCCGCAGCGTCCGGCCGGTCCGGGCCCGCGTCCCGGCCCGGGTGGCCGTGGTCCGGGTGGCCCCGGCGGTCGTCCGGGTGCTCCGGGCGGTGCGCGTCCGGGCTTCCAGGGCCGTCCGGCCGGTCCGGGCTCGCGTCCGGCCGGTGGCGGCTTCGGCGGTCCCCGTCCGGGTGGCGGTGCTCCCGGTGGCGGCGGCGGCTTCGGCGGCCCGCGTCCCGGCGGCTTCGGCGGCCGTCCCGGTGGCCCGGGTGCCCGTGGTGGCACGCAGGGTGCCTTCGGCCGTGGCCCCGGTGGCCGTCCGGCCCGTGGTCGCAAGTCGAAGCGGGCGAAGCGCCAGGAGTACGAGGCCATGCAGGCCCCGTCCGTCGGCGGTGTGATGCTGCCTCGCGGCAACGGCCAGACCGTTCGCCTGTCGAGCGGCGCCTCGCTGATGGACTTCGCGGAGAAGATCAACGCCAACCCGGCCGCGCTCGTCTCCGTCATGTTCAACCTCGGTGAGATGGTCACCGCGACGCAGTCGGTCTCCGACGCGACGCTGCAGCTGCTGGCCGACGAGATGGGCTTCCAGCTCGAGATCGTCAGCCGGGACGACGAGGACCGCGAGCTGCTGGAGTCGTTCGACATCGACTTCGGCGCCAACGAGGGCGACGAGGACCAGCTGGCCCCGCGCCCGCCGGTCGTCACCGTCATGGGTCACGTCGACCACGGTAAGACCCGCCTGCTGGACGCCATCCGCAAGTCCAACGTGGTGGCCGGCGAGGCCGGTGGCATCACCCAGCACATCGGTGCGTACCAGGTGGTCACCGAGGTGAACGGCGAGCAGCGCCCGATCACCTTCCTCGACACCCCGGGTCACGAGGCGTTCTCCGCCATGCGTGCCCGTGGTGCCAAGTCCACCGACATCGCGATCCTGGTGGTCGCGGCCAACGACGGTGTCATGCCGCAGACGGTCGAGGCGCTGAACCACGCCAAGGCCGCCGGTGTGCCGATCGTGGTCGCCGTCAACAAGATCGACGTCGAGGGCGCCGACCCGACCAAGGTCCGCGGCCAGCTGACCGAGTTCGGCCTGGTGGCCGAGGAGTACGGCGGCGACACCATGTTCGTCGACATCTCCGCGCGCCAGGGTCTGCACATCGACCAGCTGCTGGAGGCCGTGGTCCTGACCGCGGACGCCTCGCTGGACCTGCGGGCCAACCCCGAGCAGGACGCGCAGGGTATCGCCATCGAGGCCCACCTCGACAAGGGCCGCGGTGCCATGGCGACCGTCCTCGTGCAGCGCGGTACCCTCCGCGTCGGCGACTCGATCGTGGTCGGCGACGCCTACGGCCGCGTCCGCGCGATGCTGGACGAGAACGGCAACAGCCTCGCCGAGGCCGGCCCGTCCCGCCCGGTGCTGCTGCTCGGTCTGACCTCGGTGCCCCGCGCCGGCGACAGCTTCATCGTCGTCGACGAGGACCGCACCGCCCGTCAGATCGCCGAGAAGCGCTCGGCCCGCGACCGCAACGCCGCCTTCGCGCAGCGTCGGGTCCGGGTGTCCCTGGAGGACCTGGACAAGGCCATCGCCGCCGGCTCCATCGAGCAGCTCAACCTCATCATCAAGGGTGACGTCTCCGGTTCGGTCGAGGCCCTCGAGGACGCCCTCGTCAAGCTGGACGTGGGCGAGGAGGTCGAGCTCCGGGTCCTGCACCGCGGTGTGGGTGCCATCACCGAGTCCGACGTGGACCTGGCGATGGGCTCGGACGCCATCATCATCGGCTTCAACGTGCGCGCCGAAGGCCGTGCGCGTGCGGCGGCCGACAAGGAAGGCGTGGACGTCCGGTACTACTCGGTCATCTACCAGGCGATCGAGGAGATCGAGAACGCCCTCAAGGGCATGCTCAAGCCGGAGTACGAGGAGGTGCGCCTCGGCGCCGCGGAGATCCGCGAGGTCTTCCGCTCCTCCAAGTTCGGCAACATCGCCGGTGTCCTGGTCCGCGACGGCATCATCCGCCGCAACGCCAAGGCCCGCCTGCTGCGCGACGGCAAGGTCGTGGCGGAGAGCCTCACCATCGAGGGTCTGCGCCGCTTCAAGGACGACGCGACCGAGGTCCGCGAGGGCTTCGAGGCCGGTGTCACCCTGGGCTCGTTCAACGACATCAAGGTCGAGGACATCATCGAGACCTACGAGATGCGCGAGAAGCCGCGCGCGTAAGCGGGTGGCTGCCGGGGCCGGTCGACGGGTGGAATTCCCGTCGACCGGCCCCGGTCCTGCTGTGTAGGGTCCGGGGAGCGGTCCGGTTCGGGACCGCTCCCCGAGGCCTTCCAGGTCGGCTTGACCTGTCACACATGTTCGTGGGAACACTCACCTTCGACCTGCTGTTGGGCGACGTCCGCTCGCTCAAGGAGAAGCGGTCGATCGTGCGGCCCATCGTGGCCGAACTGCAGCGCAAGTACAGCGTGTGCGCTGCCGAGACCGGGAACCAGGACCTGCACCGGCGGGCCGAGATCGGCCTGGCGGTGGTGTCCGGCGAGGCCGGGTACGTCACCGAGGTCCTGGACAGCTGTGAGCGGTTGGTCGCCGGCCGCCCCGAGGTAGAGCTGCTCTCCGCCAGGAGGCGCTACCACAACGACGACGACGAATGAGAGCTGTGGAGCCGGGCGGCGTGAGTCGCCGTTCTCACACAGATCAGGACCGAGAGCGCCCACAAGGCTGGGCGCGGGCCGGTACTTTGGGGCAGGGGCCCCGACGGGCGCGCAGCACGCCCGAGTACCCGGCCCACTGCACGAGGAGGCAACGTGACCGACACCGCAAGGGCGCGCAAGCTCGCCGACCGCATCCAGGTGGTCGTCGCCCAGACCCTGGAGCGCCGGATCAAGGACCCGCGACTCGGGTTCGTGACCATCACCGACGCAAGGGTGACCGGGGACCTGCGCGAGGCCACCGTCTTCTACACCGTCTTCGGCGACGACACCGAGCGTGAGGCCACGGCCGCCGCGCTGGAGAGCGCCAAGGGCGTGCTCCGCTCCGAGGTCGGCAAGCAGACCGGGGTGCGCTTCACCCCGACGCTGACCTTCGTCGCGGACGCGCTGCCGGAGAACGCCCGGAACATCGACGACCTGCTCGACCGGGCCCGGGCCATCGACGCCGCCGTGCGGACCACCGCCGCGGGCGCGACCTACGCCGGCGACGCGGACCCGTACAAGGTTCCGGCGGCCGAGCGTGACGACGAGGACGAGTAGTCATGGCGGGTGAGCCGGCGGCGGCCGGTTCGGCGGCCGGTACCGGTTCGACCACGGGGGCGTCCTCCACCGACACGGTGGAGGGTGCCCTCGCGGTGCTTCCCGGACCGCGCTCCGAGGAGAGCGGGCGCGAGCTGGTCTGGCAGCAGGTGGTCGCGGAGATCGGGCGGGCCCGCTCGGTCGACCTGATCTGCCACATCTGCCCGGACGGCGACGCGCTCGGCTCCGCGCTGGCGGCCGGACTGGCCCTGCGCGGGCTCGGCAAGGAGGTCCGGGTCTCCTTCGGGGACGACCCGCAGATCGTCCCCGAGTCGCTGGCCTTCCTGCCCGGCCAGGAGCTGATCGTGCCGGCCGCGGCGGTGCCCGACACCCCCGAGCTGGTGCTCTGCTTCGACGTCGCGGCGGAGAGCCGGCTCGGCCTGCTGCACGACAAGGCCTTCGCCGCGCCGGTGCTGGCCGTCCTCGACCACCACGCCTCCAACCCCGGCTTCGGCACCCACCAGCTGATCGACCCGGGTGCCCCGGCCACCGCCGTCCTGGTGGACGAGCTGCTGCGCCGGCTCGGCGTCGAGCTGGACCAGGACCTGGCCACCTGCCTCTACACCGGTGTCGCCACCGACACCGGCTCGTTCAAGTACCGGGCCACCACCCCGGCGACGCACCAGCTCGCCGCGCGGCTGCTGGCCACCGGCATCCGGCACGACCTCATCGCGCGGCAGCTGTGGGACACCTCCTCCTTCGGCTACCTCAAGGTGCTGGCCGGCGCGCTCGACCGGGCCGTCTACGAGCCGCAGGCGGCGGGCGGTCTCGGCCTGGTGTGGACCTGGGTGCCGTACCAGGACCTGGTGCTGTTCAGCGTCACCGTCGAGGAGATCGAGGGCCTGATCGACATCCTGCGCCGTCCGGCCGAGGCCGAGGTGGCGCTGGTGCTCAAGCAGGACCCGGACGGCACGCTGCGCGGCTCCTCGCGCTCCAAGGGCGCGGTGGACGTCGCCGCGGCCTGCGCCGAGCTGGGCGGCGGCGGGCACGTCTTCGCGGCCGGATTCTCGGCCCGGGAGGACGTCCCCGTGGTGGTGGAGCGCTTCCGGGCCGCGCTGCGGGTTCGGTAGCCGCGCCGCGCTTTCGGTAGCTTTTGCGGTGCGGTTGATGTGTGTAGGGCTTTGACAGAGAGAACTTGATGAAGCGCAAAGGCACCGGTCCGGACGGCCTGGTCATCGTCGACAAGCCGGAGGGCATCACCTCGCACGGGGTGGTCGCCAAGCTGCGGTGGCTGGCCGGAACACGGAAGGTCGGTCACGCCGGCACCCTCGACCCGATGGCCACCGGCGTGCTGGTGATCGGCGTCGAGCGGGCCACCCGGCTGCTCGGCCACCTGATGCTCACCGCCAAGACCTACGAGGCGACCATCCGGCTCGGCCAGACCACCGTCACCGACGACCGGGAGGGGGACGTCACCTCCTCGACCCCGGCCGACGCGGTGACCCGCGAGGCGATCGACGCCGGGATCGCGGCGCTCACCGGCGCGATCATGCAGGTGCCGTCCAAGGTCAGCGCGATCAAGATCGACGGCAAGCGGTCGTACGCGCGGGTGCGCGAGGGCGAGGACTTCGAGCTGGCCGCCCGGCCGACCACCATCCACGCGTTCACCGTGCACGAGCAGCGCGCGGCGGTGGCGGAGGACGGCACGCCGGTGATCGACCTCGACGTCACCGTGGAGTGCTCCTCCGGCACCTACATCCGGGCGCTCGCCCGGGACCTCGGCGCCGGGCTCGGCGTCGGCGGTCACCTCACGGCGCTGCGGCGCACCAAGGTCGGCCCGTACGGGGTGGAGTCGGCGCGCACCCTGGAGCAGCTGGAGGCGGCGGTCACCGGCGGCTCCGGCGCGGCGCTGGAGGTGCTGCCGATCGGCGAGGCCGCGGCGGCCGCCTTCCCGCGCTGGGACCTCGACGCCGACCAGGCGAAGCAGCTCTCGCACGGCGCCCGGCTGAAGGCGCCCCGGCTGGGCGTGGACGGGCCGATCGCGGTGTTCGGGCCGGACGGCACCTTCCTGGCCCTGGTGGAGGAGAAGGGCGGCCAGGCCCGGCCGGTCGCCGTTTTTGTCGGCTGACCGCTCCGCGTAGGGGCCGCTGCCGGGGAATTTCACTCGCACGGGGGAGCGCGCGAGGTGAACGGCGGTCGTGATCGGCGCGGGCGCGGTCCGTCCGCGTGCGCGCCGGGCAGGCTCCCCGGCGGCGAGCAGGTCGCCGCGACGCGTCCACTCCCGGGCCGGCCGGCCCTGCGGGGAGGGCTGCGGGCATGCCGGGACTGCGGGGCTTCAGGGGCTTTCCGGGGGAGGACGACACCGCCGCGGCGGGCGACGCGGGCCGGTCGCTGCTGCGGATCCGCGACCGGGACGGGCGGTTGCGCGGGCTCGGCTTCGTCGTCGATCGGCAGGGCACCGTCCTCACCGCCCACGAGGCCGTCGCGGGCCTCGACGGGATCGTCCTGGACCTGCCCGGCGGGCGGACCCGGACGGTGGACCCGGCCGGTGTCCGGCCGCTGCCCGGGCACGGGCTCGCCCTGCTGCGCACCGACCCGGCCGACGGTCCGCCGGTGGCGCCGCTGCCGCTCGCCGGACCGCCGCCGGCCGGGGGCGGTGAGGTGCTGCTGGTACCCGTCCCGGTGCGGGGCGAGGGGCGCGCGGACGGGCGGACCGTGCTGCTGCGCTGCGCCGCCGCCGCGACCACCGGGGCGGTGTACCCGCAGGCGGACCACTTCCATCTGATCGGCGGCGTGCTGCTGCTCGACGTGCCCTCGGCGGCCGACGCGGCCGTCGTCCCGGCCGGTGCGCCGGTGCTGGACGCCGGCAGCGGCGCGGTGGTCGCCGTGGTCGCGCCCGGCCTGCGGGCCCCGGGGCGGTCGGGGCCGCCGACCGCCGTCCCGGTGCTCGGCGCCGGGGCGGTCGCGCCGGCGCTCGCCGAGGTGCTGGCACGCAACGCGGCCGACGTGCCCGCCTACGGGCGGGCGCTCAACCTGGCCGGGGTGCTGCGGCTGACCGCCGCCCAGGTCGCGGCGGCGGGCGCGGGTCCGGGCCGGGTGGCAGCCCTGGCGGCCGACCGGGTGGAGCGCTCCGACGAGCCGGTGTGGTGGGCCGACCTCCTGGTGACGGGGGAGGGCGGCGGCCCGGTGGGGGCCTGCGGGGGGTCGTGCGGGGCCGGGGAGGGCGCTTCGCCGCAGCCGGGCGCCGGGTCGTGGGGGGCGTTCGGGGGCGCGGAGGCCGGCGCGTCCACCGGGGGCGCCGAGCCGGGGTGCCGGGGCCGGTGCGGAGCGGCGGGGGCCGGGGTGGTGGTGGCGCTGGTGGGGGCGCCCGGATCGGGGCGGAGCACCGAGGCGGCGGCCGTGGCCGTGCGGCGCGGGGGCGGGGAGCGCCCGCAGCCCACGGTGTGGCTGCGCGGGGCCGATCTGGCGGCCGGCGACCTCTCGCTCACCGGGGCGGTGGAGCGGGCGCTCGCGTCCGCGGCGGCCGGGCTGGAGGTGCCGGCGCCCGGCGCGACGGCGGTGGCGGCCCTGTGCGCGGTGGCCGGGCGGCCGCTGCTGGTGGTGCTGGACGGGCCGGAGGAGTCGACGGTGCCGCTCGGCGCGGACTGGCTGCGGGCGTCGGCGGGGTGGCTGGCGGCGGGCGGCGCGCGGTTGCTGACCGCCTGCGGGGAGGAGGGCCGGCAGGCCCTGGAGCCCGCCGGCGGCGCGGTGCGGATGGTGGTCCGGCGACTCGGACCGCTGCCCGTCGAGGCGGCGGAGCGGGTGCGGCGGCGGTACGGACTGCCGCCGGGGTGGCCGGCCGAGCCGGACGCCCGGCACCCGCTGGCGGTCCGGCTGGCGGGGGAGCTGTGGGCGCAGGGACTGCGCGGGGAGCCGGCGCTCCGCAGCGAGCTGTTCGCGGCCCACCTCGACCTGTGCTGCCTGCGGGTGGCCCGGCGGCTCGCCGAGGACGGCCGCGTCCGCCGGCCCGGGGCCCACCGCCGGGGCGCCGTCCGGTCGGCGGCGCGGGACGCCGGGCGGGTGCGGCGGACGGCGGCGGCGGTGGCCGGGCGGGTGCACGAGGCGGCGCGGCGGATGCTCGGCGCCGGGGAGGGCGGCCTGGACCGGGCCGCGTTCGAGGAACTGTTCCCGGCGGCCGGCGGGTGGGCGACGGCCGTGCTGGCGGAGGGCCTGTTCGTACCGGCCGGGCCCGGCCACCGGTTCGCGCACGGGGAACTCGCCGACTGGCTGCAGGGCCGGCACCTGGACCTGGACGGGGCACTGCGGCTGCTGCTCGGGGAGGCGCGGGACGCACTCGCCCCGCCCGCCGGCCCCGGCCGCCCGGCCGGGGGAGAGTGGCCCGGGCCGCCGGGCGCGGGCGCCACCGTGCCGCGGCACCGGATCGGCCCGGTGGTCGCCGCGCTCCGGCGGATCGGCGAGACCTGGGGCGCGCCGGCGCTGGACCCGTGGCTGCACCGGCTCTGGCGGGCGGTGGACCTGAACCCGCCGGGCGGCGAACCCTGCTGGTGGGCCGGGGCCCTGCTCGCCGCGGGTCTGGCGGCCAGTCCCGACCTCGGCGAACACCGGGCGCTGCTGGAGCAGTTGGCCGACCGGATCGCCGAACGGGCCGCCGCCGCGGGCGGGTTCGAGCGGCTGCCGGTGCCGGGACTGGGCGGGTACGGCCCGGCGTTCTGGGCCGGGCTCGGCCTTCCGGTGGAGCGCGAACTGGACCTGTACCGGCGCCTGGTGGCCGCCGACGGGCCGGACCGGCCGTTCCTCGCCGCGGTGGCCGCCCGGCTGCGGGCCGATCCGGCGGGCGTGCTGCCGCTGCTGTGCGCCTGGTTCGACGATCCGCGCGGCCTGCCCGGCCGCCCCGGGGTCACCGTCGCCGACCTCGCGCACGACCTGCTGTTCGCGCACCGGGCGCTGGCGCTGGACGAGTTGACCGAGGCGCTGGCCGTGGCAGCGCACCCGCGGGCGGACGCGCTGCTGGCCGTGCTGGCCGTCGAGGAGCCCTCGGCGCTCTGCCGGGCGGTGGACCGCTGGAGCCACGATCCCCGCCCCGAGCGGCACGTCGCCGCCGCGGTGCACGCGCTGCGCACGGCCCCCTACGCGCGCGGCGCCGGGCCCGAACTGCTGCGCTTCACCGCGCTGGCCCTGCTGGCCAGGGAGGACGAGCCGGCCCTGCACGGCGCCGCGCTGGCCCTGCTGCTGCGGGACGAGCGGAGCCGGGCCGGGCACCTTCCGGCGGCGCTGGCCGCGTACCGGCGCGGCGAGGACCGGTTCCTGACCGCGCGCTCGCTGGCCCCGGCGCTGGAGAGCCACCCGGAGCCGGTGCTCGCGGCTCTGGCGGACCGGCTGGGCGGGCCGGCCGGCGCGGACCCGGCCGGTGCGCCGGTGGCCGCCACGCTGCGGGTGCTGGCCGACGCCCGGGCGCCGTCCGCCGCCCGGCGCGGCGCCGAACTGGCGGCCCGGCTGCTGCGTGAGCGGCCGGCCCTGGCCGGGCCGGTCGCCGTCGACTACCTGGGCCGCCGGCTGGCGCACGGGGCGGTGCAGGGGGCGGTGGCCCGGCTGGAGCTGCGAATGCTGCTGAGCAGCGCCCTGGCGGCCCGCGCGGTGGCCGTGCGGCGGCCGTTCGCCGAGGTGCTGTCCCGTCCGGTGCCCGATCCGGTGGCGGACGCCCTGCGCTGCGAGCTGCTGGACACCCTGCTGGCCACCGAGGCGGACCCGGAGGTGCTGGCCGCCGCCGTCGCCGGGCTGGCCGAGCACTGCGCGGCGGAGCGGCCGGCCCGGGCCCGCGCGGTGCTGGTGCGGGCGGCGGCCGGGCTGCCGGATGCGGACGGGCTGCTGGTGCGCTGCGCCGGCCGGTCGGCGGCGTTCGCCGCGCTGCTGGCGCGCTGGCCGTCGGACGAGCGCCCGGCCCGCCCGGTGGGGCCCGGTCTCGACCGGCTGCGGGCCTTGGTGGCGGCCGGACGGGACCCGCAGTACGCGGCGGCGGAGGCCGAGCGCACAGGCGGCTCCGGGGCGTCCCGGACGCCCGCCGCCGGGCCCCGGCACCCGGCGGTGCGCCCAACCTGCCTTCCGGTGCCGAACTCGGGACAGGCGCATGGCACGCTATAGGGGTTCGGGTTTTGAGCGTTTGAGCGTACGGACGGTACGCGCCGTAGGGAACAAGGAGCGGTCAGGTGCAGCGCTGGCGTGGCCTGGAGGAGATCCCCGATGACTGGGGACGCAGCGTCGTCACCATCGGCTCGTTCGACGGAGTGCACCGCGGACACCAGCTGATCATCAACCGGGTGGTCGAGCGCGCCCGCGAGCGGGGCGTCCGCTCGGTCGTGGTCACCTTCGACCCGCACCCGAGCGAGGTGGTCCGCCCCGGCAGCCACCCGCCGCTGCTCGCCCCGCAGCCGCGCCGGGCGGAGCTGATCGAGGAGCTGGGGGTGGACGCGGTGCTGGTGCTGCCGTTCACCACCGAGTTCTCCAAGGAGTCGCCGGAGGAGTTCTTCCGGCAGGTGCTGGTGGACGCGCTGGACGCCTGCCTGGTCGTCGAGGGGCCGAACTTCCGCTTCGGCCACCGGGCGGCGGGCGACGTCGCGCTGCTGGCCGAGCTGGGCCGGGCCGCGGACTGCGGCGTCGAGGTGGTCGACCTCCAGGTGCGCGGCGCGGCGGGGGACGGCGAGCCGTTCTCCTCGACGCTGACCCGCCGGCTGGTCGGGTCCGGCGACGTGGCCGGGGCGGCCGAGGTGCTGGGCCGCCCGCACCGGGTGGAGGGCGTGGTGGTGCGCGGCGCGCAGCGCGGCCGTGAGCTGGGCTACCCGACCGCCAACGTGGAGACCGTGCCGCACAGCGCGATCCCGGCCGACGGCGTGTACGCGGGCTGGCTGATCGCCGGGCGGGACGGGACCCTCCTGCCCGAGGGCGGGCAAGGGGGGAGGATGCCGGCCGCGATCTCGGTGGGCACCAACCCGACCTTCGACGGCACCACCCGCACCGTCGAGGCGTACGCCATCGACCGGGTCGGCCTGGACCTCTACGGGATGCACGTGGCGGTGGAGTTCCTGGTCTACCTGCGCGGGATGGAGAAGTTCGACTCCATCGAGGCGCTGCTGGAGCGGATGGCCGACGACGTGAAGCGTGCCCGCGAACTGACCGACGCGGGCTGACCGACGCCTGCCGCGTGTGACGGCACGAGGGCCCGCCGACCGGGGAGGTCGGCGGGCCCTCGACGTTCGCTCCGGCGGGCTGCTACTGGTGCTGCGGCGGGGCGGGCGGCGGGTAACCGTAGCCGGGCGGCGGCTGCTGGTTGTCCTCGGGCTGGGCGTAGCCGTAGCCGGGGGCCGGCGGGGCGGGCGGCTGCTGCCACTCCGGGACGGGGGCCGGGGCGGGGCCCGGAGCCGGGGCCGCGGCGCCGGGCGGGGCGGGCTGCGGCGGGTAGCCGTACCCGGCCGGGGGCGGCGGGATCTGCCCGGGCTGCTGCGCCCAGGGCGCGCCCGGCGCGGGCTGGACGCCCGGCTGGCCGGGCTGGTGCGGGTAGCCGTACGGGGACGGCTGGCCGTACGGCGGCTGGGCCTGCGGGCCGGGCTGGGGCTGCGGGTAGCCGGGCCCCGGGGGCTGCTGCTGGGCCGGCTGCTGCTGGGGCTGCTGCCAGCTCACCTGCTGGGCGGCGGCCTGCTGGGCCCGGACGATGTCCTCGCCGACCAGGGTGGCCAGGTCGAAGTACGCCTCGCGGACCTTGGGCCGCATCATGTCGAGGTTGACCTCGGCGCCGGCCGCCAGGCTCTCGTCGAAGGGCACCACGACCACGCCCCGGCAGCGGGTCCGGAAGTGCGCGACGATGTCCTCGACCTTGATCATCTTGGCCGTCTCGCGGACCCCGGAGACCACCGTGATGGAGCGCTGCACCAGGTCGGCGTAGCCGTGCGCGGAGAGCCAGTCCAGCGTGGTGGAGGCGGACGAGGCGCCGTCCACGCTGGGCGTGGAGACGATGATCAGCTGGTCGGCGAGGTCCAGCACCCCGCGCATCGCGCTGTACAGCAGACCGGTGCCGGAGTCGGTCAGGATGATCGGGTACTGGCGGCCCAGCACGTCGATGACCTGGCGGTAGTCCGAGTCGTTGAAGGTGGTCGACACGGCCGGGTCGACGTCGTTCGCCAGGATCTCCAGGCCCGAGTGCAGGTCCTGCGAGGTGAACTGACGGATGTCCATGTAGCTGCGCAGGTGCGGGATGGCCGTCACCAGGTCGCGGATGGTGGCGCCGGTCTGCCGCTTGACCCGGCGGCCGAGGGTGCCGGCGTCCGGGTTGGCGTCGATCGCGATCACCTTGTCCTGGCGCTCGCTGGCCAGCGTCGCGCCGAGGGCGGTGGTGGTCGTGGTCTTGCCGACGCCGCCCTTGAGGCTGATCACCGCGATCCGGTAGCAGCTGAGCACCGGGGTGCGGATGATCTCCAGCTTCCGGGCCTTCTCCGCGGCGGCCGCCTTGCCGCCGAACTGGAAGCGCGGCTGCTGGCGCTGCTGCTTCGGCTGGCTGCGCAGCAGCCGGTCCGAGGACAGCTCGACGGCGGCGGTGTAGCCGAGCGGCGCGCCGTGCGCGGTCTGCTGCGGGGCGCCGGCCTGCTGGAACGCGGCGGGAGCGGCCGGCGGCCGGCCCCACTGCGGGGCGCCGGGCTGCGGCTGCGCGGGCTGCTGGTAGACGTTGGGCTGCGGCCAGCCGCCCGCGCGCGGGTCGGCGGGGGCGGGCGGCGCGGCCTGGTCCGGCAGCGGCTGTCCGGGCAGGGGCTGGCCGGGCAACGGCTGGGGCTGGGCCTGCTGGGCCTGCTGCGCCGCAGCCCAGGCGGCCTGGTCCTGCGGGTAGGGCTGCGGCTGGCCGGGCGCCGCCGGGTAGGGCTGGGGGTACGGCTGGGCGGGGCCGGGTTGCACGGGCGCCGCCGGATCGGCGGGCGGCCAGCCGTAACCCGCCGCCGGTCCGGGAGCCGGTGCCGGAGCAGGCGCGGGGACGGGGACGGAAGCGGGGACCGGCGCGGGCGGCGCCGCGACCGGCTCCGGGGCCGCATGTGCGACCGGGGCGGCCGGAGGTACGGCGGACACCTCGACCGGCGCGGGCGCGGGCGCGGGCGCAGGCACGGGCGCGGGTGCGGCGACCTCGACCGGCTGCGGCTGGACCGGCGGCTGCGGCACGGCCGGCGCGGTCGGCTGGACCTGTAGCTGCGGCTGCGGCTGGGCCGGAACCACCGGCGGCGCAGCGGCCTGCACGGGTACCGGCGCGGGCGCGGCCGTCGGAGCGGGCGCCCCACCCGGAGGCGGCGTCACCTGGCCACTCGGCGCGGCCGCTCCCGCCCCCGGCGCCGGAGCGACCGCGTCCGTCTGCACGTACCAGGACGGGGGAGTGTAGTCGGGCGCGTCGGACCAGTCGTCGTCGTCCTCCGCCGCGTTGTCGCCGACGTAGACGCCGTCCCGATCGCTGCTCACCTAGGCTCCCTCGTGTTCGCCGCCGCACGTTCGCGGTGCCGTTGCCGTATCACAGCCTAGGCCGTGAGCCACCCCCGGCTGAAGGCGGTGCCGCATCTCCGGACGGCTCCCGGACGGCTCGCACACGGGCTGCGGATGGGCCGCGCACGGCTCGCGAACGGCCCGCCAACACGCCCCGCGCGTCAGTCGAGGCGGCGCGGACCGCCCAGGATCCGGTGTTCCGCCTGGCCGGCCACGATCCGCACGTACTGACGGTTCATCCGGGTCGTCCACAGTGTCAGGTCGTCCGGCAGGGACGGCAGCGCGGCCACCTCGCCCGCGCCGAGCGAGAGCACCCGGCCGATCAGCTCGGCCTCCTCCGGCATCACGCGCTGCACCCCGACCAGGTCGGCCGAGTTGAGCACCCGGGCGGCGTTCGGCCCCAGGTGCGGCACCAGTGTCAGCACCGTCTGCCAGGGAGCGGCGGAGAGCCGGCTGCGCGGCGGACGGGCGCCGAGGTCGCGCACCACGAGCACCGGCGAGGTGACCGAGGCGCCCTGCGGGCCGAGCCGGCCGGGCTGGTGGACCGTCACGCACGGCTGCCCGCCGCCCGCGGCCTGCGCCATCGGCCCCCACAGGTGGGCACGGGCGGTCTCGACGGCGATCCGCGCGCCGGTGGCGGCCGCCCGCAGCGCGATCACCTGCGCCGTCCACAGGCCGCCGACCAGTACCAGCTCATGGGCGCTCGGCCGGAACAGGCCGAGTACGGCGGGGCGCGACTGGTGCACGTCCTCGCCGATCAGCACACCGTCGTCGCCGACCGGGAAGGAGAGCGAAGCCAGCTCCGCGACGGTCAGCACGTGCTTCTCCCGGCGCGGTCCGCGCAGTCCGAAGCCGGGCAGCAGCCGGGGCCGGAGCCGCGGCTGCGACGCGGTGCCGCTCTGCGCACCGGCGGTTGAGTGGGTCTGGTACGCCATCAGGAAGCACCTCCCAGCGGCAGCGTGGCGAGGACGCCCGGGGCCTGCTCCAGGTCGAGCCGGGTCAGGCCGAGCCCGGTGCTCTGGGCCCGCGCCTCCACCTGCCGGCCGAGGTCGACGGCCTCGCTCTCGCTGCGCCCGGTCACCCGGACGTGGCCGCTGAGGGCCACCGAGCCGCCGGTGCCGTGACCGGCCGTCAGGCTGAAGGTGCTGGCCAGCGCGGGCGCGCCGGTGACCAGGTTGACCAGGTCCGGGACGGCGATCCGGCCGGGGGCGCCGCCGGGGCGGCCGAGCTGCGGCCAGCGGGAGATCCAGTAGGTGCTGTGCCAGCGGTCGTCGACCCGCCAGAACCGGTTGGTCTCCTGGGTGCGCCGCCCGCTGCCGCCGCCGCTGCCGGTGCCCTGGCGGCCCGCCGTGGCCAGCGGGTTGACGCAGCTGGAGATGGCGAGGGCGGCGGTCAGCTCGCGCTCGTCGAGCACGGTGACGTTGAATCCGGCGCTGTTGAGCCGTCCGGCGAGCTGGTCGGTGACCCGCTGGAGCGCCTTGCGGGCGCCCTGCTCGCCGCCGCCGCGGGCGCGCACCGCGGTGGCCGCCCGTTCCGGGTCGAGCTTGAGCGCCACCCAGGTGAGCCGCAGCGCGGGGGTGGCGGTGCCGTCCGCGAGCTCCCGGTAGGCGCGGGCGGCCAGCGACTGCTCGGGCAGGTGCGGCGCGGGCGCGGGCTGGGTGTGCTGGACGAGCTGGACCGACTCCAGGGTGATGTCGTCCACCCGCAGCGCCGAGCAGAGCACGTCCAGCGGCAGCGGCCGGGCGGTGCGCGCCGGCCGCAGCGGCAGGTCCTTGGCCTGGACGAGCAGGACGGCGCTGAGGAAGGTGCCGTCGCCGACCATGCCGGTCTCCCGGCGCACCGGCCGGCCGCCGAAGTCGGCCTCGGTGGCGTGGGTGCAGGTGCGCAGGGCCGGTTCGAGTTCCAGGGCAGGGGCCAGCGCCGGGTCGGTGCCGGGCGGCGGGACGTGCGCCCGGGCGCGCTTGCGGCGGGCCCGGAGCGCGGCGCGCACCCGCAGCGCCTCGGGGAGGGTGCGTCCGCGCAGCGGCACCAGCGCGAGCACGACCAGCACCAGGCCGACGGCGCCGAAGCCCGCGGCGACCGGTCGGCTGATCGTCCAGCCGACGGCGACCAGCGCCAGCGCGACCTCGACCAGGACGAGCTGTTGGAGCCTCAGCCGCCCGCCGAGCAGCCCGGGCCGGGGGTGGACGCGGACCGCGACGGGGCCGTCGGCGCCGCCGGAACGGGCCGGGCGCGGCGCGCGCTCCGGGGCGGGGGAGCCGCCGTTGTCGGCCCGGCCGCGTCGTTCGGAGCGGCGTGAACCGCTGCCCCGTGCCGTGCTCCGGCGCCCTGGAGCGGTCTGGCTTGGCATCCCCCGAGTGCCCCTCTCTGGTTCGGTTGTCGCGGCCCGGCTGGCCGGTGCGTGAACCGTACCCGTACCGTACTCACCGTCTGCTGCCGCATCGTAGAGGGTTCGAGCGCGTTCTCGCCCGGGGGGTGCGGGACACGGGGCAGGACGGTTCGACAGGGGAGACGACGAGGATGGCATCGCGCCGGGACGAGCTGAACGCCTACACCTTCGCCCGCAAGCGCACGGTCGCGGCCTTTCTGCTGCCCGGCGGCGGAGGCAGCGACGAGGACGCCCCGCGGCCGGTCAAGGCGGTGCTGCCGAGCGTGATAGCAGGCGCGCTGGTGGTCGGCGGCTTCGGTCTCTGGGGGGTGTTCAAGCCGAGCGCGCCGGTGGGCTGGGACGAGGGCAAGTTCATCGTCCAGGGCAAGCAGAGCACCACCCGGTACGTGGTGCTGACCGACCCGGACGGGAAGACCAAGCGGCTGCACCAGGTGCTGAACATGGCCTCGGCGCGGCTGGTGCTGCCGGTGGACTCCAAGGTCGTGGTGGTCGACGACGGCGTGCTCGACCGCTACCCCAACCACGGCCCGACGATCGGCATCCCGTACGCGCCGGACAAGCTGCCGAGCAAGGAGAACGCGAGCCGCCCGATGAAGTGGTCGGTCTGCGACCGCCCGGGCGACGAGCAGGGGAGCACCGTCGACCAGGCGGTGTTCGTGGCGGGCGGCGCGGACGCGGAGGCGCTGGGCGCCGAGGACCGGCAGCTGGACGTCGGACAGACGCTGCTGGTGCAGCTGGCGGACGACCCCCAGGTCACCGCCTCCGGTCAGGCGGCGGGCCAGGGCAGGTTGAAGGTGTACCTGGTGGACGACAAGGGCCGCCGGCACGCGATCGGTGGGCCGGAGGACTCGGACGCCACCCGCAACCAGCTGATGGGCGCGGTCTTCGGGCCGACCGCCGTCCCGCAGAAGGTGAAGAAGGACTGGCTGGAGACCCTGGCGCCGGGCAGCGACATCGTCTTCCCGAAGATCGACGGGCTGGTGCCGGACACCAGGACCGCCAACTCCTCGGTGCAGCTGCAGAACCCGGAGGACCGCAAGGTCGGCCGGCTGGTCCGGTTCGGCGACAAGCACTACGTGGTGGGCAAGACCCAGTTGCTGCTGATCAGTCAGTTCCAGGCGGAACTCATCCGGCAGAACCCGCAGTTGCAGCCGCTGTACAACCAGGACGCCAACAAGAGCCCGCGGGTCGACGACCTGACCCCGGCCGAGCACGCCGTCGTCAACAGCAATGTGCCGCTGATGGCGGAGGGCGCCGCCGACTGGCCCGTCAGGACGGGCGCACCGGCCAACAACTGGCAGGCGCCGAAGGACGCGCGCCGGGTGGTGTGCAGCACGTTCGAGGGAGTGGCGGAGGACGGCCGGACCCCGCGGCGCAGCGTCTGGGCCGGCCCCGACTACCCGGTGCGCTACAGCAACGGCGCGGCCACCGCGCACGTGACGCCGGGTCACGGCCTGTTCTACCGCGCGCTGGACAACTCCGCCGAGGGCTCCGGCACCGACTTCCTCATCACCGAGACCGGGCTGCGCTACGCGGTGCCGGCCAGCAGCGAGGGCGGCAAGGGCGGCCAGACCACCGCGCCGGCCCAGCCGGCCGGTCAGGGCGCCGCGCCCAAGACCCCCTCCGCGCAGCCCGCGACGCCGTCCGGCCCGCCGCAGCCCGAGGAGGCGGGCGGAAACCAGGCCCGGCTCGGCTACCAGGGCCTGCAGCCCGCGCTGGTGCCCCAGCAGTGGTCGAACCTGGTGCCGGCCGGTCCGGCGCTCAACGCGAAGACCGCGGCGCAGCAGCAGAACGCCTGAGCGGCCTCGGTCCGCGCGGCGCACAGGAATTGGCCACGATGTCATGGCTTGGTAACTGGCTGTCGCCCGGTGTTGGGTGAGCTGCGTGTGCCGACTACAGTGCTGCAGGACATCACACCGGTGATGCCCGGGGGCTCGCAGAACGTCCCCCGGCCACGAGGTCTGTCTCATGGGGGACGGTAGAGCATGGGTCAGTTCAAGACGACCGCTCAGGAGATGCTGGCGTTCGCCAAGCACATGGACGAGGTCATCGGCAAGATCAACACCGAGATCAACGGCCTCAACAACCTGGTGGGTTCCATCACCAGTGGTTGGCAGGGCCAGGCCGCGACGGCTTACACCAACCTCCAGGGCCAGTTCAACACGGACGCCCAGGAGCTCAACAAGTCGCTGCGCGCCATCAAGGACGCGATCGAGATCACGACCCAGAAGTACTCGCAGGCCGACGCCGACCAGCAGGCGATCTTCGGATCCGCCGCCGCCGGCGCCTGATCCGCGGCTCCGTCCGTTCACCCCGCGACGCGCACCCCGGGTGACGGGGTGCCGCGCAGCCTCGACTAGGAGACATCGTGGCCGACCACATTCTCGTCAACTTCGAGACCATCAAGAGCGCCAGCGCCGAGGTCCGTCGCACCGCGCAGACCATCCAGCACCAGCTGGAGGAGCTGAAGGGCGGCGTCACCAAGATCGCCGCGAGCTGGGAGGGCGCCGCCCAGCAGGGCTACCAGGCCCACCAGGCCAAGTGGGACCAGCGCGCCGCGCACCTGCAGCAGGTGCTGGAGCAGATCGCCAAGTCGCTGGACAGCGCGGCCACCAGCTACCACAACACCGAGAACCGCAACGCCACCCTCTGGACCGGCTGACGGCTCACCACGCCGAAGGGCGGGTGCCCCCTCGCGGGCGCCCGCCTTTGGCACGCGGGCGCGCAACCAGGTCGACGACAAGAGGGGTGGCAGGGTGCCGGTGGTCAGGTACCGGACGGCGGCCGCGGCGGCGGCCGTCCTCGCACTGCTGGGCGGCCCGCTGACGGCGCCGGCGGCAGCGGACGGACCGGGCATCTCGGCCGCGGGGGAGTGCGGCAAGAACGCCCAGAACGTGCAGGCCGTGCCGTGGTCGCTGCAGCGGATGGTGCTGGACGAGCTCTGGCAGGGCGGTGCGGTCACCGGCGCCGGGGTGCTGGTCGCGGTCATCGACACCGGGGTGGACGACCAGAACCCGCAGCTCGCCGACAAGGTGGTCGACGGCGGCTCGCTGCTCAAGGACAAGGAGGGCAAGCGGGTCGAGGGCGGCGGGAAGGACGACCTGGTCGGCCACGGCACCAAGGTGGCCGGCATCATCGCGGCCGCCCGCAGCGAGCAGACCGGGTTCGTCGGCATCGCCCCGGGCGCGGCCATCCTGTCGATCCGGCAGAACGACGCCGAGGGCAACGGGGACGTGCACTCGCTGGTCGAGGCCATCAACTCGGCCGTCCAGCAGGGTGCCAGGGTCATCAACATCTCGCAGGACGTGCGCGGCGCGGGAGACACCCGGTTCGTCGGCTACGACGAGCTGAAGGCCGCGATCGACAACGCGGAGAACCGCGGTGTGGTGGTGGTCGCCTCCTCCGGCAACGACGGCAAGAAGGGCGACACCTACCCGGCGGCGTTCCGCACGGTGCTCGCGGTCGGCGCGTCCGACCGCAACAACGAGCGCACCTACTTCTCCCAGTACGGCGACTTCGTGGACGTCGCGGCCCCCGGGGTCGACATGCTCTCCACCGTCCCGCGCGGCGGGCAGTGCGTGGACAACGGCACCAGCTTCGCCGCGCCCTACGTGGCCGGGCTGGCGGCGCTGCTGGTCGGCGCGCACAAGGACTGGCGGCCCAGCCAGGTGCGGGCCTGGATCGAGCAGACCGCGCAGCGCACCGACCACAAGGCGAACGAGTACATCGGCTGGGGCGTGGTCGACCCGGTGAAGGCGGTGACCACCGCGCCCGCCGCACCGGCCGAGCACCCGGTGGAGGACCCGCCGGTCCGGCTGGCCTCCGCCCCGATCGTGCCGCGCCCGCTCGGCCTCGGCGAGACCCAGGCCGACCGCGACGGGCGCACCGCCACCTACGTCCTGGGCATCGGCGCGCTGCTGGTCGCGCTGCTGATCGGCGGCGGCGTGGTGCTGCGCGACCACCGCCGGCGGAGCTAGCCGGCTCCCGGCCGGCCACCGCCCGGCCGGCGTCGGAAAGAACTTCGTGCCCGCTTGTAACATCCCGCCCGACCCACCGCATCGAACAAGTGTCGACAGCGGTGAACAGGGAGGACGTGGGGGATGGGGCGGGCCGGGGCCGGACGCAGGTCGAAGGACGCGGAGTTCCTGGAACTCGTCTCGGGGCACACCGGACGGCTGTACCGCTCCGCCTGTCTGCTGACCGGCGGGGACACCCACCAGGCCGAGGACCTCGTCCAGGAGGCCCTCAGCCGGATGTACGTGCTGTGGCGCCGCAGGGCCTGGACCGGCGGGCGCCACCGGATCGACAACCCCGGTGCCTACGCGCACACCGTGATGGTGCGCGTGTTCCTCGCCCAGAAGCGCCGTCGTTCCAGCGACGAGCGCCCCACCGACCAGCTGCCCGAGTCCGCGGGCCGGGAGGCGGACGGGGCGCTGCGGCTCACCCTGCTCGACGCGCTCGGCCGGCTGTCCGCGAAGGACCGGGCCGTGCTGGTGCTGCGCTACTGGGAGGACCGCAGCGTCGAGGAGACCGCGGAGGTGCTGCGGCTGTCCTCCGGCGCGGTCCGCACCCGGACCTCCCGGGCGCTGGCGCGCCTGCGCGGGCAGCTCGGCGACTCGCTGGCCGAACTCGCCGCCCGCTGACGGTACGAACCGACACCTCCTGCGGGGGTCCGCCACCGGCCCCTGCTCCGTGACCGAAGGAAGAGCGGTGATCACGCATGTCCGCACCCGACAGCTTCGAGGATGATCTGCTCCACGCCATGACCCGCACCGGCGAGGGATTCTCCCCGCAGGGCCCGGCCGGACTGGCGGGCGGCGGGCTGGAGCGCGGCCGCCGCCGCTGGCGCCGCCGGTCGGCCGCCGCCGTGGTGGGCGGCGCGGCGGCGCTGGCCCTGGTGGGCACCGGAGCCTTCTACCTCACCGACGGTTCCCCCTCCGCCCTCCGGCTGACCCCGGCGGGCACCGGGCCGACCCCGGCCGCGGGCTCCGCCTCGCTGACGCCCGGATCCTCGCCGACCGCCTCCGCCTCCGCCTCCGCCCCCGCCACCCCCTCCGCCGCCGCGGTCGGCGGGGAGGAGGTGCTCGCCATGTTCCGTGCACTGCTGCCCCAGGGGCAGATCAGCAACGCCGAGGGGGCCGGCGCCGACAGCAACGGCGGGCCGGGCACCGGGATGGCCGGCGCGAGTCTGGTCTTCGACGAGGGCAAGGGCAAGTCCTGGATGACGATCTCGTTCTCCAGGGTCGGCCAGGACGACCCGAGCCGGACGGACAACGACTGCCCCGACAAGAAGATCATCGCCTTCGACGCCTGCACCGCGACCGCGCTGCCGGACGGTGGCCGGCTGACCGTGTTCCAGGGCTACGAGTACCCGGACCGCCGGGTCGACACCAAGTGGTGGAACGCCAAGCTGACCGGCAAGGACGGCCGGCGGATCGAGCTGAGCGAGTGGAACTCCCCGGCGGAGAAGGGCAAGCCGGTCTCCCGGGCCACCCCGCCGCTGACGCCTGAGCAGCTCAGCGCGATCGTCACCGACAAGTCCTGGGACCGGGTGATCGCCGCCCTGCCGGAGCCGGTGCCGGAGTCGCCGCACCGCCGCAGCGAGCCCTACACCAAGGAGGAGATCCTCGCGACCGCCGCGAAACTGCTCCCGACGGGTCTCAAGCAGACCGAGACCGGCGGCAGCGAGGGCTACGCGAACTTCGTGGTGAACGACGGCAAGGGCAAGTCCATGGTGGAGCTCAACGTGGACGACTGGAGCAACCCCATGAACACCGAGCCGTTCGGCGGCACGGAGACGATGCCCGACGGGACCCAGGTGAAGGTCCGCAAGGTGCCGGGCAACCCGGCGCGGTGGACGGTCGACGCCCTGCACCCGGACGGCCTGCGGGTGGCGGTCGGCGCCTACAACAGCGGCGGCCCGAACGCCGCCGGTGCCCGGACCGCCCCGGCGCTGACCGTCGACCAGATGAAGGCGATCGCGACCAGCCCGGAGTGGAAGCTCAAGAAGAAGTAGCCCCCGGACGCGGCGGTGCCCCGGGCCAGGGGGAGCCCGGGGCACTGCCATGTGGGGGAGGGGTGGGGTATCGGGGGGGATCAGGCCTGCTGGTCCTCGGGGAGGCTGATCACCCAGTGGGTGTCCTGCCGGGGGCGCAGGTAGAACAGCCAGTAGAGGGTGGCGACGGCGGTGATGCCGCCGGTCCACAGCAGCGGCACCGGGTCCAGCTGGGTGATGACGTAGCCCAGGACCACGATCAGCAGCACCGGGACGGCCGGCCACAGCGGCATCCGCCAGGCGGCGGCGTGCTTGTGGTGCTTGCGGCGGGAGAGCAGCGCGGCGATCGCGACCAGCAGGTACATCCCGGTGACGGCGACGCCGGTGATCTCGCTGAGCAGCTCGCCCTTGACGTAGCAGAGCGCGGCGCCCGGCAGGCCGACGGCCAGGGTGGCGATCCACGGGGAGCCGAACCGGCCCAGGGTGCCGAAGGCCTTGTTGACCGGGCCGGGCCACGCCTTGTCGCGGGCCGAGGCGAACAGCACCCGGGAGTTCTGGATGACCATGACGATGCCGGCGTTGATGATGGCCAGCGCGACGCAGAGGCTGATGAAGGTGCCGACCGCGGAGTTGCTCCAGGCGGTGACCATGCCGGAGATGTCGCCGGAGCTGAGCGTGGCCAGGTCGGGGGCGCCCATGGTGATGGCGGCGACCGGGACGAGCAGGATCGCGGCGGAGATGCCCAGCGTCCACAGCACGGTGCGGGAGACGTTGCGGCGCGGGTTCTCCAGCTCCTCGGAGAGGTAGACGGCGGTGGAGAAGCCCTGGGTGATGAAGAGCGCGATGCCGAGGGCGCCGATGATCGCGCCGATGCTCACCGTGGTGGTGACGCCGTTCTCGCCGGTGACCACGCCGTGCAGCATGCTGGGCGCGTCGCCGTTGGCGTGGGCGAAGCCGAGCACCGACACCACGCCGGCCGCGATGACCTCCAGGACCAGGAAGATGCCGGTGATCCAGGCGTTGGCGCGCAGGTCGAGCAGGCCGGCCAGGGTGGCGGCGAGCATCACCGCGGCGCCGGCCAGCGGCTTGTCGACGTGCAGCACCGGGGCGAGGTAGTCGGCGGTGCCGAGGGCGATGACCGAGGGGACGATCATCACCACGATCAGCGAGAGCACGAAGACCAGCCAGCCGGCCAGCCGCCCGGCCAGGGTGCCGACCATCGCGTACTCGCCGCCGGCGCTGGGGATCAGGGTGCCGAGCTCGGAGTAGCAGAAGGCGACCGCGATGCAGAGCACCGAGCCGATCGCGATGGCCAGCGCGGTGGCGCTGCCGATGCTGGAGAACAGCTCCGGGACGATCACGAAGAGCGTGGAGGCCGGGGTGACGCAGGACAGCGTGAGCAGCGTGCCGCCGACGACACCGATCGAGCGCTTGAGCTGCTGCGGCGGGGCGTCGGGCGCGCCTGCGGTCGCCGCGGCGGGGGCCGCGGGGGCGGGCGGGCGAAGCGTGTCGGTCATGAGGCATCCGATCGGCTCTGTGCTGGTCCTGGTGAGGGAGCGGTATCGCCTCCGCTGGCTGACTGGCTCGGTTTCTGGTCCTGTCGCTCCCTGGGCCGCCATGGAACCTTGGCCGTATTGATCGAGTCAATGGCGGAATCGCTTCGGAATCCGTTGTCAAGGAGTGCATAAACATGCGATCTGATGATCACTAAGCGTCATCACTATGCATGTCCGACTTGTTACTTTCGCTACATCGCGCTTGAATCCAAGGTGAACGCCGTGTTGCATGCGTCTATTCAAAGGCGCTGCCCGGATGCGGAGGCAGGTCGTCCGGAAGCCCCTGCGGCGCCTGCCGAGCCCCGGGCCGGGTACGGGAACCGCAGCTCTCCGGCGGAAAGATCTAGGTAACGTTTCGACACCCGGGACGGCGGAAGGGGCCGGATCCGAGGACCCGACCCCTTCGAACACGCTCCGTGACCGGAACCGGCGGCTACGGCGCCGGCAGCCAGCCCGTCTGCACCATCTGCCCGCCGGTCATCCGGCGGGAGACGTACACGCCCCGGCCCGGCGGCAGCGCCTGCGGCTTGACGGTGCCCAGCAGCGGGCCCTCGTCCCGGTTGCCGGACAGCATCACGCCCTGGCCGCCCAGCTCGCGCATCCGCTGCATGAACGGCTCGTACAGCGAACGCCCGGCACCGCCCGCGCTGCGCGCCACGATCACCCGCAGGCCGATGTCCCGCGCGAACGGCAGGAACTCCGCGAGCGCCGCCAGCGGATTGCCCGAGGAGGTCGCCACCAGCTCGTAGTCGTCGACGACCACGAACATGTCCTTGCCGCTGTACCAGCTGCGGTTGCGCAGCTGCTCGGCGGTGACGTCCGGACCGGGCAGCCGGCGGGCGCAGGCCCCGCGCAGCATCTCCACGACGCTCGACATGGCCGGCTGCGCGGCCGCGTACTCCACCAGGTACTCCGGCGGGACGACGCCCAGCAGCGCGCGCCGGTAGTCGCCGACCACGATGCCGGCCTGGTCCGGGGTGTACCGCTCGGTGATCTGCTTGACCAGCATCCGCAGCAGCGCGGACTTCCCGGACTCGGTGTCGCCGAACACGATGAACAGCGGGTCGGTCTCGAAGTTGACGAAGGCCGGCGCCAGCTCCGCCTCGTCCACGCCGAACGCGACGCCCCGCTCCGGGTGCTCGAAGCCCTTCGGCAGCGAGTGCCCGTCCAGTACCGCCGGCAGCATCCGCACCTGCGGCGCGCGCGGGCCCGTCCAGGCCCCGGCGACCGCCGAGACCAGCCCGGTCACGCCGTCCGGCAGGTCCTCCACCGAGCCGGAGCCGTCCAGCCGCGGCAGACCGGTGAGGAAGTGCAGCCGGTCCGCGGTGACGCCGCGCCCCGGTACGGCCGGCACGTTCTGCGCCACCCGGCGGTCCACCTCGGACTCCATCGAGTCGCCGAGCTTCAGCTCGGTCCGGTTCTGCAGCAGGTCCTTGAGCGCCGGGCGGACCTCCGCGTACCGGGCCGCGGTGACGATCAGGTGGACGCCGTAGCCCAGACCGCGCTGGGCGATGTCGCCGATCACCGGCTCCAGCGGCTCGAACTCCTGCTTGAAGGTGTTCCAGCCGTCGATCACCAGGAAGACGTCGCCGAACTGCTCCTCCGGCAGCGCGCCCGAGGCCCGGCGGGACCGGTAGGTGCCGATCGAGTCGATCCCGGTGGCCCGGAAGAGCTCCTCGCGCCGGTTCAGCACACCGTGCACCTCGGAGACCATCCGGCGCACCTTCTCGGCGTCCAGCCGCCCGGCCACCCCGCCGACCTGCGGCAGCCCCTGGAGCGACTGGAAGCCGCCGCCGCCGAAGTCCAGCAGGTAGAACTGCACCTCCAGCGGGGTGTGGGTGAGCGCGAACGAGGCCACCGTGGTGCGGATCACCGTCGACTTGCCGGACAGCGGACCACCGACCACCAGACCGTGGCCGGCCGCCCCCGAGTAGTCGTGGTCGAGGATGTCGCGCCGCTGGTCGCGCGGCTTGTCGACGATGCCGACCGGTACCCGCAGCCGGCCCAGCGCCCCGTACTGCGGCGCGGTCAGCCCGCGCTCGGGGGTCGCCTGGAGCGGCGGCAGCAGCTGGTCCACGCTCGGCGGGGCGTCCAGCGGCGGCAGCCACACCTGGTGCGCCGCCGGGCCCTGGCCCGCCATCCTCTGCACGAAGACGTCCAGCACGGTGTCCATCAGGGCGTCGTCCGGCTCCTCGACCAGCGGCTCGACCTCCTGCACCAGCGGTTCGGTCACCGGCACCTCGGCCGCGGTGAACCGCACCGGCCGCGCGCTCACCAGCCGGCCGCCGGTCGACCGCTGCTGCCCCGGCGCCCGGTACGGCCCGGAGACGTACGCGGCCTTGAACCGCTCCATCACATCGGTGCCGAACTTCAGGTAGCCGACGCCCGGCACCGGCGGCAGGTGGTACGCGTCCGGGACGCCGATCGCCGCCCGCGACTCGGCCGCCGAGAAGGTGCGCAGGCCGATCCGGTAGGAGAGATAGGTGTCCAGGCCGCGCAGCTTGCCCTCCTCCAGGCGCTGCGAGGCCAGCAGCAGGTGCACCCCGAGGGACCGGCCGATCCGGCCGATCTGGATGAACATGTCGATGAAGTCGGGCTTGGCGGTGAGGAGTTCGGAGAACTCGTCGATGATCAGCACCAGCGACGGCAGCGGGTCCAGCGCCGCGCCGGCCGCCCGGGCCCGCTCGTACTCGTGGATGTTGGCGTAGTTGCCGGTCCGGTGCAGCAGCTCCTGGCGCCGGTTGAGCTCGCCCTCGATGGCGTCCCGCATGCGGTCCACCAGGGTCAGCTGGCCCTCCAGGTTGGTGATCACCGCGGAGGTGTGCGGCATGTCCGCCATGCCCGCGAAGGTCGCGCCGCCCTTGAAGTCGGCGAGCACGAAGTTCAGCGTCTCCGAGGAGTGCGTCATCGCCAGCCCCAGTACCAGGGTGCGCAGCAGCTCGGACTTGCCGGAGCCGGTCGCGCCGACGCACAGGCCGTGCGGGCCCATGCCCTCCAGCGCGGCCTCCTTGATGTCCAGGTACACGTGCTCGCCGCCGGCCCCGACACCGATCGGCACCCGCAGCCGCTCGTGCTGCGCCCGCTGCCGCCAGCTGCGGGCGACGTCGAAGGAGCCCGGGTCGCCGGAGTTCATCAGATCGGTGAAGTCCAGGTTGGACAGCAGCGGTTCGTCGTCGCCGCCGGCCGAGGCCCGGTACGGCGCCAGCTGGCGGGCCAGCGCCTCGGACTGCCAGGCGGTGAGGGTGTCCGGGACGCCGGAGTAGGTGGCGCCGGAGGCCGAGCGCAGCACCAGCTCGTCCGGCGAGACGGTGATGATCAGATGCCCGGTCGGCTCGTCGAGGTCGCCCGGGACCACCTCGACGATGGTCACCCCGTGCACGCCCTCGGCACCCGCCAGCAGCGAGTCGTGCGGCACCGACGCGCCGTCCATCACGACCACGATGTGCGGCTGGTCGGGCGCCGGCGAGGCGTCCCGGACGAACCGCTGACGGCCGGCCAGTTCGTCCTGGAGCAGCAGCTCCAGCTCTCCGAGGCCGGTGGCGATCAGGCGGCGCGAACCGGCGCCGTCGCTCTCCTTGCGGTGCTGGTTGTGCGGGAGCCACTTGGTCCACTCCCACTCGTCCACCGCGCCGGGCGCGGCCGCCACCGTCACCAGCAGGTCGTCCGGCGAGTGCAGGGTGGTCAGCTGGGCGATCGTCGCCCGGACGTTGCCGTAGACGGTGTCCGGGTCGCCGCAGACCGTGATGTGGTAGAAGGCGCGCAGCGAGATCGCCAACGGCAGGTCCTGCAGGGTGCCGTGGGCGCTCAGGAAGGTCTGCATCGCGGCCGCCGACAGCGGTTCCAGCTCGTCCATCGGCGCGGTCTGCGGCGCCACCAGCGGGGTGGACAGCTGCACCGGCCCGCGGCCGACCCGGATCTGCGCGAAGTCGGCGTCCCCGGCCCGCCGCTCCCACAGCCGGCGGCCGTCGGCGACGATCGACCAGAGCTGGTCCGGCTCGGGGTTCAGGAACAGCTGCGCGCCGCGCTGGCGCTCGGCGGTCCGGCGCACCTGGCGGCGCATCTGCTGCAGGTACTTGAGGTAGTCGCGCCGCTCGTCCGCGGTCGCCGAGGAGCCGCCCCTGCGGGCCCGGACGATCTGGGCGAGCGCCATGCCGACCGTCGAGACGATCATCAGACCGCCCATGATTTTCATCGGGGCCTGGGCACCCGGCGAGAAGAAGAACACCGCCGACCCGCCCATGCCGAGCATCGGCAGGATGCTCATCACCCAGTCCTCGCCGCCCGACCTGGGCAACTCGGGCGGGGCGACCAGTTCCACCGGCTCGTCCGGCACCGCGGGCGGGTAGGCCCGGGGCGGCCGCTTGACGGTGATCACGCCCATGCGCGCTCCACTCCCCGACCACGAACGCTTCGCTCGATCACCACGGCATCAGCCCTCACGCCACTGGATACGTACGGGTGAGGACGCCCCGTGTGACGCCGCCCCCGCTCCGCCGACCGCAGGCACCCGGGGAGGCGCGCGCCGCCCCCGCCGCCTTGCGCAGGGGCCGATCCTACTGGGGCCCGGGCCCGCCCCGGCCGACCGCCCTCCACGGGGCCGGACACGAACCGAGCGGGTAGGGTAACGCCGCGCCAACTCGTGGCCCCGCCGGGCCGGTTCCGCCCGGCCGGCGCCCGCGGGTCGGCCGGACCGACCAGCCGCCGGTGCCGCGGCACCGTCACCAAGGGGGAGCGCCCAGTGCGTCGAGCGAACGAGGTGCGGGCATGACGACGCCCGTCACCACCGGCTTCTGCCGGGTCACCGTCGTCGCGCCGGACAGCCGGATCGACGTCGCCCTGCCCGAGGACGTCCCGCTCGCGGACGTCTACCCCGAGGTGCTGCGGCTCTCCGGCCAGACCCAGCCCGACGGCGCCCCCACCGGGTTCCACCTGGTCCGCCGCGACGGCACGGTGCTCGACGGCAGCCGCTCGCTGGGCGCCCAGCAGGTGCGCGACGGCGACCTGCTCAGCCTGCGCCCGTTCGCAGAGTCGCTGCCGCCCGCGGTCTACGACGACGTCGCCGACGCGATCGCCACCGCCGGCGAGAGCGACCGCCGGTTCTGGAGCCCCGAGCTGATGCGCGCCTTCGGCCTCATCGGTACCGGCGTGCTGCTCACCCTGCTCGGCTTCGCCCTCTGGTTCGCCGACCTGCGCCACGACATGCACGGCCTGCCCGGCGTGCTCTCCGGCGTCGTCGCCGTCGTGCTCACCGCCTTCGCCGGCGTCCGCGCCCGGGTCTACCGGGACGCCTGGGCCGGCCTCGCGCTCGGCCTCGGCGCCCTGCCGCACGCCCTGATCGCCGGCAGCGGCGTCCTCGCGCCCACCGGCGGCCCGCTGGCCGGCCCCGGCCGGCTGCAGTTCCTCACCGGCTGCGTCGCCGTGCTGGTGGTCGCCGTCCTGCTGGTCGGCCTGCTGCCCGAGCGGGACTCGCTGTTCGTCGCCGCCGCCTTCCTGGCCGCGGCCGGCGCGCTCGCCACCTTCGCCGCCGTCCTGCTGCCGGGCACCCCGGCCAACCACATCGCCGCCGTCACCGGCGTCGCGGCCGTCGCCGCGATCGGCTTCCTGCCCGGCCTGTCCGCCCGCTTCGCCCGGCTGCCCGTCGGCTACAGCGCCCCCGGCCAGACCCGCGCCCGCGGCCGCGACCACGACGAGGAGACCGCCCGCGCCGAACTCGTCCAGTACGAGCGGATCGCCCACCAGGCCCGCCGCGGCCACGAGGTGCTGGTCGGCCTGGTCGGCGGCTGCGCCGCGGTGATCGTCGGCGCCTGCGCGGTGCTGGGCTTCACCGACGAGACCTTCCCCGAGCTGCTCGCCCTCCTCCTCGGCCTCGCCACCATGCTGCGCGCCCGGCTGTTCCGCTACAGCGCCCAGGTCTTCAGCCTCAGCATCGCCGGCCTGCTCGGACTGTCGCTGCTGATCGTCGGCCTCTCCCTGCACACCCCGCAGTTCGTGCTGCGGTCCGGCATCGGCTCCACCGGCGCCGACCTGCGCACTCTCTGGCTGACCGCTTCGATCGCCTTCGGTGCCGCGGTGCTCACCGCGATCGCCCTGGTGGTGCCCCGGCTCGGCGTCTCCCCGTTCTGGGGGCGCATCCTGGATCTGGTCGACAGCCTCACCCTGATGTCGCTGGTCCCGCTGGTGCTGGCGGTCCTCGACGTCTACCGGCTGGTCCGCGGCGCCACCGGCTGACCCGCGCGCCGGGGCCACCTGACACCGGTGTCGGTGGCACTGGTACGCTTGGCCTTCGAGCGCAGCCGTGTGTCCGTCCCCGGGTGGGACGACGACCGGCGGCCGCGCCCGTCACGACACCGAGTTCTCCCAGAGTCCTGTGCCGTAGACCAGGACCGCTCGGTATCACCTCGTAAGGAGTTGCAGTGGCTCTCGCCTCTGACGTCAAGAAGCAGATCATCGCCGAGTTCGGCCAGAAGGAGGGCGACACCGGCTCCCCCGAGGTCCAGGTCGCCATGCTCTCCCGCCGCATCTCGGACCTGACCGAGCACCTCAAGTCCCACAAGCACGACCACCACTCGCGTCGTGGCCTGCTGATCCTGGTCGGCCAGCGCCGCCGCCTGCTGCAGTACCTGGCCAAGAAGGACATCGAGCGCTTCCGTACGCTCGTCGACCGCCTGGGCATCCGCCGCGGTGCCGCCGGCGGCGCCCGCTGAGAACGCCGCACGGGGCGGCTCCCCACACCGGGGAGCCGCCCCTCGCGCGTATGCCGCGGCCGTCCGAACCGGCGCGCCCACCGGGGCGCCCGGACACCACGACCGGGGATAACAACTCGCGCGCACCTCCCCAGGTGGCCGAGGATTGCACCGTAGGGTTGTGGGCATGCCGGGTGATGGCGCCGCAAGCGCGCCACTCGGGCAGCAGAACCCAACCCCCCGCGGGACGAAGGCTTCAAACGGAAGCCGCCCGCATCCGAGAGAGCGTCCAGACGCGGACCGCCCGTCCGGACCCGGCCGGCCGAGAGGCGCCGGTCCTCGGTAGTGGCCGCCGGAGGCCCCGCAGACCGAAGCGGGGTGCACCGGAGGCTTCGATCGAAGACCGGCCCGACCGTTCAGGGTCAACACGCAGGCGATGCGCGGGGGCGCTCTCCCGGAGACGTACGAAAGAGGAGATCTTCCAGGTGGAAGAGAACGTGTTCTACGCCGAGGCCGTGATCGACAACGGCTCCTTCGGCACCCGCACCATCCGCTTCGAGACCGGCCGCCTGGCCCGTCAGGCCGCCGGCTCGGCCGTCGCCTACCTGGACGACGACACCATGGTGCTGTCGGCCACCAGCGCGTCCAAGCAGCCGAAGGAGCACTTCGACTTCTTCCCGCTGACCGTGGACGTCGAGGAGCGGATGTACGCCGCCGGCCGCATCCCCGGCTCGTTCTTCCGTCGCGAGGGCCGGCCCTCCGAGGACGCGATCCTCACCTGCCGCCTGATCGACCGCCCGCTGCGCCCGTCCTTCGTCAAGGGCCTGCGCAACGAGATCCAGGTCGTCGTCACCGTGATGGCGCTCAACCCGGACCACCTGTACGACGTGGTGGCCATCAACGCCGCCTCCGCCTCCACCCAGCTGGCGGGCCTGCCGTTCTCCGGCCCCATCGGTGGCGTGCGCGTCGCCCTGATCAAGGGCCAGTGGGTCGCGTTCCCGACCCACAGCGAGCTGGAGTCGGCCGTCTTCGACATGGTCGTCGCCGGTCGCGTCCTGCCGGACGGCGACGTCGCGATCATGATGGTCGAGGCCGAGGCCACCGACAAGACCATCAAGCTGGTCGAGGGCGGCGCCGACGCGCCGACCGAGGAGGTCGTCGCGGCCGGCCTCGAGGCCGCCAAGCCGTTCATCAAGGTGCTGTGCGCCGCCCAGGCCCAGCTGGCCGCCCAGGCCGCCAAGCCGACCGGCGAGTTCCCGGTCTTCCTGGACTACCAGGACGACGTGCTGGCCGCGCTGACCTCCGCCGTCAAGGACGAGCTGGCGCAGGCCCTCACCATCGCGGGCAAGCAGGAGCGCAACAACGAGCTGGACCGCGTCAAGGCGCTGGCCGCCGAGAAGCTGCTGCCCGAGTTCGAGGGCCGCGAGAAGGAGATCAGCGCCGCCTACAACGCGCTGACCAAGAAGATCGTCCGCGAGCGCGTCATCAAGGACAAGGTCCGCATCGACGGCCGCGGCGTCACCGACATCCGCACCCTGGCCGCCGAGGTCGAGGCCATCCCGCGGGTGCACGGCTCGGCCCTGTTCGAGCGCGGCGAGACCCAGATCCTGGGTGTCACCACGCTGAACATGCTCCGCATGGAGCAGCAGCTGGACACGCTCTCCCCGGAGACCCGCCGCCGCTACATGCACAACTACAATTTCCCGCCGTACTCGGTCGGCGAGACCGGCCGCGTCGGTTCGCCGAAGCGCCGCGAGATCGGCCACGGCGCGCTGGCCGAGCGGGCCATCCTCCCGGTCCTGCCGACCCGCGAGGAGTTCCCGTACGCCATCCGCCAGGTCTCCGAGGCGCTGGGCTCCAACGGCTCCACCTCGATGGGCTCGGTCTGTGCCTCCACCATGTCGCTGCTGAACGCCGGTGTGCCGCTGAAGGCCGCCGTCGCCGGCATCGCGATGGGCCTGATCTCCCAGGAGATCGACGGTGAGACCCACTTCGTGACCCTCACCGACATCCTCGGTGCCGAGGACGCGTACGGCGACATGGACTTCAAGGTCGCCGGTACCCGCAACTTCATCACCGCCCTGCAGCTGGACACCAAGCTCAACGGCATCCCGGCGTCGGTGCTCGCCGCCGCGCTGAAGCAGGCCCGCGACGCCCGCCTGCACATCCTCGACGTGATGAACGAGGCCATCGACTCCCCGGACGAGATGTCCCCGAACGCGCCGCGCATCATCACCATCAAGATCCCGGTGGACAAGATCGGCGAGGTCATCGGCCCCAAGGGCAAGATGATCAACCAGATCCAGGAGGACACCGGCGCCGAGATCACGATCGAGGACGACGGCACCATCTACATCGGTGCCGCCGACGGCCCGGCCGCCGAGGCCGCCCGCACCACGATCAACCAGATCGCCAACCCGACCATGCCGGAGGTCGGCGAGCGCTACCTGGGCACCGTGGTCAAGACCACGACCTTCGGTGCCTTCGTCTCGCTGATGCCGGGCAAGGACGGTCTGCTGCACATCTCGCAGATCCGCAAGCTGGCCGGCGGCAAGCGCGTCGAGAACGTCGAGGACGTCCTCGGCGTCGGCGCCAAGGTGCAGGTCGAGATCGCCGAGATCGACCCGCGCGGCAAGCTCTCGCTGATCCCGGTCATCGAGGGCGAGGAGAACGCCGAGGCCGCTTCCGAGTGAAGCGCCGCTAGCTGAACCCCGCGGCCCGCACGCCCCCAGCGGCGTGCGGGCCGCACCCTGTTGTCCCCCACGCTCCTCGACGGATGCTTTCTACGGAGGTACCCCCGTGGCCCAGGCCTCGGCGGCGACGCAGCGCCCCGGCACGACCCGGACCCTGCTCAAGGGCGCCGACGGCGCCGGAACCGTGCGCCGCACCGTCCTCCCCGGCGGCCTGCGCGTCGTCACCGAGACCCTGCCGACGGTGCGCTCCGCGACCTTCGGCATCTGGGTCGGTGTCGGCTCGCGGGACGAGACGCCGCAGCTCAACGGCGCCACCCACTACCTGGAGCACCTGCTCTTCAAGGGCACCGAGCGGCGCAGCGCGCTGGACATCTCGGCGGCCCTGGACGCCGTCGGCGGCGAGATGAACGCCTTCACCGCGAAGGAGAACACCTGCTACTACGCGCGGGTGCTCGACACCGACCTGCCGCTGGCCATCGACGTGGTCTGCGACATGCTCACCGGCTCGCTGATCCGCCCCGAGGACGTCGAGGCCGAGCGCGGCGTCATCCTGGAGGAGATGGCGATGGCCGAGGACGACCCGGGTGACGTCGTCCACGACCTCTTCGCCAAGGTGATCTTCGGCAGCGGCCCGCTCGGCCGGCCGATCCTCGGCACGCAGGAGACGATCCGCTCGCTCACCCGCGACCAGATCGCCAACTTCTTCCACCGCCGCTACAAGCCCGAGCACCTGGTCGTCGCCGCGGCCGGCAACCTGGACCACCGCAAGGTCGTCCGGCAGGTCGAGCGGGCCTTCGCGCCGCTGCTCGCCAAGTCCGAGGCCGTCCCCGCCGACCCCCGCCGCGGCGTCAAGGCGCTGCGCACCGCGGGCCGGGTCGAGGTGCTCAACCGGGCCACCGAGCAGGCCCACCTGGTGCTGGGCGTGCCCGGCGTGCCCCGGCACGACGAGCGCCGCTGGGCGATGGGCGTGCTCAACGCGGCCCTCGGCGGCGGCATGAGCTCGCGGCTGTTCCAGGAGGTCCGGGAGAAGCGCGGCCTGGCGTACTCGGTGTACTCCTACTCCTCCTCGTACGCGGACAGCGGCCTGTTCGGCATCTACGCCGGCTGCCAGCCCAAGCGGGTCGAGGAGGTGCTGCGGATCTGCCACGAGGAGCTCGCGAAGGTGGTCGCCGAGGGCATCACCGAGGAGGAGCTGCAGCGCGCGATCGGCCAGATCTCCGGCTCCACCGTGCTGGGCATGGAGGACACCGGCTCGCTGATGAACCGCATCGGCAAGGCCGAGCTCAGCTACGGCCACCACCTGTCGGTCGACGACATGCTGGAGCGGATAGCGGCGGTGACCCTGGACGACGTGCACGAGGTCGCCCGTGATGTGCTGGGTGCGTACCGGCCGTCGCTGGCGCTGATCGGTCCGATCACCGACAAGCGGGCCGCGAAGCTCGCCGACCTGCTGGCCTGAAGGGACTTCTCACCATGACGCTGCGTGTCGCCGTGATCGGCGCCCGGGGCCGGATCGGCTCCGAGGCCGTCAAGGCCGTCGAGGCCGCCCCGGACCTGGAGCTGGTCGCCGCCCTGGGGCGCGAGTCGAAGCTCTCCGAGCTGACCGGGGCCGGGGTCCAGGCCGTCGTCGAGCTGACCCACCCCGACGCGGTGATGGGCAACCTCGACTACTGCCTGCACCACGGGATCCACGTGGTCACCGGCACCACCGGCTGGACCGACGAGCGGCTGGCCACCGTGCGCGGCTGGCTCGACGAGGCACCGGAGCTCGGCCTGCTGATCGCGCCGAACTTCTCCATCGGCGCGATCCTCGGCATGAGGTTCTCGCAGATCGCCGCCAGGTACTTCGAGTCGGTCGAGGTCGTCGAGCTGCACCACGACCGCAAGGCGGACGCCCCCAGCGGCACCGCCACCCGCACCGCCCAGCTGATCGCCGCCGCCCGCGCGGAGGCCGGCCGCCCGCCGCAGCAGGACCCGACCACCCACGCGCTGCCGGGCGCCCGCGGCGCCGACGTCGACGGGGTGCCGGTGCACTCGGTGCGGCTGCGCGGCCTGCTCGCCCACCAGCAGGTGATGTTCGGCGACACCGGTGAGACCCTCACCATCCGGCACGACTCGCTGCACCACAGCAGCTTCATGCCGGGCATCCTGCTCGGCGTGCGCAAGGTCGTGGAGACGCCCGGGCTCACCCTGGGCCTCGAGCACTTCCTGGACCTGTGAGCCCGGCATGACCTCCCGTACCGGTTTCTTCGTCCTCGCCGGCGTCCTGGCGCTGGTCGCGCTGATCTGCGTCGGCGAGGGCGTTCAGCTCATCGCCACCGGCAAGCCGCTCGGCATCGGCCTGGGCCTGTGCGCCTTCGTCATTCCGGTCATCGGCCTCTGGTTCCTGCGTCAGACGGTCCGGTTCGGCCGGGACAGCGAGCGGCTCGCCCGTGAGCTGGAGGCCGAGGGCGGCCTGCCGGTCGACGAGCTGAAGCGCACCGACGGCGGGCGGATCGACCGCGACTCGGCCGACGCCGTGTTCGCCCGGCGCAAGGCCGAGGCCGAGGCCGCCCCCGGCGACTGGCGGGTCTTCTTCCGCCTGGCGGTCGCCTACGCCGACGCCGGCGACGTGCCGCGCGCCCGCAAGACCATGCAGCACGCGATCCGGCTGCACCGCACCACCGGTGCCGACACCGCCGGCACCAACGGCACCACCATCAAGCCTGCGAGGAGCAACGCGTGAGCGACGACACCACGGCCCCCCAGTTCCGCAGCGACGTCACCGCGGAGCTGGTCCGCAGCGCCGCCGCCGACTCGGACGTCATCTGGGCCGCCCGGGTCTCGACGGCGGGGGAGCAGTCCCTGGAGGCGCTCCAGGAGGACCCGGAGAAGTCCAAGGGCCTGATCAACTTCCTGATGCGGGACCGGCACGGCACGCCGTTCGAGCACAACTCGATGACCTTCTTCATCAGCGCGCCGATCTTCGTCTTCCGCGAGTTCCACCGCCACCGCAGCGGCTGGTCCTACAACGAGGAGTCCGGCCGCTACCGCGAGCTGCAGCCGGTCTTCTACGTGCCGGGCGAGGAGCGCAAGCTGGTCCAGCAGGGCCGCCCGGGCCGCTACGAGTTCGTCGAGGGCACCCCCGAGCAGCACGGCACCGTCACCTCCTCGATGGAGACCGCCTACCGCGAGGCGTACGGGCGCTACCAGGAGATGCTGGAGGCCGGCGTGGCCCGCGAGGTCGCCCGCGCCGTGCTGCCGGTCGGGCTCTACTCCTCGATGTACGCGACCTGCAACGCCCGCTCGCTGATGCACTTCCTGTCGCTGCGCACCAAGCGGGAGAACTCGGCCGTGCCGTCGTTCCCGCAGCGCGAGATCGAGATGGTCGCCGAGCGGATGGAGGAGCAGTGGGCCGCGCTCATGCCGCTCACCCATGCGGCCTTCGAGAAGCACGGCCGGGTCGCCCCCTGACCTGCGGCGACGGGCATCCGGGGAGAGTGTCTGGCATGTCTGGATTGCGGCATTTCTGACCGCTCCCTACGCTCGTGAACACGGATTCCGGTGCTGCTTGAACCCCCGAGCACGCAGCACCGGAATCCCATGTCCCCGCTGTTCGCCGCCGGTTCGCCGCCCGGCCGTCCGAACCGTGGACCGGCCTGGGTGCCGACCCACCGCCTACGAGTAGTTTTGGACGCATGGCTCCGACCTCCACTCCCCAGACGCCCTTCGGGCGGGTCCTGACCGCGATGGTGACACCCTTCACCGCCGACGGCGGCCTCGACCTCGACGGCGCCCAGCGCCTCGCCGCGCACCTCGTCGACTCCGGCAACGACGGCCTCGTCGTCAACGGCACCACCGGGGAGTCCCCGACCACCAGCGACGCCGAGAAGGCCCAGCTCGTCCGCGCCGTGGTGGAGGCCGTCGGGGACCGGGCCCATGTGGTGGCCGGCGTCGGGACCAACGACACCCGCCACAGCGTCGAGCTGGCCCGTCAGGCCGAGGGGGCCGGCGCGCACGGCCTGCTGGTGGTCACGCCGTACTACAGCAAGCCCCCGCAGGAGGGCCTGTACCGGCACAGCGTGGAGATCGCCGACGCCACCGGGCTGCCGGTCATGCTGTACGACATCCCCGGCCGCAGCGGCGTCGCGCTGAGCCACGAGACGCTGGTCCGGCTCGGCGAGCACCCGCGGATCGTCGCCAACAAGGACGCCAAGGGCGACCTCGGCGCCGCCGCCTGGGCCATCGCCCGTTCCGACCTCGCCTGGTACTCCGGCGACGACATCCTCAACCTGCCGCTGCTGTCGGTCGGAGCCGTCGGCGTCGTCAGCGTGGTCGGCCATGTGGTCGCCGGGGAGCTGCGGTCCATGGTCGAGGCCTACCTGGCCGGTGATGTGGCCAAGGCCACGGCCGTCCACCAGCGCCTGCTGCCGGTGTTCACCGGTATCTTCCGCACCCAGGGCGTCATCCTCGCCAAGGCCGCGCTGGACCTCCAGGGCCTGCCCGCCGGCCCGCTGCGGCTGCCCCTGGTCGGCGCGACTCCCGAGGAGATCGCCCAACTGAAGAAGGATCTCGCCGACGGCGGGGTAGACCTCTAACAGACACAGACGTGCGCGCCCCGGCTCGCCGGGCCCTCACGGGCCCGCCGCTGAACCGGACCGCAGGCGCGAGAGCACAGACCCGGTAGGAAAACGACACTGAGAACGCACGCCATATGTCTCGCGGGGGAGGACCCCGGACATATGGCGTGCGTCGTGAGGAGAGTCTTTTGAGTCACCCGCATCCCGAACTCGGCGCACCGCCGGCCCTCAAGGCGGGCGCCCTGCGCATCACCCCGCTCGGCGGTCTCGGCGAGATCGGCCGCAACATGACGGTCTTCGAGTACGGGGACCGCATTCTCATCGTCGACTGCGGCGTCCTCTTCCCCGAGGACGAGCAGCCCGGCGTCGATCTGATCCTCCCGGACTTCAGCTACATCCGGGACCGCCTCGACAAGGTCGACGGCATCGTCCTCACGCACGGCCACGAGGACCACATCGGCGCCGTGCCGTACCTGCTCCGGGAGAATCCGGACATCCCGCTGGTCGGGTCCAAGCTCACCCTCGCGCTGATCGAGGCCAAGCTCGCCGAGCACCGCATCCGCCCGTACGTGCTGGAGGTCGCCGAGGGCGACCGCGAGCGGATCGGCCCCTTCGACTGCCAGTTCATCGCGGTCAACCACTCCATCCCGGACGCGCTGGCCGTCGCCGTGCGCACCCCCGCCGGCATGGTCGTCGCCACCGGTGACTTCAAGATGGACCAGCTGCCGCTCGACGGCCGCCTCACCGACCTGCCGACCTTCGCCAAGCTGGCGGAGGAGGGCATGGACCTGCTGCTGGTGGACTCCACCAACGCCGAGGTCCCCGGTTTCATCCCGCACGAGCGGGACATCTCGGCCGCGCTGCGAAACGTTTTCGCGAACGCCGAGAAGCGCATCATCGTCGCCTCGTTCGCCAGCCACGTGCACCGCATCCAGCAGGTGCTGGACGCCGCGCACGAGTACAAGCGCAAGGTCGCCTTCGTCGGCCGCTCGATGGTGCGCAACATGGGCATCGCCCGCGACCTCGGGTACCTGAAGGTCCCCGGCAACATGGTCGTCGACGTCAAGCAACTGGACGACCTGCCGGACAAGGAGGTCGTGCTGATCTGTACCGGTTCGCAGGGCGAGCCGATGGCCGCGCTGTCCCGGATGGCCAACCGCGACCACCAGATCCGCATCGTCGAGGGCGACACCGTCGTCCTGGCGTCCTCGCTCATCCCGGGCAACGAGAACGCCGTGTACCGGGTCATCAACGGCCTGACCCGCTGGGGCGCCAAGGTCGTGCACAAGGGCAACGCCAAGGTGCACGTCTCCGGCCACGCCTCGGCGGGCGAGCTGCTGTACTTCTTCAACATCTGCAAGCCGCGCAACCTCATGCCGGTGCACGGCGAGTGGCGTCACCTGCGGGCCGCGGCCGACCTCGGCATCGCCACCGGTGTCCCGCGCAACCGCGTGGTCATCGCGGAGGACGGCGTCTGCGTCGACCTGGAGGGCGGCGTCGCCCGCATCGCCGGCAAGGTGCAGGCCGGCTACGTCTACGTCGACGGCTCCTCGGTCGGCGACATCACCGAGGCCTCGCTCAAGGACCGCAGGATCCTCGGCGAGGAGGGCTTCATCTCCTGCTTCGTGGTGGTCGACTCCGCCAACGGCAAGATCGTCGGCGGCCCGAGCATCCAGGCCCGCGGCTCCGGCATCGACGACGCCGCGTTCGTCCCGGTCGCGGCCCGGCTGCAGGAGGCGCTCGACCGCTCGGCGGGCGACGGCGTCCTGGAGATCCGCCAGGTCCAGCAGCTCGTCCGCCGGACCCTCGGCAAGTGGGTGGCCGACAACTACCGCCGCCGGCCGATGATCCTCCCTGTCGTCGTCGAGGTCTGAGCCTCCCCGGCGTGATTTGACGTGGGGCAACCCGGTGCGTAACGTTCTCCGGGTTGCCCCACGGGACGGCCCCCAGTCGAAGTCCTCGAACGAAATTCGAGAACGGAGCGGGAAAACGGCCCGAAAGACTCTGATAGAGTTCGGGAGCGCCGAAAGGCCGAAGCAAATCGGATGAATGAAACTCCGGAAAACGGAGCGGAAAACGTCTGATAAGCTGGAAACACGAAAGAACGAAGCGCCCGGAGGGCCCGCTGGAAGGCGGCTC
>NZ_JBHVPZ010000050.1:0-34185 GCF_042887135.1 Kitasatospora sp. NPDC057965
CGCCCGGTTACATTCCGAACCCGGAAGCTAAGCCTCACAGCGCCGATGGTACTGCAGGGGGGACCCTGTGGGAGAGTAGGACGCCGCCGAACAATTCTTCTGAGAAGCCCCTGCCGGGGATACCGGCAGGGGCTTTTCGCATTTCTGCGGCTCCGCGTCCGCGGCGGGCGCCGGGGCCGGGGGTGGACCTAACACCACCCTGAAGTCGGGTGGGACAGCCAGTGCGTCCGTCCGGGTGCGGGGGAAAACTGGGTCAGGACGATCGGAGCCGGTCTTCGGCATCGGCATCATCAGCGGCATCGGCAAGCGGGAGTGCTCGTGGCAGCGACGGAGAGTCGGATCAGCGGGGGCGCCGGCGTGCGCGTGCGGACCGAGGCGGCGCTCGCGGCGGGCGGGCTCGGGCTGACCCGGCTGGCGCTGTTGGTGCTGGTCATGGTCCCGACCGTGGTGGTGCCGGCCTTCTGCACGGTGTTCGCCGGCGCCACCGTCGCGTGGATGCTCGACGCCTACTATCCGGCGGCATTGTTCGCGCTGGTCGCCGCCGCGGTCGCGGGGCTGGCGTCGGCCGGGGTGTTCGTACGGGCCTCGGCGCGACGGACCCGGGCGCAGCTCGGGGACTGGTACGGGATACGGCTGCCGGTCTCGTACAGTCCGCGGCCGGCCCTGGAGACGGACGCGCGCGGTCACTGGTGGACGGGCTACTCCTACCACCGCTCCCACAGCGTCGCCCGGCTCGCGCAGCTGCTGCACTGGGCGGTGCGGGACCGGGCGACCCGGTCCGAGATGCTCTGGCTGGTGGTCAGTCCGCCGCTGGTGCTCGCGCTCGGGGTGGTGGTGGCGGGTCTGCTGGCAGGTGGGGTGGTGAGCCTGGTCGTGGGGGCGGTGAGCTACAAGTCCTACGGTCCGTCCTCCACGGGCGCGGCGACGCTGCTGGGCTCGATCCTGCTGGGGTTCGCGCTGATCGCCCTGGGCCTGCTGCTCGCGCCGAACGCGGTGCGCCTGTACGCGGAGGCGGGCCGGCGGGTGCTGGACCAGGACGGCCGGGCCACCCACGCCCAGCTGACCCGTCGGGTGGCCGAACTGACGGAGACCCGCGCCGATGCGGTCGGCAGTCAGGCGGCGGAGCTGCGGCGGATCGAACGGGACCTGCACGACGGCGCGCAGGCGCGGCTGGTCGCGATCGGGATGACGCTGGGCACGATCGAGCACCTCATGGAGACGGATCCGGCGGCGGCGCGGGAGTTGCTCTCGGAGGCCCGGCAGTCCTCGGCGCGGGCGCTCCAGGAGCTGCGTGACCTCGTCCGCGGCATCCACCCGCCGGTTCTGGCCGAGCGCGGCCTGGGCGACGCGGTGCGGGCGCTGGCGCTGGACAGCGCGCTGCCGACCGAGGTGTGCGTCAGCCTGCCGGACCGGCCGCCGGCGCCGGTGGAGGCGACGGCCTACTTCAGCATCTGCGAGCTGCTGGCGAACGCGGCCAAGCACTCGGGCGCCGAGCAGGTCTGGGTGGACATCCTCTACCGGGCCGGCCGGCTCCGGGTCACGGTGACGGACGACGGGGTCGGGGTGGCGGATCCCACCCGGGGGACGGGGCTGCGCGGGATCGAACGCCGATTGGGTACCTTCGACGGTGTCCTCGCCATCGACAGCACGTCGGGCGGTCCGACCACCATCACCTTGGAGCTGCCGTGCGAGTTGTCCTCGCCGAGGACCTCTACCTCCTTCGAGAAGGTCTGATCCGCCTGCTGGAAGCGCACGGCTTCACGATCGCCGCAGCGGTCGAGACCGGTCCCGAACTGCTGGACGCACTGCTGACGCACCGTCCGGACGTCGCGGTGGTCGACGTCCGGCTGCCACCGACGCTGACCGACGAGGGTCTGCAAGCGGCCCTCAAGGCACGTCGGGAGATTCCCGGGCTTCCGGTGCTGGTGCTGTCGCAGCACGTCCAGCAGCTCTACGCGCGGGAGTTGCTGGCCGACGGCACGGGCGGGATCGGCTACCTGCTGAAGGACCGGGTGTTCGCCGCGGACCAGTTCATCGACGCGGTCCGCCGGGTGGCGGCCGGCGGAACCGCGATGGACCCGGACGTCATCGCCAAGCTGATGCAGACCACGGCCCGCCGTCCTGGGCCGTTGCAGCGGTTGTCGCCCCGCGAGCGGGAGGTGCTGGAGCTGATGGCGGAGGGCTGCTCGAACTCGGCGATCGCCGCCCGGCTGACGGTGAGCGACGGGGCGGTGGCCAAGCACATCGCCAACATCTTCACCAAGCTCGAACTGGCCCCGGCGGAGGACGCCAACCGCCGGGTGATGGCGGTGCTCGCGTACCTCAACGGAACAGCGGGACGGGTGGTCTGACCGGCCACCCGTTCCGCCGGGAGTGACGGTCCGGGCTGCGAGAACGCTGAGACAGGTGTACGAGTAAACTCCGGTGGGCCGAGCCCGGAGGTGCCTCAGCCGTCCGGCGCCCCGACACGCGGGAACCGGCAGCCGGGGCAGCGTACGGCCTCAGCCGACATCCAGGGGTTGATAGACGTAATGGCACGCCCATCGCTCACCAAGGCCCACCGGGGCCTGCTCGGCCTGGTCGCGGCCGGGGCCTGTGTCATCTCGGGTATCGGCTTCGCCGGCTCGTACAGCGCGGTCAAGGAACTGGCCGAGGAGAAGGGCTTCGGCGCCTTCTCCTACGCCTTCCCGATCGGTGTGGACGCGGGCATCGTGGTGCTGCTCGCGCTGGACCTGGTGCTGACCTGGCTGCGCATACCCTTCCCGCTGCTGCGGCAGACCGCCTGGCTGCTGACCGTCGCGACGATCGCCTTCAACGCCGCGGCCTCCTGGGGCGACCCGCTCGGGATGGGCATGCACGCCGTCATCCCGCTGCTGTTCGTCGTGGTGGTCGAGGCCTCGCGGCACGCGGTCGGGCGGATCGCGGCGATCACGGCGGACCGGCACATGGAGTCGGTCCGGATGATGCGCTGGGTGCTGTCCCCGGTGCCGACCTTCCGGCTGTGGCGGCGGATGAAGCTGTGGGAGCTGCGTTCGTACGACGAGGTCGTTCGGCTGGAGCAGAACCGGCTGGTCTACCGGGCGCAGCTGCGCTTCCGGTACGGGCGGGGCTGGCGCCGCTCGGCGCCGATCCAGGCGCTGCTGCCACTCAAGCTGGCCAAGTACGGGGTGCCGCTGGACCCGGCGGTGTTCGAGCGGATGGACGAGGAGACGCAGGCGGCGCGCGAGGCGAAGGAGGCCCGCGAGATCGAGGCCACGGCCCGCGCGGAGGCGTCGGCCGCCCAGGAGGCCCGGGTTCCGGCGGAGAGCCGTGCGGCGGCCCTGGTACCGGCCGGGCAGGCGGAGCCGGCCGCGGCGCCGAGCCGGCCGCAGGGCGGCGGCCGGGCGCCGGTTCCGGGTGAGGCTCCGACCGCTCCGCCGCAGCAGGTGCGGCCCGGTCCGCAGACCGCTCCGCAGGCAGGGCCCCAGCCGCAGCAGCAACCGCAGGCCCAGGCCGAGCCGGCGCCCGCCGAGGTGCTCGCCAGGCTGGCCGCCGTGCGGCTGCGTGACGCGCAGGAGCCGGCGGGCGAGGAGTCGCAGCTCCCGTCGCAGCCGCAGGAGGAGCTGAACGTCTGGACCGAGCGCGCCGTGCGGACCACCGGCCATCCGAGCGACGGGGCGCCGGGCGGCCGGGTGCCCGGTCAGGTCTCGCCGTGGTTCAAGGCGCCGCGGCCGACCGGGCCCGGCGAGCAGCCGGAGGACCCGCGGCAGCCGGGCGCGGCCGACCACGGTGCTCCTGCCGAACCGTACGCCGACTACGCGGACGAGCCGGGCTTCCCGCCGGAGGCCGGGTTCGCGGAAGGGGAGTACGCCGAGCCCGAGGCCGTCCAGGAAGTGCCGGAGGCCGTGGAGCGCCCGCAGCGGCCGTTCGGTCCCGCGCCGCGTCCGGGCTCGCACCGGTTGGATCCCGAGCAGGTGTTCGATGCGCTGGTGAGCTACCTGGAGACCTTCGGGCACGAGCCGGATCCGCAGCGGCTGGCCGCCTGGCTGACCGAGAACTACGACGTGACCGGCAGCCGTGCCGACGGTTCGGTCCACCCGAAGGACATCGAGGTGCTCCTTCCGGAGCTGCGCGGCCGGTACGCCGCTTCCGGGCGGGACTGACCCGTCCGCAGCCCGCCAGTCCGTTGGTCCGTTGTGTGCCCGGGCCGTTGACGCCCGGGGGCGGCCCACCTACCTTCGCATCAACAATCCGTTGAGGCGTTGGCCGGGCGCGGGTCCGTGCGGATGCCCGCGTGAGGAGTGACGGATGCCGCGGGTCGGGACGGGCGGTACCGGGGAGACAGGTCCGGCGGGGTTCTCCGCCGCCGCCCGGGCCGCCGTGGACGCGCTGCTGGCACCGGTCGACGCCGAGCTCGCGCGTCGCTACCCGGGCGATCCGGGCGGCCGCCAGCCGGTCCACACCGTCTACGTGCCGGCCGACGCCTTCGCCGCCGACACCGTGCGCAGCTGGGGCCGGCGGGCGTTGGAGGCCTTGGACACCCACGCCGGGACCCCGGCCGAGCTGGCCCGTGCGCTCGGGGTGCCGGCCGACGCGTTGCTCGCCGAGGTGCACCGCAGGGTGCGAGCCAAACTGGAACGCGAGCCGGTCGAGGACCTGCGGATCGACTTCGAGGACGGCTACGGCCCGAGGCCCGACGCCGAGGAGGACGCGGACGCCGTCCGCGCCGCCGTGCTGGTCGCCGCCGCGGTCGCCGACGGCGTCGCCCCGTCCTGCGTCGGTATCCGGATCAAATGCCTGGAGGCGGCCGTCCGGGAACGGGGCATCCGCACCCTGGAGCTCTTCCTCACCACCCTGCTGGCCCGCGGCGGACTGCCCGGGGGGCTGGTGCTGACCCTGCCCAAGGTGACCTACGCCGAGCAGGTCAGCGCCCTGGCCGGGCTGCTGGCGGACTTCGAGCGCGCCGCCGGGCTGCCGGTCGGCCGGCTCCGCTTCGAGATCCAGATCGAGACCACCCAGGCGGTGCTGGGTCCGGACGGGCGGGCCACCGTGGCCCGGATGATCGGGGCGGCCGAGGGGCGGGTCGCCGGCCTGCACTACGGCACCTTCGACTACAGCGCCGCGTGCGGGGTCGCCGCCGCCCACCAGAGCCTGGACCACCCGGTCGCCGACCACGCCAAGGCGGTGATGCAGGTGGCCGCCGCCGGGACCGGGGTCCGGCTGTCCGACGGCTCCACCAACGTGGTCCCGGCCGGGAGCACCGCCCAGGTGCACGCCGCCTGGAAGCTCCACCACGACCTCGTCCGCCGCTCGCTCTCCCGGGCCTACTACCAGGGCTGGGACCTGCACCCGGCGCACCTGCCGGCCCGGTACGCCGCGGTCCACTCCTTCTACCGGGAGGGTCTCGGCCCGGCCGCCGCCCGGTTGTCGGCGTACCTGGCGGGGGCCGGCGGGGACGTCATGGACGAGCCGGCGACGGTCCGGGCGCTCGGCGGGTACCTGCTGCGCGGGCTGGACTGCGGGGCGGTGGACCTCGCCGAGGTCGGCGGCGCGACCGGCCTGGACCGCGCGGGGCTGGAGGCGCTCGCGGGCCGCCGCTGAGCGACCGGCACCGAGGCGGGCACCGAGGCGGGCACCGAGACCGCCGCCGGGGCCGCCGCCGGAGCCGCCGGACGGGACCCGACCGGTCGGCGCGGCCGGGGGTTAGGCTGGCGGAGCGGTCCCCGGGCGAACTGCCGTCCGGCGCGGGCCGCACCGCCCGCCCCCTCGTCGTCGTCCGGGAGAACCGCCGCGCCATGCCCGCCACACCGGAGCCGACCCCCAGGCCGTACCTGACCATCCGGAGCGCGGGCACGCACGAGCTGGAGATCAAGAAGTCCCGGTTCCTCTGCCACCTCGCCCGGGTCGCCGACGAGGAGGAGGCCCAGGCGTTCATCGCCGGCATCCGCAAGCAGTACTGGGACGCCCGGCACAACTGCACCGCCTTCGTGGTCGGCGACGACCAGCGCCGCGAGCGGTCCAGCGACGACGGCGAGCCCGGCGGGACGGCGGGCGTGCCGATGCTGGAGGTGCTGCGCCGGCGCGGCGTCACCGACACGGTGGCGGTGGTGACCCGGTACTTCGGCGGGATCAAGCTGGGCGCGGGCGGCCTGGTGCGCGCGTACGGGAGCGCGGTGTCGGAGGCGCTGGACGAGGTCGGGCTGCTGGAGCGGCGGCCGGTCGCGCTGCTCGCCGTGACGGCGGACCACACCCGGGCCGGGCGGGTGGAGAACGATCTGCGGGCGGCCGGGTTCACGGTGAGCGACCTGGCCTACGGGGCGGCCGGGGTACGGATCGAGGTCGGGGTGCCGGAGCCGGAGGTCGCGGCGTTCCACACCTGGCTGGCCGAGGCGACCGGTGGGACGGCGGTCGCGGTGGCGGCGGGCCGGACGTACGTCGAGGTGCCGGTCTGAGCCGGACGGTCTGAGCCGGACGGCCCGAAGGGGCGGCGAGCGGGGCGGTCCGAACGCTCGGTGCCGGGCCGGTACGCGGTTCCGGACAGCTTTTCGGCCGCTTTCCGGCCGCTCGGTCCCGGGTGCGCGACGCCCTGCCTAGCCTGGTCGGATTCCGCCGACCAGGGAGCCGAAGACCGTGATGCCCGTCGTCCGGACGATCACCCTGGACCCGGGGGACAGCACCGGCTGGCACTACCACCCGGGCCGGGTCGACGTCGTGGTGCTCGCCGGCACGCTCACCCGGACCCTGCACGACGGCCGGGTGGAGGTCAGCCGTGCCGGGGACTGTCTGGTCGAGCACGCCGGGCCGGTGCACATCCACGTCGGCCACAACCGCGGGACCGTGCCGGTGGTCCTGGTCGCCCGCTACGAGGCGCCGGCGGGCCGCCCGCTCGCGGTGTCCGTGCCGGTGCCCGCGTGGAGCCGCAGCGGCGCCGGGCAGAGCGCCGGCTGACGCGCTCACAGCTCTCGCCGCGACCGGCCGCCGCTCCAGCAGATCCTCGTCGGCCGCGCTGGTCGGCTTGAGCAGATTCACCCGAATGTAGTGACGTGGCCCGGAGTTGGAACTTCCGCTCCGGGCCATGGCGTTTCCTGGGCACAGGTCCGGCGAACCGGACCAAAGACCCATCGATGGAGGACACGGGACCCCACCACCGAACCCGGAGGTATGTGCATGACCTGGGAACGCTCCTCGTCGTCGCCCGTCCACGCCGGCCCGCCCGGCCTCGGCAACCCCGCGACGCCCTACCGGATGACCGTCACCACCGCCCTCCCGCACGTCGACGCCCTCGCCCTGGCCGACCAGTGCCTCGCCGCCTGGCTGAAGCAGGAATGGTGCGAGGAACCCCCGCCCCCCGAACAACCCGCCCCGACCCCCCGCACGGACGCGTCCCCCGCCGAACGGTTCCGGCTCGGCGAGCGCGTCCTGCTGGACCGTGACGGCGGCCCGCTCGACGGCCCGTGGCCCGGCGGCCGCTACGACCGCCGCCGGGTGCGCACCCCCGCGCCGCACGGCGCCGACCGGCTCACCGTCACCGTGGCCACCGGGCCCGTCGGCCCGACCTGGCTCCGGCTGGAGGCCGCGGCGCACACCGCCGCCGGTGGTCTGCGCGCACCGGGCCGGGTGCCGGTGCCCGAGGTGGTCCGCACCCTGCTGCCCCTGCTGGACGCAGCCGACGGCCCGGCCGCGCTGTCGGCCGTGCCCCGGGTGCTCACCGCCGCCGGGGTCGACCGGCTCGTCGACGAACTGTGCGACCCGGACCGCCGGATGCCCACCGTGGTGGCCAGCGTGCCGGCCGGTCTCGGCACCGGACCGTGGCTCGCGGACGTGGTCGCTCCGCTCTGCGACCAGCTGCCGGGCCTCGCCGGCCTCTACGTGCTCGACGCGGACGCCCGGACCAGGTTCAACGTCGCGCTGGAGTACCACGCCGTCTACGGCGGCGCGGTGCGCACCTACCTGCCCGAGGTCGACCCGGCCTCGCGGCGGGACGGCCGCCGGCACCCGGTGCTGGCGCGCAACCGGATCGAGGAGGAGCCGCGGCGCGCGGCCGCCCTGCTCGCCCGCGAGCCGCGCCGGCTCGCCGCCGAACGGCCGCTGCCGCCGGTGCTGGCGTCCGTGCCGGTCCTGCGGGTGCCCCGGACCGCCGCAGAACCGGACCGCACACCACCCGGACCCGGGGCCCCGGTAGCCGCCCACGGGCGGGAGGAGCGCGAGCGGATCGCCCACCCCGGTCGGCACGAGGGCCGTCGGGAGCGCCACCACGAGCGGCCGAAGCCCAAGGTCCTGCCGGGCGGAGCGGTCACCGGGCGGGCGGCCGGGCCCGGCCAGGGGTGCGTGTCGGTCGGCCGGCTCTGCGCCACGACGGGCGGTGCGGGTGCCCCCACCGCGCCGACCGGGCCCGCCCGCCGGTCCGGCCGGCGGCGCGCCGGACCACCCGGCGCCCGCGGCGGCGTCCCGCTCAGCTTCACCGAACTGATGGCCCGGCTCGGCGAGTTCCCGCTGCTCACCTTCACCGGCGACCAGAAGGCCGCGCTCGCCCTCGACGAACTGCGCTGCGACGGTGGTGGCTGGGCCCGGCTCACCTGGGACGGCCTCACCGCGCTCCAGGAGTACGCCGAGGCGGCCGTGCGCGGCCAGGCGGGCGGCGACTTCAAGCAGTGGTGCGAGCGGACCCCGGCCGGCTGCCACCGCTTCCCGCCCCGCAAGGCGGTGCGCGGCGAGTCCAGGACGGTGCACAGCCACGCCAAGTGGAAACGCGAGCGGATGCTCCCGGTTCCAGAGTGCGTGGACGCGTCCAGGCGCGCGTTCATGGGCGCGCACCTGCGGATCGGCGGCGGCCGTACCGCGCCCCGGTTGCACTACCTCGACGACTGTTCGGGCAGTGGCCGGATCTATGTCGGCTACATCGGACTGCACCTGACCAACACCCGGACCAACTGAGAGGCTTGGCTGACCGGTGCGCCCGTTCGGTGGACAATGTCCGGGAGGGGGCGGGCCTCGGGGTGGCCGACGGGCTGCCGACCGCCCCGGGCAGGCGCCGGACGAGCATGGGGGAACGACCACCGATGCAGTACTCAGCAGACGGCCAGTCCGACGGTGCTGTCACGGCCCCCCAGCCGGGTTTCCTGGCCTCGGTCTTCCGTGACCTCGGGGTGGAGCCGGAGGACGACGGCCCGTCGGGCCGTCCCCCCGGTGCCCCGGCCGGCCCGTCGTCCGACGGGCCGACGGGCGCGGGCGGTGACGAGGCCGTCGCCGCCCACGCCCGGGCCGCCGCGCTCACCCACCACCGCACGCTCACCGTCCAGGCCGAGCAGGAGCGGCTGACCGACCTGCTCCGGCGGGCCGCGCTGCCCGTTTCGGCCATGGACTTCGAGAGCCAGCTGCGCCGCTACGAGCCGCGCCCCTACGCGGCCGACGGTCCGGCCGCGGAGGCCGGTGCGGACCCGGAGCCGCGCTGGGAGGACTTCGCGCCCGCCGAGCCGCCCGCCGCCGACCCCGACGAGGCCCCGTCCCGCCGACTGCTCGACTCCGGCTACCAGCGCGGGCTGGCGCAGGCCCGGCTCGACCACCAGCGCGCCCTGCGCGAGTGGCGCACCCGGCAGGCCGAGGCCGTCGACCCGGTGGCCGACGAGTACCGGCGCGCCCACGACGAGGCCGAACAGGCCCGGGCGCGGGCGGTGCGCGAGTACAACGACTCTCTGGAGGAGTGCCGCCGCGCCTACCGGCAGGCCGAGCCGGCCGCCGTCGAGTCGCTGCTGGAGCGCGCCCTCGCCGCCGCCGAGACCCACACCCAGGACCTTCCGGCGCCCTGCCGCGCCGTCTACCGGCCGCTGACCCGCACCGCCGTGCTCGACCTGGAACTGCCGGCCCTCGACGTGGTGCCCTCGCTGACCGGCTACCGGCTCGGCCCGGACGGTGAGGCCCTCCCGGTGCCGCGCCCGCCGGCCGACCGGGCCGCCGACTACCTGCGGCTGGTCGCCCGGCTCGCCCTGCGCGCCCTGCAGGCCGCCGACGCCGTCGACACCGACGAGATCCTCGCCGGGGTCGTCCTCAACGGCTGGCTGCGCGAGCCCGGCGGGGCCGAGCCGCTCTGCCTGGTGAGCGTGGACGCGGACCGCGACGCGCTGGCCCGCACCAGGCTGCTGCCGCCCGCCGATCCCGAGGACGAGCCCGACGGCGAGGGCGTCTACGCCGACGCCGAGCAGGACGAGGCCCTGGTCCGGCTGCGCCAGCTCGGCGCCGCCGTCAGCCCCGACCCGTACAGGTGGGTGGGCGTGGAGCCGGCCGCGCAGGCCGCGGCCACCGTCCCGGCCGCGCCCGACCTGTCGGCGAACGAGTTCGCCCAGCTGGTCCGGGAGCTGCTCACCCGGGGCGGACTCGGCCAGTGGAGCGTGCGGCTGCGCGGCCCGGCCGGGCTGGTCGCCACCGGCGAGGGACCGACCGGCAGCGCGCTGCCCGGCCGCTGGGTGGTCTGGGCCTCGCGGAGCGCCGGGCCGGTGGGGGAGGAGGAGATCCGCACGCTGGCGGACGCGGTCCGCGAGGAGTCGGCCGAGCGCGGCCTGCGGCTGACCACCGGCCACTTCACCGACGGGGCGCTGGACCTCACCGGCGAGGACGGGCACCGCCACATCCACCTGGTGGACGGGGACGGCGTGCGCGAGCTGGCGCGCACCCAGCTCGGTCTGCCGCTCGCCGCCGGGCGCTGAGCCGGTCGGCGGTCGGCGCGGGTCGGTCGGCGTACGGCCGGCTCACCCCGACGGACCGTCCGGCGGGCGCCGCCGCGCGGGCTGCACGACGCTGGGGGACACGGCCGTCCGGCCACGGACGACGGCCGGCCCGGGGACGGCGGAACACGGGGGAGACGAGTGGACGGACGGCCCGTCAGGGTGGAGGCGCGGTGACCGCGGTCCTGGTCGCCGCGGGGGCCTTCCTGATGACGCTGATCGGCGGCTGGGTCGCGCAGCGCACCGGCGACCGCCGCCACCTGGTGCTCGGCTTCGCCGCCGGGCTGATGCTCGGAGTCGTCGGCTTCGACCTCCTCCCGGAGGCGCTGCACCAGGCGCCCGAGGAGGTCCACGGCGTGCCGCAGGCGCTGCTGATGTTCGCGGCCGGCTTCCTGGCCATCCACATCGTCGAGCGGGCGGTGGCCATCCACCGCGGCCACGAGGGGGAGTACGCCGAGCACACCCACGGCCAGCGGCCCGCGCAGGTCGACGGCCACGCCCACGGGCATGCCCACGGCCGCGCCCGGGCCGGCGTCGACGGGCGCCAGGGCATCGGCCTGACCGCGGCCTTCGCCCTGGTCGGGCACAGCGTCATGGACGGCTTCGCGATCGGCGCGGCCTTCCAGGCCGGGACGACGGTCGGGACGGTGGTGGCGATCGCCGTGGTCGCGCACGACTTCGCCGACGGCTTCAACACCTACACGATCACCCGGCTCTACGGGAACAACAGGCGGCGGGCGCTGACCCTGCTCGCGGCGGACGCGCTGGCGCCGGTCACCGGTGCCGCGATCACCCTGCTGTTCACCATCCCCGAGCACCTGCTCGGCCTCTACCTGGGCTTCTTCGCCGGGTTCCTGCTCTACCTGGCGACCTCCGACATCCTGCCCGAGGCGCACAGCCCGCACCCCTCACGGACCACACTGCTCTGCACCCTCGGCGGGGTGGGCTTCATGTGGCTGGTGATCGGCCTCGCCGGCTGACCGCGGCGAGGCCCATGAGCACCGGCCCTGGGCCTGCAGGGCGTCCCACCGGGCCCGCATCGCGGCCAGCGCCTCGGTGATCGCCGGACGCCGTGAGGCCTGGGAGCGCCAGAGCGCGAACACCCGCCGGGCCGGCTCCGGCACCACCGGCCGGGCGACCACCCCCGGCGGCAGCGCGGCGCGCCCCAGCCGGGGCACGAGTCCGACGCCCAGCCCCGCCGCGATCAGCGCGATCTGCGTCTCGAACTCGCCGACCTGGTAGTGCACGTCCGGCTCCTCGCCGGCTTCGCGCAGCGTCCGGACCAGCCAGTCGTGGCAGATGTTGCCCGGCGGCACACTGGTCCACCGCTGCCCGCGCAGCCGCTCCTCCGGCACCGTGGCGAGCCCGGCCAGCGGGTGGCCGACGGGCAGCAGCAGGTCCAACGGGTCCTCGCCGAGCTCCATCCGGGACAGGTCGTCCTGGACCGGCAGCGGCACCGTCGGCCAGTCCTGGACGAGCGCCAGGTCGACGTCCCCGCGTGCCACCAGCTCGGCCGCCGGGTACGGGTCGCTCTCCAGCAGCCGCACGTCCAGGGCCGGGCAGCGCTCGCGCAGGTCGGCCAGCACGCCCGGCATCAGCCCGCGCGCGCCGGTCGCGAAGGCGGCCAACCGCAGCCGTCCGACCGCCTGGCCGCGCTGCTCCTCCAGCCGCACCTCGGCCCGCTCCACCAGACCCAGCACCGCCTGCGCGGTGGCGGCCAGTTCGCGCGCCGCGTCGGTCAGCACCACCCCGCGGCCTTGGCGCTCCAGCAGCACCGTCCTGGTCTCCCGCTCCAGCTTGGCGATCTGCTGGGAGACGGCGGACGGCGTGAAGCCGAGCGCCGCGGCCGCCCCGCCGACCGAGCCGTGCACCGCCACCGCGTGCAGCGCCCGCAGGCGCCCCAGATCCATCATGCAGCAATGCTAAAGCGTGGCCTTCAGTATTCATCGCTGGTGCTACACGGTGCCCGGCGGCCATCCTCGTCCCATGAGCACATCCCCGCAGGCCGCCCCGGGCGGCGGCATGAGTCCGCGTCACATCGCCCTGGCCGTCCTGGTGGCCGCCGTCTGGGGTCTCAACTTCGTCCTCATCCACATCGGCCTGGAGAACTTCCCCCCGCTGCTCTTCTGTGCCCTGCGGTTCGCCGTGGTCGCGGTCCCGGCGGTCTTCTTCGTCGGCCCGCCGAAGGTCGCCCTGCGGTGGGTGCTCGCGGTCGGCGTGGTGCTCGGGGTGGTCAAGTTCGGCCTGCTCTTCCTCGGCATGCACGCCGGGATGCCGGCCGGCCTCTCCTCCCTGGTGCTCCAGGGGCAGGCCGTCTTCACCGCGCTGTTCGCCGGCGTCCTGCTGGGCGAGCGGCCCGGTGGCCAGCGGCTGCTCGGCCTGGCCGTCGCCTTCGCCGGGATCGGTCTGAGCGCCGTCGACCGCGGCCTCGGCGGACCGCTCGGCGCCTTCGCCCTGCTCGTCCTCGCCGCGGCCGCCTGGGGCCTGTCCAACGTGCTGACCCGCAAGGCCGCCCCGCCGGACGCGCTGCGCTGGATGGTCTGGGTCAGCGCCGTCCCGCCGCTGCCCCTGCTCGGTCTCTCGCTGCTGGTCGAGGGCCCGGACGCCGACCTGCGGGCGCTGCGCGGGATCGGCCTCGCCGGACTCGGCGCGATCGGCTACGTCGGGCTGGTCTCCACCCTGTTCGGCTTCGTCGCCTGGAGCTACCTGTTGCGGAGCTACGACGCCACCGCCGTCGCGCCCTACTCGCTGCTGGTGCCGGTGTTCGGGATGTCCTCGGCGTGGCTGCTGCTCGGCGAGTCGGTCGGCCCGCTCGCCGCCGGCGCCGCGGTGCTGGTGGTCGTCGGCATCGGGATCACCGCGCTGCGCCCGGGGACGCTGTCCGGCGCGGCCCGGCGGTGGGCGCGGTCGTCGCCGCGTACCCGGACTCCGCGGTCCGCAGCGCCCGCAGCAGCGCGTCCTGCTCGGCGGGGCTGACCGGGCCGAAGTACTCCTGGGCCACCTCGTGCCGGACCTGGCCGATCCGCTCCACCGCCGACCGGCCGGCCGCCGTCAACAGGATCCGCACGGCGCGGCGGTCGGCCGGATCCGGGGCCCGCTCGACCAGGCCGGCCTCCTCCAGGGCGTCGACCACCGTGGTGGCCGAGCGCGGGGCGATGTGCAGCCGGTCGGCCAGGTCGCTCAGCCGCATCGCCCGGTCGGGGAGCTCGCAGCCGGGGGCGTGCGCGAGGGCCCGCAGGGCGCGGCCCTGGCCGGGGGTGATGCCGTAGGGCTCCAGCCGCTCACTGGTGCGGCGGCGGATCCGCTTGATCGCCCGGGTCATCGCGTCGGCCAGCTCGGCGGCGGTGTCCGGGGCCGCGGCGGTGTCCGGGGCGGACGCCGGGTCCGCGGCGGGGGAGGAGCTCGCGCCGTCGTCGGTCGGCGTGGTGGTCATGGGCGGCTCTCCTCGGCAGGCGTTCGACCAAGGGTATCGGCCGGTCCGCGGGCGCTCGGAAAAATGTTGAGCAAGGCTCAGCATCTGCGTTAGCGTAGGTCGTGAGTGAGGGCACCCTAAGTCCCCTCCCCCGACCCTGGAGGGCCCGTGCCCCGCTCCGAAGCCCGCGTCGCCACCGACCGTTCCGCCCGCTACGCCAAGCAGCTCGCCGCCCACATGGGCCGGAAGATCCAGGCCGACTGGTCCGAGGAGACCGGCCGCGGCACCCTCGTCTTCGGCGCCGGCACCGCCACCCTGGAAGCCGCCCCCGATGCCCTGCTGCTCACGGTCGAGGGCGAGCGCGAGAACCTGCCCGGCCTGGAGGACGTCGTCGGCCGCCACCTGGTCCGCTTCGGCGCCCGCGACGAACTGGTCGTCGAGTGGCGGCGAGACAACGGCGAGCCCGGCCTCGTCCACCGCAACGACGAGGCCCCGGCCGAGGGTTAGGACCTGCTCCCCGGATCCTTGCCCGGGCGGCCGGTGAGCGGCCACCGGGCGAGGGTCCACAGGACCAGACCGCCCAGGCACCAGCTGGCCACCACGTCCAGCAGCCAGTGGTAGTCGCTCCACACCAGCCCGAGGCCGACACCCGCCGCCAGCAGCGTCGCGCCGGCGCCGAGCCCCCGGCGCGCCCGGGTCCCGGCCGCCCGGGCCAGCAGCAGCGCCGCCACCCCGAACCCGAGGGTGGCGGTCGCGGTGTGGCCGGACGGGTACCAGCCCCACTGGTCCGCCGCCAGCGGCAGCCCGAACGGGCCGGGCCGCGCGAACCACGCCTTCGCCGGCACCACCAGCAGCGGGATCAGCCCGGCGGTCAGCACCGCCACCGGGACCGGCAGCCACCAGCGCGCGAAGCCCGCCCGCCACTCCCGCCAGGCCGCCACCGCCCCGCCGAGGAGCAGCACCGGCACCGCCACAGAGCCCCCGCCCAGGTCGGAGAACGCCTTGCCGAGGTGGTTGAGCAGGGTGCTGTGCAGGGTGTGCCGCACGTCCCGGACGGTGTGCCGGGTCCAGCGGTCCAGGCCCAGCAGCGGCCCGTCCACCGCGACCTGCCAGGACACCAGCACCAGGACCACCCCGAGGACCACCGGCACCGCCGGATGGGCGAGAACGCGAGGCAGCCGCCCCGGAGCAGGGGGGAGAGCTCCGGGGCGGCCCTGATGATCGCCGTTCCGTGCGCCCCGGGGGGTGTGGGTCGGACGGCCGGTCGATCGGCTTTCGGTGTGTGCCGCCCCTGGCGGGACGGCCTGGTTGTCCTCGCGGCCCACGCGCGGAGCCGTCCCGGAGGACGGTGCCGCGGACGGATCCGCCCATGGCTGGGGCTCGCTGTCCATCTGTGATGACACTACGTCAAGGTCCGTACGGGGTAGTGGAGCTTCAGCGATTCCGCACACCATCTTCACCGTCCGCGCCGGTGGCGTCACGCCGGGTTCGAACCGAACGGCCCGTGGGGACGAGGTCCCCACGGGCCGTTCAGCGCTGTCCGGACATCCCTCCGGCGGGTCTTCGGTGCGGCGCGGGTCGCCACCGCGGCCGCGGGCCGGCTCAGAGGGCGGCGAACGCGCCCTCGAGAATGTCCAGGCCCTCGTTCAGCAGGTGCTCCGGCATCACCAGCGGCGGCAGGAAGCGCAGCACGTTGCCGTAGGTGCCGGCGGTCAGCACGACCAGGCCCTCGGCGTGGCAGGCCTTGGCGATGGCGGCGGTGGCCTCGGTGTTCGGCTCCTTGCCGCCCGGCTTCACCAGCTCGACGGCGATCATCGCGCCGCGGCCGCGGACCTCACCGATGATCTCGTACTTCTCCTGCATCGCCCGCAGACGGCCCAGCATGATCTCGCCGATCCGCTGCGCCTTGCCGACGAGGTCCTGCTCCTTCATGGTCTCGATGGCGCCCAGCGCGGCCGCGCAGGCCACCGGGTTGCCACCGTAGGTGCCGCCCAGGCCGCCGGTCTGCGCGGCGTCCATGATCTCGGCGCGGCCGGTCAGCGCCGACAGCGGCAGACCGCCGGCGATGCCCTTGGCGGTGGTGATCAGGTCCGGGACGATGCCCTCGTCCTCGCACGCGAACCACTGGCCGGTGCGGCAGAAGCCGGTCTGGATCTCGTCCGCGACGAACACGATCCCGTTCGCCTTCGCGAACTCCACGATCGCCGGCAGGAAGCCCTTGGCCGGCTCGATGAAGCCGCCCTCGCCCTGGATCGGCTCGATGATGATCGCGGCGACGTTCTCGGCGCCGATCTGCTTGTTGATGGTGTCGATCGCCTGGGCGGCGGCCTCGGCGGCGCAGTTCTCCGCACCGGTCAGCCAGCGGTACGGGTAGGCGACCGGCACCCGGTAGACCTCGGGGGCGAACGGACCGAAGCCCTGCTTGTACGGCATGTTCTTCGCCGTCAGCGCCAGGGTGAGGTTCGTACGGCCGTGGTAGCCGTGGTCGAACACCACGACGGCCTGGCGCTTGGTGTAGGCGCGGGCGATCTTCACCGCGTTCTCGACGGCCTCGGAGCCCGAGTTGAACAGCGCGGTGCGCTTCTCGTGGTCGCCCGGGGTCAGCTCGTTCAGCTGCTCGGCGACGGCGACGTAGCCCTCGTACGGGGTCACCATGAAGCAGGTGTGGGTGAAGGCGGCCAGCTGCTCGGTCGTCTTCGCCACCACGGCCTCGGCGCTGTTGCCGACGTTGGTCACGGCGATGCCGGAGCCGAAGTCGATCAGCGAGTTGCCGTCCACGTCCTCCAGCACACCGCCGTTGGCACGGGACACGTACACCGGCAGGGTGGTGCCGACGCCGGCCGCCACCGCACCCAGCTTGCGGGCGTGCAGCTCCTGCGACTTCGGACCGGGGATCGCGGTGACCAGGCGGCGCTCCTGCGGGAGCGGCGTTGCGGCGCTCATGGGTTTCTCCAGACTTCTCGGCTCGGTAGTTCGCAGGCTACGGGGGCGCTCTCCGGGCAGGCATGCGCCACTCGGTAGCACTGGGCCGTCCGACTTGTCCGGGGCGGCCAGCGCGGCCGGCGCCACGACCGGCCGCCTTCGCTCCACTACATTGAGCGCGGGCGTGTCGCCGGGGCGGCGGCATGGGTATGGGCGGCACCGACGGCGGTCGGGCCGTCGGGCGAGGGAGCGGGGCCGTACATGGGACTGGACGGGGCACGGAGCCACAGCGAGCGGACCACCGCCACCCCCCACAGTCCACCGCCCACCGTGATGCCGCACCCGCGCTCCCCGGCCGCCGCGGCCTTCGACCTCGCCGCCTGGGTCGCCGCCCCGCGGCCGGAGGCCGCCCCGGGTGTCTTCCGCGAGGGCTACCGGCAGCTCGACCCCGGCCGGGCGGAGGCGGCGAAGGTGCCCACCTGGCCCCTTCTCGTCCGCGCCGGTCTGAACGTCGTGGTGGGGTGGTTCGCCTTCGTCTACGGCACACAGCTAGCGCTGCACCTGATCGTTCTGACGGTATGGGTGGACCATCCCTCCTCCACAGCGGTCACCGTCGTGGGACTGTCGGTGAATGCCGTCGTGCTCGCCGTGGTCATCAAGGTCTTCGGGCGGATGGGCCGGTGGGTGGAGGTGTGGCGGCGGTATGCGGTGCCGCTGCTGTCGCGGACGGTGACGGAGGAGGAGCCCGCGTCCGTGGAGGAGCGGGCGGAGGCGGTGCGGCAGCGGGATCCGTGGGCGGTGCTGCGGCAGGGCGGGGCGGAGGTCGCGGCCGGGCGGCTGGACGGCGAGGCGGTCGGGGACGTCGACTACGTGCGGATCCAGCGGGCGTGGGAGTCGGCCCAGGCGGACCGGGCCTTCCTGCCGGCCTTCGCCGAGCAGGTGTCGCTGCGCGGCGCGGCCGCGTTCGCGCACCCGTCGGAGGCGCGCGAGCTGCCGGGGCGGGCGGAGCGGCACGACCTGCTGCTGGCGCAGGTGCGGCTCGGTACCGCGCAGGACGTGCCGAAGAACCCGTTGACCCACCGGGCGGCGGGCTTCGCGCTGGACCCGGCGGTGCTGGGCACCTCGCTGCTGGCGGTGGGCCCGGCCGGGACGGGGAAGACGGCGCGGCTGGCCCGCCCGGTGGCAGAGGCGCTCTGCCTGCAGGCGCTGGCCGGGACGGCGTGCGCGGTGGTGATCGGGTCGGCGGAGGCGGATCTGGGGCCGGACGACTGGTACGACGTGGTGATCGCCCCGGGGCACGCCGGCTCCCGCTACGGGCTGGACCTGTACGGCGCGGCGCAGGACCCGGACGAGGCGGCGGCCCGGCTGGCGGAGGCGCTGCTGCCGGACGAGCTGACGGCGCGCGCCGAGACGGCGCGCACGGCGCTGCAGCAGATGGTGGGACCGTTCCACGCCGCGTTCGGCCGCTACCCGGGGGTGCGCGAGCTGCGCGCGCTGCTCGCGGGGGAGCCGGAGGCGCTGGAGTCGCTGGTGAAGGGGTTGCGCGCGGCGGGCCTGCTGGGCTCGTACGAGCGGGACCTGGAGCACCGGGAGCGCCAGCGCGGCCGGGCGGACGATCCGGGGGCGCTGCTGGCGGACCGGTTGGCGCTGCTGGACCGGCCGGCCTTCGAGGGGGTGTTCGCGACCGACGGCACGGGCCGGCCGCCGTTCGCGATGCGGGTGCTGGACCACCCGCTGCGGGTGCGGGTGAAGCTGCCGGAGCGCAGTCACCCGGAGGCGGCGCGGATGCTGTCGCGGCTGCTGGTGGGCCAGTTCGTGCAGGCCGCGGGGGCCCGGGGGGACCGGTCGCTGTTCGCCGGGCTGGTGGTGGACGACGCCTCGGCGGCCCTGGACGCCGGGATCGTGCGCGGGCTGCAGCGGCTGCGTGGGGCGAACGCCGGGGTGGTGCTGCTGCTGCGCACCCTGGTGGACCTGCCGGAGGCGCTGCGGGCGCCGCTGTTCGGGGCGGTGGGCTGCCGGGCGGCGTTCCCGGGCATCGCGCCGTGGGACGGCCGGCTGTTCTCGGAGGCCTGGGGCACGCACCTGGTGCGGGAGACGGCGGTGACGCTGGCGCCGGACACCTCGGGCGGGATCGTGCGACGGGCCGGGCGGCTGGGCCGCAAGGCGCTGTCGGGGACGACCGCGCAGACGGAGTCGGTGACCACGCGGGAGGTGGAGCGGCTGCGGTGGTCCCCCTCGGACCTGGCGCACGCGCTGCCGGCCGGGCACGCGGTGCTGTCGCTGACGGCGGTGTCGGGGGAGCAGGTGCCGCCGCTGCTGGTGGACCTGCGGGGTTGAGGGCCCCGGACGGACCCGGACGGACCCCGGGCGGAACTCGCCGTTAAAGCTCGCCTTCGAGGTGGATTCAGCAGTGCGGGTTGTCCGGGGCGTCCATAATGAGAGGTGGGAATCCCCCCAGGACCCCCAGCCCTCTCTCGCCCGGCCGCAACGGCGCGGTCGGGTCGTTCCCTCGAAGGTGCCATGCCCCCCACACTTGCCTCCGTCGTCCGCAACACCTCGCTCCATCTGACGGTCCTCGCCGGTGCGGACCACCTGGAGCGGCCGGTCCGTTGGGTGCACACCAGCGAACTGGACGACCCGACGCCGTTCCTGGAGGGTGGTGAGCTGCTGCTCACCACCGGGATCAAGCTCGGCCGTACCGCCGCCCAGTTGCAGGCGTACGTGCACCGGCTGGCCGATGCGGGGGTGGTCGGGCTCGGGCTGGGGGTGGGCCTGTCGCACACCGAGGTGCCGCAGCCGCTGGTGGACGCCGCGGCGCAGCGCGGGCTGCCGCTGCTGCGGGTGCCGGAGCCGACGCCGTTCATCGCGATCAGCAAGGTGGTGTCGGCGGCGCTGGCCGCCGAGCAGTACGAGGCGGTGACGACCAGCTTCGAGGCGCAGGAGGAGCTGACCCGGGCGGCGCTGGGCAAGGACGGTACGACGGCGGTGGTGCGGCGGCTGGCGGCCCGGCTGGGCGGCTGGGCGGCGCTGTACGACGGGTCGGGCGCGCTGTCGGTGGTGGCGCCGGACTGGGCGGCGCGCCGGGCCGGGCGGCTGGCGGCGGAGGTGGACCGGCTGCGGCGGCGGCCGGCGCCGTCGAGCGCGGCGCTGCAGGGCCGCGCGCCGGGGATAGACACGGCGGACGAGGACTACGTGGTGGTCCAGTCGCTGGGGGCGGACCGGCGGGCCCGGGGTTTCCTGGCGGTGGGTACCGAGGACCGGATCACGCCGACCGAGCGGTACGTGCTGAACGCGGCGGTGGCGCTGCTGACGCTGACCCTGGAGCGGTCGCGGGAGCTGCGGCAGGCCGAGGAGAAGATGGGCGCCGCGCTGCTGCGGATGGTGCTGGCCGGTGAGGTGGCGACGGCGCGGCAGGTGGCGGCGGGTCTGTTCGGGGGGCTGCCGGAGGGAACCGTCCGGGTGCTGGTGGCCGGGGCGCCGCAGGGGGCGGACGCCGGGGAGGCACTGGGCGAGCTGGGCGACCGGGCCGAGCAGGCCGGGTCGCGGGTCGGCGAGAAGCTGCTGGTGGCACGGGAGGACGGCGCGCACGGGGCGCGGCTGATGGTGCTGGCGCTGGACAACGGCGCGGTGCACCGGGCGTGCCTGGGCGCGGTGGAGGAGCACGAGGGCCTGTCGCTGGGTGTGTCGGCGCCGGCCGCGCTGGAGGACGCCGGGACGGCGCACGCGCAGGCCGAGCGGGCGCTGGCGGTGGCGCTGCGCGGCGGGCGTCGTTCGGTGGACCACGAGGAGGTCGGTGCGGGCTCGCTGCTGCCGCTGCTCGGCGAGGACGCCGTGACGGCCTTCGCGGAGGGCCTGCTGCGGCCGCTGCGGGAGCACGACCGTACGGCGCGCGGCGATCTGGTGGCCTCGCTGCGGGCGTGGCTGTCGCGGCACGGACAGTGGGACGCGGCGGCGGCCGACCTCGGGGTGCACCGGCACACGCTGCGGTACCGGATGCGGCGGGTGGAGGAGCTGCTGGGGCGGTCGCTGGACGACACCGACGTCCGGATGGAGCTCTGGCTGGCGTTGCGCTCCGGCGAGGAGTGAGCGGCGCGCGGTGGGGCCGGGCGGGGCTGGACGCGGTGGAGTGGCCGCGGGGGCGAACGCTACTCGGTGTCCAATCCGGTCGGCGCGTCGCCCGTCCTACCCTCGGTTCTGGCTCCACGTCCGTGGGGTCGTGAGGACGACGAGGAGAGGGCCGGTACCACGGTGACCACCACGTACGATTTCTGGCTGGCCGGCCGCCGGGCGAGCGGCGACGCCGACTTCGAGGTGCACAACAGCTGGGACGGCCGCCTGGTCGGCAAGGTGAGCATCCCCACCGAGGCGCAGGTCGAGGAGGCCCTGGAGGCCGCCGTCGCCGCGCTGCCGGTGTTCGCCGCGACCCCCGCGCACGTGCGCACCGCCGCTCTGGACCACGTGGCGCGGCGGCTGACCGAGCGCACCGAGGAGCTCGCCCAGCTGATCACCGCCGAGAACGGCAAGCCGATCAAGTGGGCCCGCGGTGAGATCGGCCGCGCCGTCTCGGTGTTCCGCTGGGCGGCCGAGGAGGCCCGCCGGACCAACGGCGAGACCATGCGTCTGGACACCGACCCGGGCGGCACGGGCCGCTTCGCGGTGGTGCGCCGCTTCCCGCGCGGCGTGGTGCTGGGCATCGCCCCGTTCAACTTCCCGCTGAACCTGGTCGCCCACAAGATCGCCCCCGCGATCGCGGTCGGCGCCCCGATCATCCTCAAGCCGGCCCCGGCCACCCCGCTGTCGGCCATGGTGCTGGGCGAGATCCTCGCCGAGACCGAGCTGCCGGCCGGTTCGTGGAGCGTCCTGCCGGTGCCGAACGACCGGATGCCGGCCCTGGTGCAGGACCCGCGTCTGCCGGTGATCTCCTTCACCGGTTCGGACAAGGTCGGCTACCAGATCATGGACTCGGTGCCGCGCAAGCACACCACCCTGGAGCTGGGCGGCAACGCGGCGGCCGTGGTGCTCGCCGACTGGTCCTCCGAGGCGGACCTGGAGTGGGCGGCCACCCGGATCGCGATGTTCGCCAACTACCAGGGCGGCCAGTCCTGCATCTCGGTGCAGCGGGTGATCGCCGACGCGTCGGTGTACGACGCGCTGGCCGAGAAGGTCGTCGCCAAGGTGCGGGCCCAGGTCACCGGTGACCCGAACGACGACGCGACGGACGTCGGTCCGCTGGTCGACGAGAACGCCGCCAAGCGGGTGGAGTCCTGGGTGGACGACGCGGTCGCCAAGGGCGCGAAGCTGCTCACCGGCGGCACCCGCGAGGGCGCGACCTACGCCCCGACCGTGCTGGCCGAGCTGCCGGCCGACGCGATCCTGGCCACCTCCGAGGTGTTCGGCCCGGTCCTGTCGCTGCACAAGGTGGACGGCGTGGACGAGGCCTTCGCCGCCGTCAACGACTCGCTGTTCGGCCTGCAGGCGGGCGTGTTCACGCACGACCTGCAGACCGCCTTCCGCGCCCACCAGGAGCTGGAGGTCGGCGGTGTGATCATCGGCGACGCGCCGTCCTACCGCGCCGACCAGATGCCGTACGGCGGCGTCAAGGACTCCGGCGTCGGCCGCGAGGGCGTCCGCTACGCGATGGACGACTACACCGTCGAGAAGGTCCTGGTCCTCACCGGCCTCGCCCTCTGAAGGTGACGTGAGCGAGGGCCCGGCCGCACATTGCGGCCGGGCCCTCGCGCATGCACGGGGGCACGACAGGGCCGGACGCGGTCAGGCGTGGCCGCCGGCTGCCGCGACGGCCTCGGCCACGGTGGCGTCGCCGCCGGTCAGCTCCAGGGTCTGCCCGGCGGTGCCGGGCTCGCGCAGCAGCGCGGCGAGCACGGCGGCGACGTCCTGCCGGTCGACGGAGCCGCGCGGCACGCTCGGTGCGAGCCGGACCCGGCCGGTGCCCGGGCCGTCGGTGAGACGCCCGGGGCGCAGCACCGTCCAGTCCAGCGCGCCGCGGGCCCGGACGGCGTCCTCGGCGGCGCCCTTGGCCCTCAGATAGGTCTCGAAGACCTCGTCGGACGGGTACCGGGCCCGGGCGTCGGCGCCCATCGAGGAGACCAGGAGGTAGCGGCGCACGCCCGCCGACACGGCGGCGTCGGCGAGCAGCACGGCCGCGTCCCGGTCGACGGTGAGCTTGCGGGCGGCGCCGCTGCCCGGTCCGGCCCCGGCCGCGAACACCACGGCGTCGGCGCCGTCGAGCAGCGGGGCGAGTTCGGCTGCGGCGGCCGTCTCCAGGTCGAGCAGCAGCGGTTCGGCCCCGGCCGCGACGAGGTCGTCGGCCTGTTCGGGGCGGCGGATGATCCCGGCGGGGCGGTCGCCGCGGTCGGCGAGCAGCCGTTCCAGGCGGCGGGCGATCTGGCCGTGGCCCCCGGCGATGACGATGCGCATGGCTCCGACGGTAGCCCGGGGGCGGGTCCGCCGCCCCCGGGAACGGTCCCGTGGTGCCGGGCGGGGAGCCGGGCAGGACACAATGGGCGCATGACTTCGCTCGCCCACCCGCAGCTGCGGTTCACCCCCGAGGTGAACACCCCCTCCGGCCCCCGGGAGCTGGTGATCCTCGGCTCCACCGGTTCGATCGGCACCCAGGCCATCGACGTGGTCCTGCGCAACCCGGACCGGTTCCGGGTGGTGGCCCTGTCGGCGGCCGGCGGCCGGGTGGAGCTGCTCGCCGAGCAGGCGCTGCGGCTGGGCGTGCACACCGTGGCGGTGGCCGATCCGGCGGCCGAGCCGGCGCTGCGCGAGGCGCTGGCGGCGAAGGCGGCGGGCCGTGCGCTGCCGGCCGTGCTGGTCGGCCCGGACGCGGCGACCGAGCTGGCGGCGATGGAGTGCCACTCGGTGCTGAACGGCATCACCGGCTCGATCGGCCTGCGCCCGACGCTGGCGGCGCTGCGGGCCGGCCGGGTGCTGGTGCTGGCCAACAAGGAGTCGCTGATCGTCGGCGGTCCGCTGGTGAAGGCGGCCGCGAAGCCGGGGCAGATCGTGCCGGTGGACTCGGAGCACGCCGCGCTGTTCCAGGCGCTGGCCGGCGGCACCCGGGCGGAGGTCCGCAAGCTGGTGGTGACGGCGAGCGGCGGCCCGTTCCGCAACCGCGGCCGCGCCGAGCTGGCGGGCGTCACCCCGGCCGAGGCGCTGGCGCACCCGACCTGGGCGATGGGCCCGGTCGTCACGATCAACTCGGCCACCCTGGTGAACAAGGGCCTGGAGGTGATCGAGGCGCACCTGCTGTACGACGTGCCGTTCGACCGGATCGAGGTCGTGGTCCATCCGCAGTCGGTCGTCCACTCGATGGTGGAGTTCACCGACGGTTCGACGCTGGCGCAGGCGAGCCCGCCGGACATGCGGATGCCGATCGCGCTGGGCCTGGGCTGGCCGGACCGGGTGCCGGACGCGGCCCCGGCCTGCGACTGGACCAAGGCGGCGACCTGGGAGTTCTTCCCGCTGGACGACGACGCCTTCCCGGCGGTCGAGCTGGCCCGCGAGGTCGGCACGCTGGGCGGCACCGCCCCGGCGGTGTTCAACGCGGCCAACGAGGAGTGCGTGGACGCCTTCCTGAACGGACGCCTCGCCTTCACCGGGATCGTGGACACTGTGGCGAAGGTCGTGGCGGAGCACGGCACGCCGGTGGCGGGAACTTCGCTGACGGTCGAGGACGTCCTGCACGCGGAGGACTGGGCGCGCGCCCGGGCCCGCGAGCTGGCCGGGGGCTGATCCGGGACCGCCCGGACGGCAGCGCCGGACGACCGGTACGACGACAGGATGAGCGGAGTGGCATGACGGAGGAGCAGCGGTGGCAACGGTGATGACGGTGGTCGGCATCCTGGTCTTCGTACTGGGACTGCTCGTTTCGATCGCCTGGCACGAGCTCGGCCACCTCTCCACGGCCAAGCTGTTCGGCATCCGGGTGCCGCAGTACATGGTCGGCTTCGGACCGACGGTCTGGTCACGGAAGAAGGGCGAGACCGAGTACGGCCTCAAGGCCGTCCCGCTGGGCGGGTACATCCGGATGATCGGGATGTTCCCGCCCGGCGCGGACGGACGGATCACCCAGCGCTCCACCTCGCCCTGGCGGACCATGATCGAGGACGCCAGGGAGGCCTCCTACGAGGAGGTCAAGGAGGGTGACGAGAACCGGCTCTTCTACACGCGCAAGCCCTGGAAGCGCGTGATCGTCATGTTCGCCGGGCCGTTCATGAACCTGATCCTCTCCTTCGGGCTCTTCCTGACGGTGATGATGGGCTTCGGCGTCCCGATGTCGGTGCCGACCATCGGCACCGTCTCGGAGTGCGTGGTCAAGGCCGGCCAGCCGACCGACACCTGCCCGGCGGACGCGCCCGTGGCGCCCGCCTTCCAGGCCGGGCTGAAGCCGGGCGACAAGGTGGTCTCCTTCGACGGCGACCGGATCACCACCTACGAGCAGCTCCAGGGCGACATCCGCAAGTCGGCCGGCAAGACGGTCGAGGTGGTGGTCGAGCGCGGCGGGCAGCAGCTCACCCTCACCCCGACCATCGCCGTCAACGACGTGCAGAAGTACGACGACAACGGCGTGCCGGTCAAGGGCGAGACGGTGCGGGCCGGCTTCCTCGGCTTCACCCCGACCAGCGGCGTGGTCCAGCTCGGCTTCGGGCAGTCCGTCGACCGGATGTACGACATGGCGCAGAACGGCGTGAAGTCGCTCGCCGCGCTGCCCGGCAAGATCCCGGGCCTGTGGCACTCGGTGGTGGACGGCACCCCGCGTGAGGCCGACTCGCCGATCGGCATGGTCGGCGCCGCCCGGGTCAGCGGCGAGGTGTTCGCGCTGGACATCCCGGGCAGCCAGCGGGTCGCCTACTTCGTCAACCTGCTCGCCGGGATCAACCTCTCGCTGTTCCTCTTCAACATGCTGCCGCTGCTGCCGCTGGACGGCGGCCACATCGCGGGCGCGGTCTGGGAGTCGGTGCGCCGCCGCTTCGCCGCCCTCTTCCGCCGTCCCGACCCCGGCCCGTTCGACGTGGCCCGGCTGATGCCGCTCGCCTACGTCGTGGCGAGTGTGTTCATCGGCTTCACCCTGCTGGTGCTGGTGGCCGACCTGGTGAACCCCGTCAAGATCAGCTAGCGCCTGTCGTCAAACTCCCGTCGTCCGCCCGAAGGGCGGGCCGGCCGGCGTCGGGGTGCGTGCACCGCAAGGCGGAGGTGGGGGCAGCTCCCGGCCGGAGGCCGGCGGAGTGCGTGCCCCGGCGTTGCCCGGCAGGCGGGAGTTCGACGACAGGCCCTGGGACGGGGGCCGGTGGGTGCGCGGGCGCCCGTTGCCGTGCCGTACCGTTGGAGCCCGGGCGTGCGATCGTCGGCGCGTCCGGGCTCGGCCGTCCCAGCGGCCGGACCGACCACACCTCAACCCCGGGGAACCCTGCGCACATGACCGCGATCTCGCTCGGTATTCCGTCTCTGCCGCTCAAGCCGCTCGCCAAGCGCCGTGTCTCCCGTCAGATCATGGTCGGCAACGTGCCGGTCGGCGGCGACGCCCCCGTCTCGGTGCAGTCCATGACGACCACGGTGACTTCGGACATCAACGCCACGCTGCAGCAGATCGCGGAGCTCACCGCGTCCGGCTGCCAGATCGTGCGGGTCGCCGTCCCCTCCCAGGACGACGCCGACGCACTGCCGATCATCGCCAAGAAGTCGCAGATCCCGGTGATCGCCGACATCCACTTCCAGCCGAAGTACGTCTTCGCGGCCATCGACGCCGGCTGCGCCGCTGTCCGCGTCAACCCGGGCAACATCAAGGCCTTCGACGACAAGGTCGGCGAGATCGCCAAGGCCGCCAAGGACGCCGGTGTGCCGATCCGGATCGGCGTCAACGCCGGCTCGCTCGACAAGCGCCTGCTGGAGAAGTACGGCCGGGCCACCCCCGAGGCGCTGGTCGAGTCCGCGCTCTGGGAGTGCTCGCTCTTCGAGGAGCACGACTTCCGCGACATCAAGATCTCGGTCAAGCACAACGACCCGGTCGTGATGATCAACGCCTACCGCCAGCTCGCCGCCGCCTGCGACTACCCGCTGCACCTCGGCGTCACCGAGGCCGGTCCGGCCTTCCAGGGCACCATCAAGTCCGCGGTCGCCTTCGGCGCGCTGCTCGCCGAGGGCATCGGCGACACCATCCGGGTCTCGCTGTCCGCCCCGCCGGCCGAGGAGATCAAGGTCGGCAACCAGATCCTGGAGTCGCTGGGCCTGCGCCAGCGCGGTCTGGAGATCGTCTCCTGCCCGTCCTGCGGCCGCGCCCAGGTCGACGTCTACAAGCTCGCCGAGGAGGTCACGGCGGGCCTGGAGGGCATGAACGTGCCGCTGCGCGTCGCCGTCATGGGCTGCGTCGTCAACGGTCCGGGTGAGGCCCGCGAGGCCGACCTCGGTGTCGCCTCCGGCAACGGCAAGGGCCAGATCTTCGTCAAGGGCGAGGTCATCAAGACCGTCCCCGAGTCCAAGATCGTGGAGACCCTGATCGAGGAGGCGTTCAAGATCGCCGAGCAGATGGAGGCCGAGGGCGCCGAGTCCGGCGCGCCGACCGTCACCGCCGGCGAGTGACCCGGCCCGGTACCGGGGGTGCCGGGTTGTCCGAAAGTCTTCCGGAAGCGGGGCCGTCCGTGCGCGGGCGGCCCCGCGGCCGTATCCGGGTGGGGGCACGGAGTAGGGTGCGGCCAGAGTCGTCTCAGTAAGGTGCTGTCTCGATGCTCGATCGAGGTGTGATGCTCCCCAGCTCGTTCCAGGCCGCGCGCGCCCTGGCGACCACCCGCGTGCTGGAACCGCCGGACCTCGCCGACGCGCTCGCCGTCCTCCACCGCGACCCGGTCGCCAACGCCTTCGTGGCCACCCGGGTGGAGGCCGTCGGCCTCGACCCCTGGCGGCTCGGCGGCGAGATGTGGGGCTGGTACGACGAGCACGGCGAACTCGACGCGCTCTGCTACGCGGGCGCCAACCTGGTCCTGGTGAACGCCGGGCCGCCGGCGGTCCAGGCCTTCGCCGAGCGCGCCCGCAGACAGGGGCGGCGCTGTTCCTCCATCGTGGGCCCGGCCGGGCCCACGTCGGCGCTGTGGGCGCTGCTGGAGCGCAGCTGGGGGGCGGCCCGGGAGGTGCGGGCGCACCAGCCGCTGATGTCGACGAGCGTGCCGTCCGCGGAGATCTCGCCGGATCCGCTGGTGCGGCGGGTACGGCGCAATGAGATCGAGACCCTGATGCCGGCCTGTGTGGCGATGTTCACCGAGGAGGTCGGGGTCTCGCCGCTGGCCGGCGACGGGGGGCTGCTCTACCAGGCCCGGGTCGCCGAACTCGTCTCCACCGGGCGCTCGTTCGCCCGGTTCGGGGAGGCGGGGGAGGTGGTGTTCAAAGCCGAGATCGGGGCCGTCACGGCGGGGGCCTGTCAGATCCAGGGGGTGTGGGTGGCGCCCGAGCACCGGGGGAAGGGGCTCTCCGAGATCGGGATGGCGGCGGTGCTGGACATCGCGCTGCGGGAGGTGGCGCCGGTGGTCTCGCTGTACGTCAACGACTACAACCTGCGGGCGCGGGCGGCGTACCGGCGGGTGGGGTTCCGGGAGGTCGGGGCGTTCATGAGCGTGCTGTTCTGAGGGGCGGGGATCGGGCATGGAGCGGCTGACGGGTGTGACGGTCGAGGCCATCGACCTTGCGGTGTGGGCTCCGCAGGCCCTTGAGGTCCAGGCGGTGGCGTTCGGGCTCACTCCGGAGGAGGTCATGGTCCGGCTGCACATCGTCGGGCGGCACGCGCAGCAGCCGGGGGTGATCGCGCTCGGGGCGTTCAGCGGGGGCGGGGGGACGGCCGGGCGGGGGCGGTTGGTGGGGTTCGGGTACGGGATGCCCAACCACCGGGAGCACTGGTGGAGCACGGTGATCGAGCCCTATCTGGTCGCCCGGGGGTACGGGGACTGGCTGGACGGGGTCTTCGCGGTCACCGAGCTGCACGTGCTGCCGGAGTACCAGGGGCGGGGGGTCGGCTCGGCGCTGATCCGCACGCTGACCGGGCTCTCCGGGATGGACCGCAGCATCCTCTCCGCGATCGACGCCGAGACGCCGGCCCGGCGGCTCTACCGGTCCCTGGGGTACCGGGACCTCGCGCGGGCCGTGCACTTCCCGAACACGGAGCGGCGGTACGCGGTGATGGGGGCGCCGTTGCCGTTGCGGGAGGCCGGTGGGGCCGGGCCGGCTCAGAGCGCGCCGGCGAACTCCAGGTAGAGCTCGGCCTCGGGGCGGCGGCCGGCGGCGAGGGCGGTCAGGGCGAGGTCGACGGCGCGGACCAGGGTCCAGCCGCGGAGGCGGTCGCGGTCGACGTCCAGGGCGTCGGCGAGTTGGTGCAGACGGCGGCGGAGGGCGGCGGGGAGGCCGGGGGAGCCGACGAGCGTGTCCGCGCGGTCCAGGGCGAGGCGGGCCAGGTCGTAGGCGCGTTCGCCGACCAGGGGGCGGGGGGCGATCGCCAGCCAGGGGGCGCGGTCGGCGGCGAGGACGTTGCCGTGGTGGAAGTCGCCGTGGAGGAGGAACTCCTCGGTGGCGGAGGCGGTGAGGGAGGCGGCGGTTTCCCTGGCCTCGGTGAGGAGGGGGGTGGCTTCGTCGGGGAGGGCGGGGAGTCCGCCGGGGAGCGTGGTGGGGGTGGTCGGGAGCTTGTGGTGGGGGTGGGAGACGGGGAGGGGGAGCCAGAGGCGGTGGAGGAGGCTGGTGGCTTCCAGCATGGCCTTGGGTTCGGCGAGGGAGCGGAGCGGGATCTCGCCGTGCAGGCGCTCCAGGAGGAGCACGCTGCTGGTGGGGGTGCGGTGGGCGTCGAGGAGGAGGACGGCGCCGCGGCCGGCCCAGGTGGTGAGGGCTTCGGGCTCGTGGGCGGTCTCCGGGGTGCGGAGGGAGACCTTGAGGGCGGCCGGGGTGAGGTCGTCGTCGCGGTGGACGTAGGCGACCAGGCTGAGGGTGCCGCCGGGGTCCAGGACGCGGTCCAGGGTGACGCCGAGACGGGTGAGCTGGGCGGAGACGAGGGTGGGCAGTTCGGCCAGCCAGCTGGTCGCCTCGGTGGGGTGGGCGGCGGTGATGCTGCGGGTGAGCCAGTCGGGGACGGTGATCTGCCCTGGTGCTGGTGCCGACATGGTGGCCTTCCGGTCGCGGGTCCCCTGGGGTGGTACGGGTTCATTGTCCGTTATGGGAGGGATGGGGTGGGGTGGCGGCGCGGGGTGGGGCTGTGCGGTGGGGCTCTCGGGAGGGTGGGTGAGGGGTCGGCTCCGGGGGTGGCCGCTCCGGGGGCTGGATGATTCTCCGACTGCCGACCCTGGTGGGGGTGGGTGGGGTGGTGCGGGTGACCCTTTGCGGGCGCGCGGCTTGGCTCGCGTGCCCGGTCAGGGGGTGATGCTGGGGGTGGGGGTGGGGGTGGGGGTGCTGGGGAGGCCGGGGAAGGGGGTGGGGGTGGCGCCCCAGTGGCGGGCGCGGAGGGCGGAGTCGCGGAGGGCGTCGGCGGCGAGGGGGCGGTGGGGGGCGGGGGCGGCGGCGACCAGGTCGGCGTAGACGGTGGTGAGGCGGGTTTCCAGGTGGGCGGCGAGGCGGGTGGCGGCTGGGGCGTCGGTGACCGGGAAAGGGAGCTGGTAGCCGGCGGCCGCGGCGGTGGGGGTGGCGCCGCTGGTGGTGAGGAGGCGCTGCCAGGCGTCGCGGCGGGACTGGTGGGCGGCCAGGGTGGTGCGGGCGTCGGTGCGCTGCTGGTCGTCGGTGAGACGGGCGCCGACCACGCCGTAGCCGTAGACGGCGGCGTGTTCGGCGCTCAGGGCGTCCTGGAAGGCGGTGGCCGGGTCGGGCGAGGGGGAAGGGGCGGCGGCGGGGGCGGTGGTGCCGGGGTCGCCGAGGGCCACGGCGTGCAGCACGCCGGCGGTGGAGACGGAGGCCAGCAGACGGGCCAGCTGCGGGGAGGCGGCACCCAGGTCGGCGAGGCGGGACTGGGCGGTCTGGTGTTCGAGGGCGGCCAGGGCGGTGAGGGTGGTGGGGGCGGTGCTGGGCGGGGCGGTGACCGTGGGGGGTGCGGTGGTGGTGGGCTGGAGGGCGGCGCGGTGCTGGGCGACCTCGGCGCGCAGCGGCTGGAGCTGGGGGGCCTGGGGGAGGAGGGCGTCGTAGCCGGCCAGGAGGGTGTCGGTGGCGGCGACGGCGCGCAGCCGGATCGGCTCGTCCGGGTCGGGGCGGCGGGCGGCGCCGGCCGGGGTGTCGTCGTGGGGCTCGGTGCAGGCGGTGAGGGCTGTGCCGGCGGTGACGAGCAGTCCGAGGGTGAGGAAGGTCCGTCGGCTGCGCGGCTGCATGGGTGTCACTCCGGGGCGTGTACGGGAGGACGGCCTGCCCGCCTGCCCTCGTTGGCGTGAATGATTACAGAATCCTTACGTCTGTGGGGGCCGATCGAGTTGTCGGTGAGGGGTGTGAGCTTGCTCGCACCGGGCGCGGCGGGGTCGGGGCCGGAATCGGTGGTTGGGGGGTTCACCGGCTAGGCTTTGGGCCGAGCTGCCGCGACCCGGCCGCGCGCCGTACCGGCGCCGGGGGTGCGGGGCGACCTTCCGACAACAGCAGACGCGGCCGAGGAGTCCACCCGGATGAGCACCACCCACATCGACCGGCTGCGCGCGTTGCTGGAGCCGCTGGCCGCGCAGGCGGGCCTGGACCTGGAGGACGTCAAGGTCACCCAGGCGGGCAGCCGCCGCCAGGTGCAGATCGACGTGGACGCCGACGGCGGCGTGGACCTGGACACCATCGCCGAGTTCAGCCGGGTGGTCGGCGAGGCCCTGGACGAGTCGGACGTGATGGGTTCCGGGGCGTACGTCCTGGAGGTCGGCTCGCCGGGCGCGGAGCGTCCGCTGAGCGTGCCGCGGCACTGGATCCGCGCCGAGGGCCGGCTGGCCAAGATCCACCTGGTGGACGGCGGGGAGATCGTCGCCCGGGTGCTGGAGGCGGACGAGGACGGCGCGCTGGTCGAGGTGCAGCCGGTCAAGGGCCGTGGCCGGCCCAAGGAGCGCCGGCTGGAGTACGGCGAGGTCGCCCGGGCCCGGGTCCAGGTGGAGTTCAACCGCAAGGACGACGAGCTGCTGCTCGACGAGGGGGACGACGGTGCGGAGTGACGACCTGCGCACCGACCGCACCATGATGAACGTGACGAAAGACGAGGAGGCGTAGCCGTGGACATCGACATGAGTGCCCTGCGCACGCTGGTCAGCGAGAAGAACATCCCCTTCGGCCTCGTGGTCGAGTCGATCGAGTCGGCCCTCCTCACCGCGTACCACCGCACCGAGGGCTCGCGCCGCCGCGCCCGGGTCGAGCTGGACCGCAAGACCGGCCACGTGACGGTCTGGGCGACCGAGGACGCGTCGGAGCTGGAGGAGGGTGTCGAGCCGAAGGAGTTCGACGACACCCCGAGCGGCTTCGGCCGGATCGCCTCCAGCATCGGCATGCAGGTGATGATGCAGCGGCTGCGTGACGCCGCCGACGACCAGACCTTCGGCGAGTACGCGGGCAAGGAGGGCGACATCGTCACCGGTGTCGTCCAGCAGGGCAACGACCCGAAGAACGTGCTGGTCGACATCGGCAAGCTGGAGGCCATCCTCCCGCCGCAGGAGCAGGTCCCGGGCGAGGACTACCGCCACGGCACCCGGCTGAAGTGCTACGTCGTGGCCGTGCGCCGGGGTGTGCGCGGCGCGTCGGTGACGCTGTCGCGCACCCACCCGAACCTGGTGAAGAAGCTGTTCGCGCTGGAGGTCCCGGAGATCGCGGACGGCAGCGTGGAGATCGCGGCGATCGCCCGTGAGGCCGGCCACCGGACCAAGATTGCGGTCTGGTCGCGCCGCCAGGGGCTGAACGCCAAGGGCGCCTGCATCGGTCCGATGGGCTCCCGGGTGCGCGCGGTGATGGGCGAGCTGCACGGCGAGAAGATCGACATCGTCGACTGGTCGGAGGACCCGCGCGAGATGGTCGCCGCCGCGCTGTCCCCCGCCCGGGTGACCAGCGTGGAGATCGTCGACGCCGCCCAGCGCTCCGCGCGGGTGATCGTGCCGGACTACCAGCTGTCGCTGGCGATCGGCAAGGAGGGGCAGAACGCCCGTCTCGCGGCCCGGCTCACCGGGTGGCGGATCGACATCCGGCCGGACACCGAGGGTGGCGAGCAGGAATCCGCGACCCCGTAGTCGTTGTTGTCCGAGTGCCCCCGCCGCTCCCTCCGGGATCGGCGGGGCGGCGCCATGTCCCTTCGGAGGGGTAGACTTGCCTTCGTCTGGCCGGACGCACGTCCGAGCACGCCCGGAACGCACCTGCGTGGGCTGCCGCAAGCGAGCGGCCAAGCACCAGCTGTTGCGTGTCACGGCGGTCGAGGGCGTCTGCGTCCCCGATCCCCGTGGCGCACTGCCGGGCCGGGGCGCACACCTGCACCCCGAACCGGCCTGCCTCGACCTCGCGGTCCGCCGACGGGCGTTCCCCCGGGCCTTCCGGCTCCAGGGCGCGCTCGACACCGGGCGGCTCCGCGAGTACATCGAGGAGCGGGTGAGCGACAGCTCCCCGTGACGGCCGCCGCTCGCGCGGCGGAGAACCACCGCAACAAGCACGGCACACGGGCAGCCGTACGCCGTGCCACCAGTCAGGTACCTCGCGATGTGGAAGTAGGTCGAGATTGCGATGAGCACTCGATGAGTACGCGATGAGTACGCGATGGGTACGCCCATGAAGTAGCGACAGTCCGGCGGACGAGACCCCCGGACTCATAGACAGGAGTGAAGTGGCTAAGGTCCGGGTTTACGAACTCGCCAAGGAGCTCGGTTTGGAGAGCAAGGCCGTCATGGCCAAGCTCACCGAGCTGGGTGAGTTCGTCCGTTCGGCGTCCTCGACGATCGAGGCGCCGGTCGTACGCAAGTTGACTGACGCGCTTGGTGTGGCCCCCACCGGTGGTTCCGCTGCCAAGCCGGGCCCGCGGAAGCCCGCGGCGCCCCAGCCCGCGGCCGGTTCGGCCGCGGGTGCACCCAAGCCGGGTGCCCCGACCCCGGGTCCGCGCCCCGCGGCCCCCGGTCCCCGTCCGACCCCCGCGGCCGCCGCTCCGGCGCCGGCCGCCCCCGCCGCGGCCGGGACGGCGTCGGCCGGGGC
>NZ_JBHVPZ010000051.1:0-749 GCF_042887135.1 Kitasatospora sp. NPDC057965
ACACCCGGACCACCGGACCGGACAGCCCCGGACCGAACACCCGGACCACCGGACCGGACAGCCCCGGACCGAACACCCGGACCACCGGACCGGACCAGGACTTGCTGCGGATCAGCCGAGAGGCCGCGGCCCGGGCCGGACGGCTGAATCGAGAGGTCGTAGTCACCGCAATCCGTGACAGCGGCCGGCCGATCTCCAACCAGGCCGCTGGCGAGATCCTGCGGCTTCTGCGCGACGACAAACCTCCGCCACGACGGTGACCACGCGCTTCCCCTTCTTCTCCCTCGTCACCCTCACTCTCTGGAGCATTCCCATGAGCAACGCCGTCCTCGCCGACCTCGACCTCCTCAGCGACTTCATGGCCGTCCTCGTCCGCCATGGCCACATCCACGACGCCGACGCGATCGGTCACGGCCGCTGGGCGGTCCGCCACAGCGCCGGCGGACCGAAGACGCCCCTCTCCGCCGAGCAGGTCGAAGAGCTGGTGATGGACCACCTCATCTCCGCTCTCGCCGCCCGAGGGCTGGCCAACGACGACTTCTAAGGCAGACGCGCCCACTCCCGCGCCACCAGCTCACGAGGCCCTTCTCCCACCTCCAACCCGCCTCCGTCCCAGGCGGGTTGCCGCCTACGGCGGAGCGAGCTAGTGCCGTGGGGCCCCCAGTCAGGCGCGGGACCACGCCCCCCCCCCCCCCGCGCGCGGGGGGTGGAAACACCCGCGCGCCGGGGCGGGCCGCGACGAACACACA
>NZ_JBHVPZ010000051.1:759-33990 GCF_042887135.1 Kitasatospora sp. NPDC057965
GGGGGTCCAGCGGCGGCGATCCGGGGGGGCCGGTGGGGGGGGGGGCCCCCCCACCTCCGCCCGCCCCACGGCGCACGCCCCGCCAGAGGGGCGGGGAGTTCGAAGCCGGGCCGAGCGGGGGCGCTCGACTCGACTTCGACTTGCCGAAGCCAGGGGGCTTCGACGCACACGACCAACCGACAGGAAGACCACCGATGACCGCCGCTGCCGCCGACGAGCCGAGCGCCGTTCGCCGTCCGCGTCGCCGCTACCACGAGCCGCAGCAGCGCCAACGCAAGCTGACCGTCCGTCTGAGCCTCGCCGAAGAAGACGAGATCAAGACCGCCGCCGCCGAACGCGCCCAGACCGCCGCGCGCTTCGTCGCTGCCGCCGCGCTCAGCGCCGCCCGCCGCAACAACGTCGCATCCGACGCCGACGACCGTCTCGACCGATCGCTCGACGAACTCGCCGCCGCGCGCCAACAGACCGCCCGTGTCGGCAACAACCTCAACCAAATCGCGCGCGAACTCAACTCCGGCGGCCTGCCTCACCCGGCCGACCTGGTCGCCGCCCTCGCCGCCGTCCGGACCACGGTCACCTCCATCGACACCGCTGCGGCGCAGTTGCTGAAGGGCCGCTGACCATGGTGCCGAACATCGTCATGGGCTCGAAGACGTACGGGCTCCTCTCCTACCTGTACGGGCCGGGCCGACGCGACGAGCACGTCGACCCCCACCTGGTGGCCTCCTTCGACGGCTTCGCCCCGGACCCCGGGCGCGATCCGGCGGCCTCGCTGAAGCAGCTCCAGGCTGTCCTGGACATGCGGGTCGACCAGCTCGGCCGTCGCAAGCCCGCCAAGCACGTCTGGCACTGCTCGGTCCGCAACGACCGGACCGACCGGACCCTGAGCGACGAGGAGTGGGCGCAGGTCGCCCGCCGGGTCGTCGCGGCCACCGGGATCGCCGAGGACGGCGACCCGGACGGGTGCCGGTGGGTGGCGGTGCGTCACGCCGTCGACCACATCCACATCGTCGCCACCACCGTCCGCGGCGACCTCACCCAGGCCCGCCTGCGCAGGGACTACCCCCGCGCGCAGGCCGAGTGCCGCACGATCGAGAAGGACTGGGGGCTGCGCCAGCTCAACCCGGGCGACGGCACCGCCGCACAGCAGCCGACGAACCGCGAGAAGCACAAGGCCCAGCGCCTGGGCGAGGCGACCACCGGCCGCCAGCAGCTGCGCGACGCGGTCCGCCAAGCCCTGGCCGGCGCCCGTGACGAGGACGAGTTCTTCGCCCGATTGGAGACAAGCGGCGTCCTGGTCCGCCGCAAGACCGGCCCCTCCGGTGACAACCTCGGCTACAGCGTCGCCCTGATCGGTGAACTCGACAGCGCGGGGCAGCCGGTCTTCTTTGGGGGCTACAAGCTCGCCCCCGACCTGACCCTGCCCAGGATCCGCCGGCGCCTCGGTGTCCCGCTCGACGACCGCCCGGCGCAGGAGCACTCCCCTACCGAGGCGGGAGGCGGGCGAGCACCGGGCGGGCGCCGCTCCCCGGCCGCGACCGCGCGCCTTCGGGCATCCAACGCGGCCGTGGAGGCCCTTGGCCTTCTCGACGGCGAGGGGGCCGACGCGGCGGCGGTGACCGAGGCGACCGGGGAGGTCCTCGACGCGCTGGCCGCCACCGCCTTTCCCGGGCAGAAACATCAGCTGCTGGCCGCGGCCCGCGCGTACGAGCGGGCCTCGCGCTCGCACGTGCGTGCCGCCAATGCCTCCGCCCGCTCGGTGCGCAACGCCGCCCGTGTGCTGCTGTCCGGCGGCTACAACGCCAACCGCGGCCCGGACGCCGTGGCCGCGGCGACCCTGCTGTCGGTCCTGGTCCTGCTGGTGATCGCCGCGAGCCGGTGGCACGCCGAACAGGGACACCGCCAGCAGGCGGCGGCCGCCCGCGAGGCCGCCGGCCACCTTCGCGCCGCCTACCGGCAGGCCGCCGCCCGTCCGATGGCCGCCCTGCGCGAGCGCGGCCGGGCCCTGTCGCCTCAGATCCGCGAGCGCCAGGAGCGGGCCCTTCGCCGGGCTATGCCGGGCGACAGCGGCCGACTGCTGGCGGAGCCGGAGTTCGATGCTCTGGCCGCCGCCCTCGCCGAAGCCGAGGCGGCCGGGCACGACCCGCAGTCCCTGCTGGAGCACGCCCGCTCCTGGCGGGAGCTGGACAGCGCCGACTCCGTGGCCGCCGTCCTGACCTGGCGCGTTCGGCACATCGCCAAGCTCCCGCACCCCACCGCCACCACCGCTGCGGCCGGCAACACCACACCGGCCCCAGCCGCCCCCGCCGCCCCGCGCCGGCGCCGCTGACCCGGCCGCCGACGGACGCCACCAGGGCTCCGCCAGCGGCCGCCCAACCACCTCGCACCGTGCCCACCCGGGAGACCGCCATGCCCCGTCCCACCGCCGCCGCACGACGCCGCTACCGCCCCAGCGCTACCGAACGCGACTGGCTGCTGCGCTGCTACCTCCTGCGCGCCACCGACTCGTTGGCCGCCGCCGTCGTGATGTACGCCGTCCCCCTGCTCGTCCTCGCCCTCACCCACTCCCCAGGCTGGGCAGGCCTCGCGTTCCTCCTGGAGTGGGCGCCCCGGCTGCTCGCCATCGCGGGCGCCGGCCCGATCATCGACCGGCGCAGCCCGCGCTCGGCGATCCTGGTCACCAGCCTGCTGCGAGCCGCCGCCGCCCTGGTCACCCTGATGGGCCTCGCCGCCGGCGCCGGCCCGTGGCTCGTCCTGGGCTTCGGGATTGCCGCCGGGATGCTCGCCGAGGCGTCCTTCCTCGCCAACGAAGCCCTCGGGGGCGAGGCCAGCCGCCGGGTCGAAGAGCGCGCCCACCGTGTGCAGGCCGTCCTGACGGGCACCGACCAGGCCGCTCTGCTGATCGGTCCGCTCCTCGGCGGACTGCTCCTTCTCGCGGGCCCTGCCCTGCTGCTGGCCACCGTCGCGACCCTCTCCGCCGTGACCGCGACCGTCGCCCTCACCGTCCGCACCGGCCGGCCTCACCTCCACCTGGTCACCGACACCGCCGTCCCCCGCCCCCTGACCGGGCTTGCCACCGGCCTGGGGGTCCTGCGCCGAACCCCTGCCCTGGCCTGGTTGGTCGGCGCTCTCGCCTGCGTCAACCTCGCGAGCGGCCTGCTCCAGGTGTCCGCGCCGATCACCGTCACCCGCACCCTGCACCACTCCAGCGCCGCCGTCGGCCTGGTGTGGAGCATCGCCGCCGCGCTCTCGCTGGCCGCCATCGCCGCCGCCCACCGGGCCATCGACCGGTGGGGACCGTTGAGCGTCGGCACCGCCTCAGCCGCCGCGATGTGCGTTGCCACCCTCGCCAGCGCGGTGGCCCCTACACTCCCCCTCTACGCCGCCGCCGTCGGGCTGCTGATGGCCGGAGAGGGCGCAGTGACCGTGGTCCTGCGCACCGCCCGCGCCCGCCTCATCCCGGAGCGGGCCTTTGGCTCCACGCTCGCCGCCACCGTGCTGCTCGTCCTCACCCCGCTCCCCCTTGCTGGGCTGCTGGTCGCCCTGTGGCCGGCCGACCACCTGCGTCTGCTGATCACAATCACCGCGGTCGCCGTCTCCGTGGGCACCTGGGCCTGCTTCCGCGGACTTCGGGCCCACCGAACCTGCTGGGCGGCATCCGAGGACGCCGAGCCCGCGCTGAAGGCCGCCTGACCAGCCGAGGAAGGAACTCCCGTGACCGACCACACCCCCGCCTACACCGACCACATCACCCTCACCTGGGCGGACTTCGCCGCCTTCGAGGAACTGCTCGCCGCACTCCGCGACTACTCCCCCGCCATCGACCCGCTGTGGGCTGCCGAGGCGGCTCCACACCTCATCGTCCCCGCCGCCGGCATCCCGTACTGGGCCGGCCGAGCCTTTCACTCCGGCAGCCCCCACAACCGGTCGGTACGACGGCGCCGGAACCGCCACCGACCTCGCGAGGGAGCGCGGCGCCCACGCCGCCGTCTACGCCCGCCCGGCCCTGATGGCCGCCTGAACCGTAGGACACCGTGCCTGACAACCCGATCGTCTACATCGACCACGCTGACCTCACCGCCGAGGACTTCGCGACCTTCGAACGCCTGCGCGCCTACCTTCCCAACACCCACCCGCGCTGGGAGTTGGCGTTCGGCGCCAATTCCGCCACCTCCGACGGCCAGTGGGCCAGCAGCGAAGCCCTGTTCCAGCTCACCGATGGACGGTACGCGCGCGTGTTCTTCGACGAACATGGCAACGCCCTTCCGGACCGACCCGTAGCCCCGGTCACCTCGCTGTTCTCCGAGGACCTCGCCCGGCACCTGCCCGGCTGGTCGGTCCGGCCGCTGCCGCTCCATCCGGGCCGCGACCTCGCCGACGTGAACGACCGGGCCTGGTCCTGGTCCTGGCCCGGTTTCACCAGCACCGCCGGTCCCCACACCGCCATTGCCCTCACCGGCCCGGCCGGTGAGCGTCTGCTGGCGGTCCGGCCGGGCGCGGACACCTCTCTCCTCGTCGGCGCGGCCCGTCCCGACGACGCCCGCCATCTCATGGGCGCACCGGAGCCGGGCCCGCCGGTCAGCTTCGTGGCGGAGGCAGATGCGGGCGCTGTGGCGGCCGAGATCACGGGCGCCATGGCACCGCGCTACCGGCAGGAGCTCTGGAGGGCCCGCTCGGCAGCAGTGACCGAGGCGGTCCACGGTCTCCAGGAGCTGAGCGACGACCTGGCCGGAGAGCACGTCTGGTCGGTCGTTCGGGAGCGCAACCGCAGGGCCTGGTTCTACAGCGAGGTCCTCCTCGACACCGGGCAGCACGTCGTCGCCGGCATCCGGTCCGTCACCCGTGTCGAAGACCATCTGGACCCGTTCGTCGGCCCGGACCTGCGACGCCTCCACGTCGTCGAGAAGGCGCTCGCCCACCTCCAGGAGATCCACGGCAGCTGGCTCGACGCGCGAGCCGCCCTCGCCGCATCGTCTGACGACATCGGGCCCGCGCTGCGGCGTGCCGACAACCTGCGCAACGCGGAGGCCTGGCCCTTCGCCCAGTGGCTCGCGCAGGGCCCGCTGCACGCACTGGCCCGGCACGTGACGCCGAGGATCGGCGCCCCCGCCCCCGACCGGGACCAGCAGATGAAGGCCGCCCTCGCCCGCGCGAGCAACCTCCCCGCCCGCCCCTCGCCCACTGCTCCGGCCGCGACCGCAGCACCGCCACCAGGCCGACATCGACCCACCCGATAGCCACCCACCGGCCCGTCCGCCCGACCCACCGGAGAGACCCATTACCACCAGCACCGCCACCGTCATCAGCCACGCCCACAACGAGGTCACCCACGCCCTCGGGGTCTGGTACGACACGATCGCCGACGCCCCCGCCGACAGCCACCCCGCAGCCCACCCCTCCCGCACCAGCGCGTGGACCGCCGCCTGGGAGCAGCTCACCACCGAGCAGATCGACGCCCACCGCCACCTCCAGGTCACGGACTTCGACGCCGGAATCACCGAGACGGTGCCGTACTTCCTCGTCCCCGCCCGCGGCTGCCCGTACTGGTCCAGCCAGGAAACCGACGCCGGCGTCGCACCGGTGTGGCCCGGCCCTGTCCTCTACTCCGGCAGCCCGCACGGCCAGTACGGCGGAGCCGGAACCGCCACCGACGCCAGCGCCCTCCTGACCGCGCACGCAGGCCTGCGCCTGGCCGAGGAGTACGGCGCCCACGCCGTCGTCTACTCCGGGCTCAGTGCCGAGCAGGCCGGGCGCCTTACCACCGCCGGACGCCACCAGGGCGCCGCCCGCGTCCTCAACCTCGCCACCGACGTCGCCCACGTCCGCGACCTCGCCCCGGACCAGGGACTGGACCGCTGGTGGGCCGACACCCCCGCCGGCCACCGCCGCGACGCCCGCCGCCAGTGGCGCCGCGCCACCGAGGCCGGACTGACCCTCAACCCGCTCACCGGCACCCGGATGCTGCCGCACGTGCCCGAGTTCACCGCGCTGGCCGTCGGCACCGCCGAGCGCCACGGCACCGCCCTGTACGGGCCCGACATGGTCGAGCGCCTCGCCCAGGTCCCCGGCGCCGTCCTGCTCGCCGCTCGCCACCAGGGCCACCTCGTCGGCGGCATGTACGGCTTCCTCCACGACCGCTGCCTCTACTTGTGGGCCTCCGGCATCGATTACCGGCACCCGCTGGGCCGACTCGCCTACACCTGGCTGATGACCGAAGCGCCCCGCTGGGCCCTCGACCAGGGAGCCCGCCGCATCGACGCCGGGCGCGCCAACTGCCAGGCCAAGAAGCGCCTCGGCTACCGGCCGCAGGTCCTGCGCACCGTGATCCACCTGCCCACCGACGCCGCCACCACCGCCGACGCCCTGACCACCCTCTCCCACCGGCTCGGCGACCAGGCCCTGCGCCACCACCCCGACCTGCCCTGGTAACCCCACTCCACCTCGCACATCGGCCACCCCGGAAGGACACCTCCTGACCAGCACCACCCTGACCATCTTGCTCATCGGCGCTGGCGACGAGCTGTATCGCCGCTACGCGCTGGAGCAGATAGCCGAGCAGCACCGCGTCGTCCTCCTCTCCCAGGACGAACCCACTTGGGCGCTGCCCTACATCGCCGACCACGAGGTCGCCGACACCCGCGACCCGGACCAGGCCCTGGCCGCCGCCGAGCGCCTCGCCACCCGCCACCACATCACCGGGGTGCTCACCTGGGACGAGTACGCCCAGCACAGCGCCGCCCGCCTCGCCGCGGCCTTCGGCACCTTCGGCAACTCCGAGGCCACCGCCGCAACGTGCCGGAACAAGGCCGCCAGCCGCGCGGCCTTCGCCGCCGCCGGCGTCCCCTCCCCCGCCAGCACCCGCGTCGACTCCCTCGACCAGGCCCTCGCCGCCGCCGAACGCATCGGGTACCCGGTCGTCGTCAAGCCGGCCGCCGGGGCGGGCAGCATCGGGGTGCGCCGGGCCGACGGCTCCCGTGACCTCGCCGACGCCTACACCCGGGCCGCCGCCCACGCCGACGACGGCTTCGGAGTCCTCGTCGAGGAGTACCTGGACGGGCCGGAGGTCTCGGTCGAGTGCGTCACCGCCCTCGGCATGACCACGGCCGTCGCCGTGACCCGCAAGCAGCTCGGTGCGGAGCCGTTCTTCGAGGAGGTCGGCCACTCGGTGGAGGCTGGCGACCCGCTCCTGGCCATCGCTGGTCCCGTCGCCGTCGCCGCGCTGAAGGCCCTCGGCTTCACCAACGGCGTCAGCCACGTCGAGATGCGTCTGACCGACACCGGCCCCCGCCTGATCGAGGTCAACGGCCGTCTCGGCGGAGACCTGATTCCCCACCTGGTCCGGGAGGCCACCGGGATCGACCTCCCCCTCGCCGCCGCCGACATCGCCCTCGGTCTGGAGCCCGATCTCGCACCGACGCGACGTCGCGCAGCGGCGATCAGTCTGGTCTACGCCCCCGCCACTGGCCGTCTTGCCCGCGCCGACGCCGACCCCGTCCTCGGTGCCGAGCCTTGGCTGGAGCGCCTGGTGTGGGAGAAGCAGGCCGGCGACCGCGTCGCTCTCCCGCCTGACGGCGACCTTGGCACCGCCCGCCTCGCCCATCTCGTCGTCACCGCCACCACCGCCGAGATCTGCCTCCAGCACCTCGCCGACGCCGCAGACCGCCTCCGGATCGCCGTCGGCTGAGCGCGCAGTAGTCCTGGCCGGGTCCACACAGATGTGCGGGTCCGGCCAGGCCTACGCTGTCGGACCTGTGTCCTTGTACGGTCGGCCGGTTGCCGGATCGGCGGAAGTCCTGCTCGTCTCCGATACGACAGCGTCGTCCGCCTCACGGATCAAACTGCCGTCTGACCGGGCAGTTCTCCCGTCTAGGATTTGAGCAGCCGCCCAGGACAGTAGTGGCGGGCCGAGTTCGCAACGCGGGGGAAGCATGCGCTTCGTGGTCATCCGGCGACAGGGGAGGGTGCCCTCCGATCCGTTGCCCGTGGCCGTCCTGGAACGCGACTCGTGGAACGACTACGGCTTCCGGACCATGTTCCACCTGCGCGTGATCGACTCCGAAGGTCGCCGTCACAACATCGGCACGGTCAAGATCGGCCGCTACGGGATGACCGACCGCCGCGACCGTGAGGTCGAGATCCCGGAGACTTTCGATTCCCTCACTGATCAGTACTTCTCACTCGGCCAGGAGGACCTCTACTACGCGCGTCTGGCCGGTCTGGGCGACGACGTCCGGGAGGCGGTCCTCGCCGGGCTGCAGGACATGGCCTTCCAACCGGAAATCCTCGAAAGCGCCCTGAACGAACCGGTCACGCAGGAGTCGATCCTGCGCTTCGTCAAGCCGACCACGATCCGCGAACAGTTCTTCCGTATCGCCCGAGGCGGCCCCCGTATCCTGGACTTCCGGGTGACGTACCGGCTGCCCCACCCGGGCGGGGACGAGGACGACGAGCTGCGGCTGACCTTCCGAGCCCGCCCGGGAGCCAGCCCGCCGAACCACATTCACGTCCTCACCGGCCGCAACGGCGCCGGCAAGTCCGTTCTCCTCAACCGGCTCGCTGGCGCCGCGGCAAACCCGCAGGCCGACCGGGCCAGGGTCGGACGGATCACAGAGTCGGGCCGATCGGGGCGCCGGTCGTTCACCAACCTGGTCTGCGTCTCGTTCAGTGCCTTCGACGAGCTGCCCCGCATCCCCGACGGCGATCAGTTCCCGACCGACAACGTCGGACTCCGGGCGCAGACGCCAGCCTCGTCACCGAAGCTCAAGACCCCTGAAAGACTGAGGAAGGACTTCGCCGCCAGCGTCGAAGCGTGCCTGACCGGCGGGCACAGCGAGCGCTGGACCAAGGCCCTGGAAACCCTCGACTACGCCGAAAGCGGCCTGTTGGAGAACGGGTGGCTCGAACGTTTCCGCGCGACCACGAGCTCCCGCACGCGCCGGACCGAGGCCCGCAGGCTGTTCCGACAGGCCAGCTCCGGGCACAAGGTCGCCCTGCTGACCATCACCAGGCTGGTCGAATTGGTCGGCGAACGCACGCTGGTGATCATCGACGAGCCCGAGACCCACCTGCACCCGCCGCTGCTGTCCGCCCTCGTGCGCGCCGTCTCTGATCTGCTCACGGAACGCAACGCGCTGGCGATCGTCGCGACCCATTCCCCCGTCGTGCTGCAGGAGGTCCCGGCCGACTGCGTGTACAAGCTCCGCCGATTCGGCAACCTCATGGTCGCCAACCGCCCCACCCTGGAGACCTTCGGCGAGAACGTCGGGGTCCTGACGCACGAGGTCTTCGGGCTCGAGGTCACCCACACCGGGTTCCACCAGGCCATCAGCAGGCTCGTGTCCGACGGGCACTCCTACGAGAGCATCCTGCGCGCGTTCGAGCAGAAGCTCGGCAGCGAGGCCCAGATCCTCACCCGGTCCCTGGTCGCCACCCGGGAGTTCGGCGAGTTCCACGGCGAGGAGTCCTGATAATGCTGCCCCTGTCCAAGCCGCAACTGAACGCCGCGACCGTCTTCGACACGTGCTCCAGCACCGCCCGCAGCAAAGCGGACCGGGAGATCCTCAAGAACCTCACCCCGGCCGTAGCCGACGCCGTCGCCCAGTACGAGAACGCTGCGGCCGGCCAGGCCCTTCACGGCCTCCAGCACCTCCAGCACCAACCGGGCGGACCTCCCACCGGGAAGACGTCCAAACTAAGCCCCGTCAACCGGACACTCGTCAACGGCTACACCTCCCGTATGGTCGCCGAAGGAAGCGTCGGCCACGACTACTACGAGAAGATCAGGGCGTCCGCCCCGGACGGGCGGTGCTCATTGTGCGGGCACGGGACCGCCCAGACCCTCGACCACCAGCTCCCCAAGGGGGTCTACCCGCTTCTCGCGGTCGCGCCGAGTAACCTGGCGCCCGCCTGCCGGGACTGCAACACCAACAAGCGGGACAAGGCACCGCTCAACGCCCAGCAGCAGACCCTCAACCCCTACTTCGACCACGAAGCCCAGCAGTACACCTGGGTCGCCGCGCGCATCATCGGACCGCCCATCGCCGTCACCTTCCACGCGATACCACCGCCGGAGATGCCCCCGCTGCTGGCCGCCCGCGCCCGCTACCACTTCGCCGAACTCAAGCTCGCGACCTTGTACGCATCTCAGGCCGCCTCCCCCGTCCGGGTGGAGAGCCGCAACCTGCAGAAGCGGCGCCTAACCCCACCGCAGGTTCGCGACCACCTCGCCGCCCAGGCCGAGTTCTGGACGGCGGAGAACCGGAACGGCTGGCAGGCGGCCCTGTACACCGAGCTCGCCGCGAACGACTGGTACACCACCGAGGGATACCGAGACGGCGGACCGACCACCGGCTGACAGCACCACGGTTCCGCCCTCCAGGAAGGCTCGACCGGCCTGCGGGAACCAAGGGGATGTGACCCAGCCGACACCCCCTAAATCGGCCAACAGGGAACCAACTGTGCATCCTTGAGCATTTACTCCCGTACACCACGTGAGAGGGGCTCCTTGAACACTCCTGACGGCCGCGACCCCGAGACTCCCCGATTCACCAACTTCCGCTTCGGTCACGACCCTCAGCCCGCACCCGAGCCGGCCATCGTGCTGGCCGTCCCCCACCCTGATCCCCTCACGCCCCGCGGCATCGCCATCACCTGCGCCCTCTGCGGCGCCGGTCGTGACTGGCTCCTGATCCAGGTCAACGGCATCGTCTTCGTCCGGTGCCGCTGTGCTCACGAATGGCAGGAGCCCGACCTCGAGGGCGGCGATGTCGACATCGCCCACACCAACGGCCCCGAGCGGGAATGGACGGACTTCGACGAGATGTACCGCGGGCTTGGTTTCGACGGCCTGTTCCGCATGACGTACCTCGGGTAATGAGCGGTGTTGCATCGGATGCAACATTCGGCGCGGCCGGTGAAGGCCGCTGATCTGCTGTTCTTCGAGGGGGGCTGGCTCTGAGCCGGCCCCCCTGTCTGGTGCCAGGACCGGGGTGCGTACGACGTGACCCTCCATCCGGCACCGTAACCGGGCGGCCCGGGGACGGCGTCTCAGGCAGCCCGCCGCGACCCCCCTGCCCGGTTCGGGAGGGCCGGGGCCCGGGGGGCAAGGGGCTGCTGCCCGGCCGCGGTGCCCGGAGGCGGGACGACCACGATGCCGGCCAGGCGCTCGGTGACCCAGACGGGCGGGGTCCGGCCAGCGAGCACGTCGGTGACGTACTCGGGCACCTCGGTGCGCAGGCCGCCCAGGACGTGCGGCAGGTAGGGCACCGGGAGGTGCCCGCGGTCTCGGGGCAACTGGGGGAACACCGCCCCGTCGGGAAGGTCCATCGTCGCCAGGTCCGCCGCAACGAACTGACCCATGCGGATCGGTGAGACCTGGCTCAGGATCATCCGCGCGGCCATCTGCGCCGCGCCCTGAGGAGCCACGATCAAGTCGCGCAGCTCCTTTGGCAGGACACTGCTGTTGCGCAGGTGCAGGTCGTGGAACGGGGGGAGCGGACCGCCGGTCCCAAGCATGTCTTCCAGCGGAAGCCCGCGGTGCATCACGTCCCCGGCCCACTCACGCGGCTGAACGAGAGTGCGGATGTTGTGGGCCGACAGGCCGGCCAGCCAAAGGACGTCGGCCCCCTCCCGGTCGCGGCACAGCCCCTCACAGTGGGTGGCGGTGCACTCCAGGGCGGCACGGAACTCCCGGGTGCCGGTATAGACCACGTAAGCGAACGGCACCCCGAACACCTGGGCGGACTCCAACAGCAGGTCCATCTGCAGAACCTTGCGCTTACCGCTTCGGTAGCCCAGGTCCACGGCCAGGCGCCTGTTCTCCATCTTGAACGACTTCGCCTGGACGAGCAGCATGAAGCAGCCGCCGGACGGGTCCAGCCAGACCCATAGCCAGTCCGCCCCGACCTGCGCCTCCTCCCCGATCTTGAACTCGTAGTACTGGACCTCGGGCTCGGCAGTATCCAACAGGACCTGGGTAGCAGTCCTCTCGTCCAGCAGCCCGTGCCCGCCGTGCAGCCGCCGCTCTTGAAGGCGCGCCACGGCCCGCCGGGCCGCGACGAGAGCGGCACGCTGTTCCCGCTGTGCCGGAGCGGCCAGCGGGTCAGTGATCTCGGCGTGCAGGTCGGCGAACTGCGGATCCGCGGCGAGGGCCTGCAGCGCAGTAGTGAACTCGCGCACCCGCCGGCGTTGGGCTGCCGCTGCGAGGTTGTCGGGGGTGGTGTCGATGTCCACCCCCACCGTGAACTCGCCTCGCTGCATCGAGTGTTTCTCCTGTTCCGAGAGCCCGGCTGGGCTGTGGCGCGGCCCGGGCGCCGGCCTGAGGGGTGTCTGGGCTCAGTCGTCCGAGGCAAGGAGCTCGGGGTTCCGGCTCCGGGTACCTCCCCGTACGGGGCGGTCCTCGTGGCGGCACCCGTCGGGATGCAGAGCACGGTCGAGGCAGGTGTCGCGCATGTAGTCGTCCACGTCCCATTCCTGCGTCACGTACCGGGTGGGGGTGCCGGGAGCTGAGGAGTCCGGCTCACCGTCGAACGGCTCGTCGGCGCTCTGGAGGCTCCGCAGCTTGTCCATGCCGCTCTGGATGAGGTCGGCGACCGGGCCGGAGGGAGTAGGAGTGTCCTCGCCAGGAGCAAAGCGCTCGCGCCGGTGAACGAGGAAGGTACCGACGACGGTCAGGGCGGCCAGCCCGCCCCCGATGGCGAATGCCTTCTTGCGGGGGCTGAGGTCGGCCCAGTAGCGGTGCGCACGCCCATGCAAGGTGGGCCTGGCGGCGATCTCCGGTACGGCAACGGTGGCCTCGGCCTCGTCACCGCGCGGTTCGTCGCCTTCAGGGCCACGGGTGCCGCTGCGCCCCGGGTCGGTTTCCGGTGCGGCTTCCGGAATCTGATTGTTCACCATCTCGCGTGAATGATACCTCTGTTGGAATCGTTTCCTCGGGCCCTTCGAGGCCGAGCGATCTCGAAGCGGCGGCGCGGGGAGAGCACTTCCTACGGCTGGCGGACGGGCCCCGTCAGCCGTGGTCGTCACTGTCGCGGTCACACCGGTTGCAGCGGTGGACCGGGGTGCGCGGGGAGCGTCTGTCGCCGCACCTCGCAGCCCGGCAACTTCGAACAGAACGTCGACGCCGCTCACCAGCTCGGCGAGCTCGCCACGACCAAGGGCATCGCCGTCTCCAGGCTTGCCCTGGCATGGCTCCTCGCCCAGGGCGAGCACATCATGCGCGTCACCGGCACACGCGGCGGCGCCCACATCGAGGAGAACTCCGCCGCGGCCGACATCACCCTCACCCAAGATGACCTCGACGCCATCCGCGAGATCCTGCCCACCGGCGGCTTCGACGCCCGCTACGCCGATGTCCCCGCCGGGATCTGACCCCGTGCGTGACTGCTGCCGCCAAGCCAAGGTTGCGGCCGGGATCCCGAGCTGGCCGCAACCCAGACGCGGACGAGCTGCTTGGAGGTGCGGTTGAGGGGGCGGGCGAAGCGCTTCACGGTGTCTCCTGATCGGGCAGGGTGCGCAGGCCGATGGAGAGCACCCGCGTAGGGCCTTCCCTCCGTCGGCCCAACTCTCAGTCGACTGGGCCCCGCTGGTGGGGCATCCGCAGGATCGACGTGGCGGTCAGTGCCCCGCCTCGGATCTGGCGAAGTTTGAACTGAAGGAGGACTTGCTGACCGCAGGTCAGCGTGAGCGTGGCGCAAAGCAGTAGCTCGTGGGTCACGGCGCAGACGACGGCGGTGGTGGCGGTGGAGGCGGTGGCGGCGATGGAGAGGTACTGCGCGGAGGCGAGGAGCTTGGGGAGTTCGGGGTTCGGGACATGAGGCTTGGGGGTGATGGTGGGTCCCTTCGCTCGGGGCTTAGCGGCTGGTTCGCTCGTACATGGCGTTGAGCAGGTCGAGGACCAGCTCGACGGGGGCCTCCCGGTCGAACGTTGCGCGCCAGCCAGGCTGGTGGGCAGTTCCGGTGACGGCGATGGTCCAGGTGTCCGTGCTCGGGTCGTCGGGCGCGAAGCCGAGATAGGCCCGGGTGTCTGGGCTTGCGACTGCCCGCCATAGATGTCACCAGTAATGCTCCCTGACCTGGGACGGTGTCAGCTGTTCTCGGCGCGACTGTGTCTGGACTGACAGATCCTGTTGTCACCTACGTACAGGGCGGTGCTCCGGGTGGTCGAACTGGCGTGCACTGGATTCTCGGAATCTCGCCCCTGGGAGGGGATCTTCGCCGTAGGTTCGTCCCAGGCGATCAGGTCACCAGGGAAGGCATTGGGGCGTGGCTTCGGCGTTATCTGGCGGCTCCCCAGTGGGACCGACTGCACGTACTGGCCTGTGGTCCGATGCCTGTGACCTGGGCGACCTGGCCCGTCTCCACACGGGGTTCGACGCCTACAGGAACACGTTGAACCTTGCTGGCGGCTGGAGCGACCGGTGGACCGCTACATGGCGTTTCGGCCGTACGCCGGTCACCTGCTCGGTGCGTAACCTCGCCGAGGTCGAGGCGGTCCGGAGTCAGCCGGTACGCCGCTTCACGTGGCGGACGGGCCAATGGCACAGGCCGGGCCTGGAGTACCTCGTCAGCACCGACCGGCACCACGGCTTCGAGAGCTTCGAGGAGGAGCTGCTGCTCCTGACGGCCGACTTCGCGGGCGATCTGGAGGAGGCACTGGCCCAGCCCTTTCGCCTTCAGTTCCTCACCGCGGACGGCGGGGCGGTCCAGCACACTCCGGACTTCCTGCTGCTGACCGGCGCGGGACCATGGTTGCTGGATGTCCGGCCGGCCGGAGGACGAGGTGAAGTTCGCGGCGTCGGCCGAGGCCGCGCTGGCCGTCGGCTGGAACTACGGCGTGGTGACCGGCTGGCGCAGGCACGTGGTGAGGATCGTGGACGCTCTGTCGGCAGGCCGTCGCGAGCTGACCGATCAACTCGGTTTCCAGGAGCAGCTGTTACGGGCCGCTTCGTCGAGACCGCTCCCGTTCGGCGAGCTGGTCGGGCAGTGCAGCTACCCGGCGATCGCCCGGGCCCACGCTTTCCACCTGCTGTGGCACCGGAACCTGGGCATCGACATGTCCGCACCGCTGACCGACACGAGCCCGGTCCGCCTGGCATCGGACAACCACCTGCACGGAGGCGAACGGTGACGATACCCGCCGCTGTTGCCTGGGATCTGGCGCCCGGCAACGAGCTGATCATCGACGGCTCCGAGTGGATGGTGGAGACCTTCGAGCCCCAGGTGGGCAAGGTCGTCCTGGTCCCGGCCGACGGGCCTTCCTGGCACACCTCGGTGCGGGAGCTGATGCACCACCCCGGCTGCCGCCAGTCGACCCGCACGCGCAGGGACCTGCCGGCCGCGAGCCGGGGCCGCCAGCCGAAGGCGATGAACGACCTGACTCCGGAGAAGCAGCGGCTGACCCTTCTGCGGCTGGCCCACCTGAACGAGGTGGAGACCGGTTACCTCAGCGGTGACCCGCTGCTGGCCGGACCGGCCGAACCGCGTCCGCAGTACGACCCGGACGCCACCACGCTGACGCAGCGCCGGCAGGCGAAGGCGGAGGAACTGTGCCTGGCCGCGGTCGAGAACCCCGACCAGGCCGCCGCGCTGGGCCTGAAGAGGGCCGGCTACCGGACGCTGATCCGCTGGGACATGGACCGGCGCCGCTTCGGCCCGGTCGGGCTGGCCGACGACCGGTGGCTCCGCGAGGCGACCGGGCGCCGGATCTCGCCGGCCGTGCGGGAGGCCTTGTTCGCGGTCCGGGCGGAGACGCTGCACCGGTCCAAGCTCAGCGCGAAGGACCGCGAGCGTCTGATCCACCAGTACGTGCGGGAGACCTTCGGCCCCGACGAGCCGGTGCCCAGCTACACCACATTGCGGACGGTGTGGAAGGAGTGGTTCGGCTCCGGCGGAGCACGGCAGCGCTACCTGCGCTCGGCCGCCCGCGCCCAGGAGGTGGCGACCGGCAGGCATGTCGTGGTCCATCGGCCTGGCCAGGTGGTGGCTCTCGACACCACGATCCTGCCGGTCAAGGTCCGTGAGAACGTCTTCGGCGACCCGGTTTCTGTCCACTTGACCCTGGCTCTGGACGTGTACACGCATTCGATCGTGGCGTTCCGGCTGACGCTGGTCTCCGACACCTCGGTCGACGTGGCCATGGTGCTGCGGGACGTGATGATGCCGCTGCCCATGCGGCCGGACTGGGGCGAGGAGATGGAGTGGGCCTACCCCGGTGTCCCGGCGACGCTCGTGGCCGAGTTCGCCGGGCACAAGGTCGCGGGCCTGCCGTTCTTCGCCCCCGAGACCGTCACCACCGACCACGGCTCGGTCTACAAGAACCACCATCTGATCGAGGTCCAGCGGGTGATCGGGGCGAACATACGTCCCAGTCGTGTCCTTCGTCCGACCGACAAGCAGGCCGTGGAGCGGGCCTTCGGGGCCATCCAGTCCCTGCTGTTCCGGATACTGCCGGGCTACCAGGGGGTGGACGCGGCCGACCGTGGCGAGGACCCGGAGGGCGACGCCGCCCTGACCGTGGCCGAGATGGAGCACCTGGTCGCTACCTGGATCGTCTCGGTGTGGCAGCAGCGCCGATTCGGGGCGTATGCGCCGAGCTGGGATCCGGCCGGCGACCACAGCCCGAACAGTCTGTTCGCGGCCTCGATGGCCCAGGGCGGCTTCGCGTTGCAGATCCCCCGTCCGGAGCTGTACTACCGGCTGCTGCCGACCCACCGGGTGATGATCCACGGCAAGCGCGGCGTAAAGATCAAGAACCTCTGGTACGACGGTGCCGCGCTGGACCCCTACCGGTTCACTCCGTCCGGGCGGGGCGGGGTCGCGAAGAACAAGTACGTCTTCCACCGCGACCCGCGTGACCCGTGCCTCGTGTTCTTCCAGGACCCGCGTACCCACGACTGGCACACCCTGCGCTGGACCGGCCTGCCGGAGGAGGGCGAGGTGCCCGCGTTCAGCGACGTGAGGGTGCGCGAGGTCATGCGTGAGGTTCGCAACCGCGGCCTCGCCCCGAAGTCGGACGCGGAACTGCTGCCGCTGCTACTTGAGTTGATCGGTGGCCGCATTCCCGTCGAGCAGTGGCCGACCCGGCTCACAAAGGGCCAGCGCATCGAGCATGCCCGCGAAGTGGCCCAGGCCGCCGCGGCGGCCGCCGACCGCCCGCCGGGCGCGAACAGCGCCGGCCCCGGCCGGAGGTCAACGGCGGATGAGACGGCCAACGTGGTGCCGCTGCGGTGGCGGGAGCGGGCCCGGCAGGGGCAGACGGCGGTGGACGACGAGCGCCGCCGCCGGCGGGAGGACGCGGTGCCCGAGCGGCCCGCCCCGCCTCCAGCTCTCGGGCAGCGGCTGCGTGAACGCAGCCTGCTCGCCTTGCCGGACGAAGACGAGCACGAGGAGACCGGGGGGAAGCTGTGAGCGGTGCCGGAAACACTCCATCGTGGGCCAGCGCGGCCACGTTTCTGCCCGGGTCGACGCTGGACCGCACCCGCCACGATGGCTGGCGGCGCTGGCGGACGACGCGCGCGAGCTTCATCCCGGCACCGGTGATGTCGGGCGAGGAGTACAAGCGGTTGAGCCCACGTCAGCGCCGCATCTACGACCTGCACCGCTTGGCCACCCACAGCAGCCTGCCGGTCCAGGCCACCCCGATGAGCGAGGCCGTCGCCTGGCTGGTGCGCACGCGGATCGAGGACGGCGCGTTCAGTCACAAAGCGGGCACACGCACCGGGGTGATGGTCAACGGCGGCGGCGCCCAGGGCAAGACCGAGACCGTGTGCGAGGCGGTCGCTGCCTTCGAGGACGAGTGGCTGACCCTGAACCATCAGGTCAACCGGGACGCGATGCCCGGTACCCGCGACCTGTTCGCTCCGGTGGCGTACGTGCGCTGCCCGGTTAAGGCCACGCCGATCTCCACCTGCCAGCGCATCCTGGACTTCTACGGCGAGGACTACAAGGGGATGCGCCTGGAGGACCTGGTCCGCACGGTGAGCGCCGCGATCGCCGACCATGCCACCAAGGCGCTGGTGATCGACGACATTACGAGGCTCAAGCTCCACCGCGAGGCGGACCAGGACGTGCTGGACCTGATCCGCGAGATGATGAGCATGCCGGTCACCTTGATCCTGGTCGGTGTCGGCATCCCCACCTCCGGCCTGCTGCGGGACGGCCGGCGCGACCCTGCCACCCGGCAGTGGGTCTTCCCGCCGGTCAAGGACCGCAGCCGCAGCCCCAACGCCGACGCCGCGACCCAGCACGAACGCCGCTTCGAGCTGATCGACCTCGATGCGTTCAGCTACGACACTCCCGCCCAGATCGAAGCCTGGACCGCCCACCTGCGGGGCCTGGAGGGCTGTCTTCGGCTGCTGAACGACACCGACGGCATGCTCACCACCGGCGGCATGCCCGAGTACCTGTTCCGGCGCACCAACGGCGTGGTCGGCCTGCTGGAGAAGCTGATCCAGACCGGCTGCCGCCACGCCATCGAGACCCGGGCCGAGCACCTGACGGTCGACCTCCTGCAGCGGTGCGCGGTCAGCCCCACCGACCTGCCCGACCTCGACGCCGACTCCGGCGAACAGCCCGAGATCCCGCAGGTGCCGAAGAAGAAGCGGCCGGGCCGCAACACCGTCTTCGACGACGACGGCCCCACGGGGGCGGTGGGTTGACCGGCACCCCTGGCCAGCTGGCCCGCAGCCTCGCCCCGCTGGCCGAAGAGTCACTGCCGGGCTTCTTGCTGCGGCTCGCCCACCGGCTGAACCGTTCACCGGCCCGGATCGCCGTGCTCACGGGCATCGCCCCCTACCGGCTCGGCCACACGGTCAAGCTGCCCGCGCACCTGCTGGTGGCCCTACGGCCGGAGTCCGCGGCCCGCTTCGCCGCCACGACCCGCCTGGCCCCCAGCGAGGTCCAAGCACTCGGCCTGCGACCACTCCAGATGGCATACCCGCCGATCACGGACACCGGGGAACGGGAGGACGGCCGGTTCGGCTCCCACGTGTGGGCGTTCACCGCCGCCAGCCGCTTCTGCCCCCAGTGCCTGGCAGGAGACGGCTCTGCGGTCCAGAATGCGCACGGCGGCCCCTGGCGCCTGCCGTGGCATCTACCGGTCGTCTTCGCCTGCACCCGCCACCGGTGCCTGCTCGACCACCTCTGCCCGAGCTGCCGCCGCCCCCTCAACGTGTCCGTCCAGGGCCGGGCAGCCCTGATCCTGCACCCGGCCGGTAACGCACTGCACCCCGGCCAGTGCCGCAACCACGCCCTCGACGCCGGCACACGCAAACCCAGGCCCGCCTGCGGTACCGACCTGACCGCGACAGCTGCCAGCACCCGCGTGATACCGGACGCCGGCCTCGGCACCCTGCTCGATCTCCAGAGCAGGCTGCTGGCGCGACTTGCCTCACCGGCTGCCGAAGAGCCACTGTTCTTCCCGGACCTGATCGCCGTCAGCCAGCTGATCACCATCTCGTGGCCGGCCGCCATCCACGACCTCAGCCTGCCCGCGGTGGCGATCGACGCCCTCGACGAGCACATCCATGCCATACGCCGCCGCACCGCCGACCGCCCCCACGGGGACAACGGCCGCATCGTCATCGGACCGCCGCCAGCAGCCGCCGCCTGCGCGAGCCTGCTCGCCATGAGCGAGCGCCTGGTCACCCACCCGGATCCGGCCGGCACCCGCGAAGCCGTCCAGACCCTGGCCCGCCGCGCCGTCGAGCGCGACCGCACCCGCTTCGTCGGCGTCATCCGGCGTGGACAGTTCTCCCTGCCACTCGCCCGTGCCCTTGCCGTCCAACGGGGCGGCTTCCACGCCACAGCCGGAGCCGGCACGTCCGCAGCCCTGCGTGTACCGACGCGCACCTGCCGCTTCACCGCCCAGGAGATTCCCCAGCTCCTGCCGGCCGCCGCCTACGAGCGGCACCTGGCTCACTTCACCACCCGCCTCACCGTCGCCAGCCGCAACAACGCACGCCTCGTGCGGCGGGCCGCCACCCTCAAGCTCGCCGAGATGACCGGCGGCGGCACCTCCGCCGACGGCGCCCGCCTGCTCGGTATCCCGCGCGGTCACGCTCTCTCCGGCCTTCAGCAGCTCCGGTTGCGGACGGACGGCGAGAACGCATGGCAGCAGTTCCTCCTCGGGCTCGACGCGATCGCCGCCGAACTCGACGCTCAGGAAGACCGCATCGACTACCAGCGCCGCCGAACGGCGCTCGAGAACTGGACCATCCCGCCGGCCCACTGGGCGCACCTCACCGACGGCCTGCCCGCCCTCGACGCAACTCCCGGGCTGCGGACCTGCGCGTCGGTCCTGGTGTGGACTCAGGTCACTGAGGGCGACTACCTGTTCAGTCCACTGGTCCGCGACCGCGGCTTCGGACGGCGGCTGCCGGGCGGCCCGGACCTCGTCCGCGACCTGCCCTCCCTCACGGACGCCCGCCGAGGCGACAAGGCCCGCCTCCTGCCCCGACTGGCCGCCTACGCGCAGCAGACAGCCGCCTGGTGCGACAGCGGAGCGCCGGACCACGACCAGGGGACGACCCCATGACCCTCCGGCCGCTGGCCCGCAGCCTGGCCCCGCTGCCGGAGGAGTCCGTGGCCGGCTACTTGCTGCGGCTGTCCTTCCGCCTCCACCGCTCCCCGGTCCGCCTCGCCGAACTGGCGGGGCTCGGCCCGCAGAAGACCGACCGGCTGAGCGCCGACTATCTCCTCGGATTCGCCCCCGAGCCGGCCGCCGCGTTCGCCACCGCCGTCCGCCTCGATGCCGCCGAGGTCGCCGCTCTGGGGCTCAGGCGCTTCGAGGACTCCTACCCGCCGCTCTCCACCACCTTCCGCAACCGCGCGGCCGTCTACTTCGCGAGCGCCTGGGCGTTCACCCTCTCCACCCGGCACTGCCCTGCCTGCCTCGCCGGGAATGCCAGCCCGATCCAGCGCGCCCTCGGCGGAGCTTGGAAGAGCACCTGGCACCTGCCCGTCGTCTTCGCGTGCCCCGACCACGGCACCCTTCTGAAGCACCTGTGCTGGCAGTGCGGAGCACCGTCCAACCCCATTCACCGCCGTCGCGCCACTCTCGTCCACCGCCCAGGCGCGGCAGGAATCCACCCGCTCGCCTGCCGCGCCGACGGACCGGACGCGCCAGGTGGACCGTCGGTGCGCTGGCGTCCGTGCGGTGCCCGCCTGGACGAGGACCCCGGCCGCGGCCACGACGCGCGGCTGACCGCCGAGGCCCTGAACCACCTGGTGGACCTGCAGCAGCAGCTCCTCGAGCGGCTGAACGGCGCCGAACCCCACGACCCCTGGTTCTTCCCCGACCTGCGTGCCGTCAGCCAGTTGATCAAACTGAGCTGGCCCCTGCCGGAGGGCATCCTCACCCTGCCCGAACCGCTGACCGATTTGATCGACGACCACGTGAGTGCCGTCCACCGCCAGGCCCGGGCCCGACACGCCGACGGCAACCCCCACCTCAACCTGCCCGCTCTCTGGTCCGCGCCGGCCGAGGCCGGCCAGTGCGGAGCCCTCCTTCTGGCCGCCCGGATACTCCTCGGTACTGACAGCCAGGCCCGCCCGCGGGAGAAGATCCAGCCGCTGGCCCAGGCCGCTTTCGTCCGCCACCCCGGCCCGTACACCACGCTGCGGCGCCAGAGCCTCTCACCGGCTCTCGCCCGCGCTCTCGTCCGCCAGGTCCACGGCTTCCACGCCGCTGGCCGCACCGAGAAGGCGAATGTGCGTGTCGCCTCCCGGGATTGCCGTTTCGGCATCGAGCACGTCCCGCCCTTCCTGCCCCGGCACTGGTACGACGAGCACTTCGCCGGTTTCGCCGACCGCTTGGACTGCCCGACCGGCTACACCGTGCGGCACCTGCGCAGGGCCGCCAGCCTCAAGCTCGCCGAGATGGCCGTCGGCGGGTCCTACCCCCAGTGCGCCCGCCGGCTAGGCTTCCCGGCCGAGAAGGCCGTGAGCACGATGAACAAGCTCCGCCCCCAGATGGCGGGCGGCGGCCTGTGGGCCGACTTCGAGACGCGGGTCGAGAACATCGCCCGCAGCCTGGACGACGACCATGCCCGGACCGACTACGAGCGCCGCCGCTTCGCGCTCGTCGACTGGCAGGTGCCCGCCGTCCACTGGGCCGCGCTGTTCGACGACCTGAGCCCACGGTTCTCACGGATGGCCGGTCAGGACGGGCAGCTCGCGGCCACGGTGCTGGTCTGGACAGAGATCACCCAGGCCGAGTACACGCACAGCCCCGTCCTGACCGGGATGCGGCGCTCGGGAGCCGACACCACCAGGCTCATCGACAACATCACCCAGGCGTACACCCCGGCCAACCAGACAGCCACCGTGCGCGTTGTCCTGCGCGCCCGGTTGGAGACCTACGCCGCCCGACTCGCCGCCCGCATCGACCAGGGACAGCACGTGGACTGACCGACAAGGTGACGGCGAACGAGGAGGACGCGACCTGGAGAGGCAGGGCAGGGCGTGCTCGGGTCCGCGCTGCCCCAGGTGTCCGAGGCGGTCCCATGCCATGTGGCGCACGGTGAACTCGGCAGTGTTCTCGTCCTCGACGTCAGCATGGACGGCGGAGGGGCCGTGGCCCGCCGCGTCAGCCGCAGCTGGAGACCGGGGAGATCGAGGTGACGTCCGCTAGCGGAACGACGGCTGGTGCGACCTGCCCTGGGACGGTGAGGCGGAGCATGCCGCCGTCCGTCGAGAGAACGGTGCCGCAGGCGGTGCCGGTGCCCGTGCCGTAGGTGACGCGCAGCGCGACTGGGGCTTCGCCTGGTGCCCACCAAGTGAGGGCGGTGCCGGCGAACATACAGGTCAGAGCGAGCGCCACGGCCCGTCGAGCGAGGGTGAGTCGGTGGGCGGACCGTATTGCGGTGGCGAGGTGGAAGGCGTCCACCGAGCCGTACTCGCGGTGGATGTCGGCCAGGGTGACCGAGAGTGGGCGGGAGCCGGCCTGGGCGGCCAGGGCGTGCCAGAGTCCGGTCACGGCGAGGGCGAGCCCACCGCCGATCAGCAGGGTGACCGCGAGCCGCCAGCTGGTGGGCAGGTCGGCTGCGGTGGTGCGGCCCTTCACGACGATCGCCGCGCCGACGAGGGTGATGAAGGCGGCGAGGCCGTTGCGCCAAACCTCCGCGCTGGCGCGGACGTTCGGGAGCGAGTCGTGTACCAGGGCGTGGAAGCGGTCGCGCTCAGCCAGGTCGGTTTCGCTGGGCGGCCGCTGTGGCAGCCGGGGACGGAGGATCACTCTGAGGCCGCCTCTACCTCTATCCGGAAGCTGACGCCGCATCCGGTCGCACCCTGGGGCGCGTCCTGATGCGCGGACCCGCAACTGCACGTGACGTCCAGGGAGACCACAGCAACTGCCTCGGCGCCCTCGCCCCGGCTGGCACCGGACAGGCCGGTGAGCGCCGCGGTGACCTGCCGGTCGACGAGGTGATGGTCGCAGCGCGGGCATCGGCCGGCCACCACGAAGCATCGCGCGCCGCCCGCCTCGTGCGGGGTGACCGTGAGCTCCTGTGAGCCGAGGAGCGCGAAGGCCCGCTCGGTCCAGCGGAAATCGGTGGTGGCGGAGTAACTGACGTCAGCTTCGTCGGACATGCCCTCACCCTAGAGATCAACGCCCTAGCCTGGCATAGGCTCTGACCAATTTTCTGCGATTGGGGGCGGCAGATGTTGGCGCACGATGACGGCAAGGACGATGAGCACGGCCTGGCGACCGGGTCGGACAACGAGTCCGACCCGGACTCCTCAGCGGTGCAGTCGGGGCGGCGCGCGTTCGACCTGGTGGCCGAGGGGGTGCGGCTGGAGCGGTACGGGCGCACCACCGAGGCCGAGGAGCTCTTTCGAGAGGCGGCGAGCCTCGGTGACCCCGGGGGGATGTACAACTGCGGGCTGCTGGCGGAGCGCCGGGGCGACTTCGAGTCGGCGCGCAGGTACTACACGTGGGCTCACCTCGGAGGGCATCCGGAGGCCGCCAACAACCTTGGGGTGCTGCTCTACAACGCTGGAGACCCGAAGGCGCTCGACTGGTTCCGGACGGCGGAGGCGATGGGCCACCCGCAGGCCGCCGGCAATGTGCGCACGGCCCTCGCCACCTCCCAGCGCCCGCAGCCGACGCGGGGGCCGTCGCGGCTCTCCGCCTGGCGGCCGACAAGGCGCAAGGCTGCGGCGCGCGCACTCCATCGGGACGCCGAGGCCGCATACCGCGTCTTCACCCTGACCAGAAACGACGCCTCACTGGTCCGAGCGGTCACCCTGGCCCGGGAGGCGGTGAAGGTGGTGACCAAACGCGATCCGCTCCGGGCGGAGATGCTGTCGGCCCTTCGCGACCTGCTCCGCGAGCGGTACGACCTCTACGGACGCAGCGCCGACCTCGAGGAGACGATCGACATGGCAGTAGCCGCGTTCAAGGCCACCGCGGCCGACGACCCGCAGCGGCCGCTGGCCGCACAAGCCCTGATCGCCACCCTGAACCGGCAGCTCGAACTCGATTCGGACCCTGGCCCCCTGGAGTGGGCGGTGGAGAACATCGGGCGCCCGCTGCTGACGTATCCCAGCGGGGACCCGCACGCGCGGATGGCCCTCGCCGCGAGTCTCTGTGGGGCCCTGTCCAAGCTTGCCGAACGGGCCAACGCGGACACGGGACTGGACGACGCCGTCGCGTTCGGCGAGCAGGCGGTCGCGCTCGCGCCCCCCGGCGACGCCCTGGCACTCAACAACCTGGGGGCGGCGCTGGTGGTGCGCGGGACCCAACGAGGTTCACTGGACGATCTGAACGAAGCGATCGCGACCCTGAGCGCGGCCCGTACCGGCGACGACCCACGGCACGCCGTGCGCGCCGCCACCAACCTCGCGTCCGCCCTGCGCGCCCGGGCCAGTCTGACCGGACGGGAGGCCGACCGCCGGGCAGCGCGAGAGCAGGCGGAGCGGGTGAGCCAGGGACCGGGGGCGGCCCCCGAGCACCACCTGGAAACTTTGATCAGCTCGGCGTTCGCCGCCGAGGGCCCCGAGGCGGCCGAGGTGGTCCGCCGCGCGCTGGACGCGGCACCGGCCGACCACGCGGGCCGTTCCATGCTGCTGGCCCGTCTGGCAGTGCTGCTCGACGCGGCTGGTGACCGGACGGCGGCTGTCACGGCGGCCCGGGAGGCGACCGCCGCCGCGAACGACGCCCTGTCCCACTTGGACTCGCACCGCACGCTGGGCCGCGTGCTGCTGAACGTCGCCGAGGAGGAGCCCAGGAGCGACGGGGAGCCCGGCGGCCCGAGCCCGGTCGACGCCTACGCAGCGAGCTCGGAGGCGGTCGACGCGTTCACAACGGCCGCCGAGGCCTGTAGCGCCGGGCACATCGCCTTCTCCCAGGTGATGTTCGACCGGGCGGCGGCGCTGCTGGCGCGCCATCGGCTCGGCGGCCCGGAGACCGATCGGGCGGGGGCGCTGGACTCACTGCGTACGGCGGCGAACGCTCCGGGCTCCTCCCCGCAGGACCGACTCCTCGCCGCCAGGTTCTGGGCGGGGGAGGCATGGGAGGCAGGGGACGCGGTGGAGGCCCTGGCAGCCTCCACCGCCGCGGTCCGCCTGATGCAGGAGTTCGGGTGGATGGGCCTCGACCGGGACGACCAGGAGCGAAGCCTGCGCGGCGGGGCGGCGATGCCCCGCGAGGCGGCGGCCCTGGCGATCGAGACCGGCCGGCCCGAACTCGCCGTCGAGCTGCTGGAGCAGGGCCGGTCGGTGTTGTGGCATGCCGCCCTGCAGTTGCGTGGCGACCTCGCCGCCCTGTCGGCACGGGCACCGGAACTGGCAGCCGCGCTGGAGCAGATCCGCTCGGCGCTCGCCGACGGCACGTCGCCGGCAGGCGCGGTGGAGCTCGACCCAGAAGCCCGGCTGCGCCTGATGACCCGATGGGCCCGGCGGCTGGCGGAGGTGCGGGCTCTGCCCGGGCTCGAGGACTTCCTCGCCCCGCCCCGCTTCGAGGCCCTCGCCCCTGCGGCGGCCGACGGACCGGTGATCATCGTCAACATCAGCAGCATCCGCTGCGACGCGATCATCCTGCTGCCGGAGGGACGGCTCAAGGTCGTACCCCTGAATGGTGTGGAGATGCGGGAGATGGACCGGGTCGCCAATACCTACGTGCAGCACCGCGAGAATGCCGTCGGCCCCGACGCCACCGGCCTGACCAGGGAACGGAGCCGGCACACCACACACGACACCCTGGAGTGGCTGTGGGAGCACATCGCCTCCCCGGTCCTCGAACATCTGGGAGAGGCGGACGGCTCCGGGACGCCACCCCGGATCTGGTGGTGCCCCACCGCCTCGCTGACCAACGTGCCCCTGCACGCGGCGGGCCGCTACCCGCGCAATGCGGCCGACCCTACCGAGCCAGTCGGCCTGCCGTTCCTGACCGTGTCCTCGTACACGACCACGCTGGCCTCACTCGTTGAGAGCCGAAAGCGGCCGAAGGCGGCCGGAGCCAAGGTGCTGGCAGTTGCGGTCACCGACACCGGCCGGGGTCACGCCGTCCTGCCCGGGGTGGCGGACGAGGTTCGGGCCTTGACCAAGGTGCTCGACGGCGCGCGGTTGACCGTGCTGCTCGACGGGGCCGCCACCACTACGACCGTACGGCAGCAACTGCCCGGCCACGGGTGGGCGCATTTCGCGTGCCACGGCGTGCTCGACCCGACCTCGCCGTCCTTGGCCGGTCTGTCCCTGCGGGATGGCGAGCTGAGCGTCATGGACATCGCCGAGCTCAGACTGGAGGGAGCCGAGCTGGCCTTCCTGTCGGCCTGCCACACCCGGGTCAGCGGCGGGCAGCTCCTGGACGAGGCCATCCATCCGGCCGGTGCCTTTCGGATGGCCGGATTCCGGCACGTGGTGGCGACACTGGGGAGCGTCCACGATCGGGCTGCGCCGGTGGTGGCCGCCGAGCTATACCGGCACCTCGCCGGCTCGGCCGGCCTCGACGCCACCGGTACGGCTGCGGCTCTGCACCGAGCGGTGGCCACCCTCCGTACCAACCACTTGACCGACCCGACAGTCTGGGCACCCTTTGTGCACGATGGACCGTAGTGGAGGCGGCGGGGTCCACCCCCGCCGCTCACGCGGTGGGGCTGACTCTCCAGGCTTCCTGCCGATGCGTCAATGCGTCCGGCGAGCTTGCCCATCGCGTGGGCCTCGTCGACAATCCGCGCGCCGCCGTGCCGCTGGTGGGCGGCGCAGCGAATCCCGAGAGCTTGTAGTTGGCCGCGTTGGCGGTCTCGTTGGCGTCCGACTGGGTGGTGTAGTCGGTGGTGCCCTGCGGCCGGTGCTGTCCGACCGCCTGCAAGTACGTCACGAACCCGGCAGGTGGCGGGCGAAGGTGGTGCCAATAACTGCTGGTTTGTGCCAACTAGAGGCTGTATTGGCATTCGGAGAGCGTCATCAATGATGATTCCAGTCCTGGTGGCCAGGTTCCAACTGCCGTGTCACGGCTCATCAGGCATGCCATAGACATCCCGATCTTGGTGACAAATATCGGCGCTATGTGTCAAGTAAAGGCATCAGCCGCAGGGCTGGCGGCGTGCAGGGTGCCGCGCGGGTCGATGACCCAGCTCCAGCTGCGGGCGGCCAGGAACTCGGTGATCGCGTACGGGCTTCCGGGGCCCACGAGCCAGCTCCGGTGCTCGACGACGGCGCCCGCTTTGAGCCCGGGGACGGTGGGGGCGGTGATCGCCACGGTCATGTTGGTCGCCTCTCTTCGTGGGAGGCGTCCATGTTTGCTTGGCTGTGCCCTATTCGCGTAGTTGATCCTGTCTGCCGCAGGCGAACATCGCCGTCCCGAACACGAAAGCCCCTGCCGGTGGGCTCAGGGCTCACCGGCAGGGGCACGAAGGTCCGGCCGAGCGGGACGGTGTCGGGCGGCGCATGCCCGGGGGTGTTGGCAGCACGCCGCCCGTCGAGCTGTCCAACGACCCTCACGAGAGCCGGAAACGGCCCGCAGCGGTACGTCTGATCGCCGAGGTCCTGCGGAACGCCGACCCGCCGGCGGGGTCAGGATCGGCGTCGTGCGGGGCCTTCGGCACGAGGGGCTGCGGGCCTGGTGCCTGCCCCTGCGGCGGTCGGCGCCGTCGGGCGTCCGATGGTCCTGGCCGCGGCGACGGCCGGCGAGCGCCGTGGTGTCGTGCGGTCCGCCCAGGCCTCGGCCTGTTCCCAGCATGCCGCCCGTAGGTCCGCGTGCGCCGGGTCGTAGTACTCCCTGAGCAGCCTCAGCTGTTCGCCGATGCCGCGCGTTCCGGCCAGCGGTAGCACGCTGTGCGGCACTGCCGGGCGCAGCACGTCCGCGTAGCCCGCTCCGCCGAGGAAGACCACCTCGGCGTTGGGGAGGTCGAATGCCTCGGCGTGCCGTCGCAGGGTCTCGCTGGTGACGGCCCCGGTGTCGGTGATGGCCATGTCGTAGGGGCCGAGCAGGCGGTCGGGGCGTACCAGGCCATGCTTGGCGGAGAGGATGAGGACGGTGCCCCAGTCGCCGGTCAGGGCGTCGGCGGCGCGGCGCAGTGCGCGGTGGTAGCTGCCGGTGTAGAGCTTCCCGGCCGGCAGCCATGTCTGCGGGTCGGCGGTGGCCTTGCGGGAGCCGCAGGCCACGATGACCGCTCGCCGTCGCGGTGCGGCGGCGCCGTGACGGAGGGCGTACTGGCGGCCGCTCTCGGTGATGTGGACGGTGACGGCGTGGGCCTGGTCGTAGGTGAAGCGGTGGCCGCTGGACAGCGGTCGGAGCCACGCGAGTCCGTGGTCGGCCAGATACTGCAGGGTCCGTCCGTGGACGGCGACGGGGAGGAGGTGATCGGGGTCGGTGGCGGCGGCGAGGACGGCTTCGTGAGCGGTTCGAGGCAGGGTATCGCCCGGGACGGCGCTCACCGACGCGAGAGGGCGGCGCGGACGTCGCCGCCGAGGTTGACCGGTGCTGCCGGGGCCGGTCCGGTGGCAGGGTGGACCGAGCGGATGAGGGCGCTTCCGGCGTGGGCGGCCAGGGCACGGCTGCTGCCGCGGACCGGGGCAACCGGGTTGACGGTGGCCTGCGCGGGCAGGGTGCGCAGGTCGGCGCCATAGCGGCGGACGGGGGCCGGGTTGACGACGGCGCTGTACAGGGAGGACACCAGGCGGGTCGGCGTTGCCGAGGACGCGGTGATCCACCAGCGTTCGTCGTCGGTCCCTCCGGTGATCACCCAGCGGGCCTTGGTGCCGGCCAGTTCGGCGTCCGGGTCCAGGTCGTCCGGGAGGTGGTGGACCTCGGCGTAGCCGTCGGGTGACTGCCACAGGGGGTGGGCAAGCCGCTCGTCCTGGACGGTGCGCCAGCCCGCTGCGGCAAGGGTGTCGTCGAGGTCGGTCGGGTAGGTGTCGGTGAGGTAGTGCTCGGGGCCCTCGGCGTGGGCGGCGACGAGGTCGGTGGCGAAGTCGGCGACGATCTCGGCAGGGGTGTTGTCGTCCATGGTGATGAGCCAGGCCGGTGTTCCGTGGAAGGGATTGCGGGAGGCCACTGCCTTCCACAAGGGCCCGGGGGTTTCCGGGAGGAAGCCGAACCGGATCCGCAGGTCCGGTGAGGCCAAGTACACGTTGGCCACCGGGTCGTCGCCCATGAGCCAACGGGCGTTGGCGAGCCGGCTGATGGCGACGTGGGGCATGCCTTCGCCGGGGACGAGGTGGCGGGGGGAGACGAAGTACTCGCGCGCGGTGTTGGCCGGATGGTGGGGCGAGTCGGTGCCGGGGGTGGATAGGGTCAGGGCGTTCTCCTGGAGGGGCGGGTCGGCGGGAGAGCTGGCCGTTGCGGGGCGGCGGCCGGTGGCAGGGGGGCGGTTCCTCGCGCCTTGACGGTGTCCTTCGCGTGGGCACGTGCGGCGCTGGCTCGACGGTGGGCCTCGATCACGGCGGGGGCGTGCTCGGCCCACACCGTCATCTCGTGCCAGACCTCCACTGCCATCTCCTCACGCCTGCGGGGGTGGAGGGGGTCGCTGGTGTTGGTGATGTCGCGGATGGTTCCGTGGGCGGAGGTGTATGCACGGCTGAGTTCTTGGCGGCGGTGCCGCAGGCGGGTGTTCTGCGGATCGGTATTGAGCGGGAGCCGCGTGGCGAAGAGGAAAGCGGCCCCGTACCTGAGGATCTGCGTGAAGTGGTCCCAGGCGGCGAGGTCGCGTTCGACGACGCGAGTGCTCCAGCCGTCGGTGTCGACGACGTTGCCGCTCTCGTCGCAGAAGCTGTCGTTGACGGTGTCCCAGGCGTCCATGGCCTGTTGGATGCCGCGGGCGGCTTCCTCGACGACGGCGAGGGCCACGGCGGCCTGGATGGCCCTGTACATGCTGGGGATGGCGGGTGTCCTTCGTGGTCAGCGGGTCCGGCGGCGGGCGGCGGCCGGGGTTTGGGCCAACTCGGCGGCCGGGACCGGGTGGGGCGCAATGGCGGTGCTGCGCAGGTGTGCGGCGGCGAAGCGGGCTGGCATCGGGGGTGTGAGGGTGGTGATGGTGGCGTGAGGCCAGTGGTGCGGCGGGACCTCGATGGGGCGGCGGACCAGAGGTTCGGGATCGGCGAGGGCCCGGTACATCGCGGCGATGATCGCCGGCGGTGTGGTGGACGAGAATTCCGCGCTCCAGCTGTGGCGGCTGTCCTGGGGGCCGCCGGTGAAGGCGTAGACGGTGCCCGGGGGATGCGCGCTGGGCGCTGGGTCGGCGGGCTCGCGTACGACGAGGGTGGCGAGGGCGTCGGGTGCCTGGTGGACGAGGATGCCGTCGTTGTCGCGGAAGGACAGCCAGCCGGGCGCGGGGCTCCAGGATGCGAGGTCGGGAGGGGCTGCAATCGCCCGTGGGTTGCGGTCGCCGGGCGGGTCGTCGCGCAGGGCTTGGGCCAGCGCGGTGAGGGCGGGTCGGACGACTTCTCCGGGGGTGTGGCGGGTGATGGCCGCGTGCCACAGCGGCCGTTCCTCGGTGTCCTGGACGTCGATGCTCAGCGCCGGGCCGCGGGTGGACAGGCGGGCTTCGTAGACCTTCGCCCGGTGGCAGGGGCTCGTCGCCCGGTCACCGTGCCGGTGCACCGCTGCCGCGACGCTCCATCCGTGTTCCCGCGCGAGGTGGTGCAGCTCTCCGCGGTAGTCCGCCGGCCCTCCCGCGAGGTAGCGGGGTGTGACGGCCACCAGCTGGGGGCGGGGCCGACCATCGTTGTTCATCGGGGTCTCCGTGTCGGCGGGTGCGGGGTCGGCGGGGCGGTGGGAAGTTCTCGCGTCGCCGCTGCTCACTCGGCCAGGAGCTGGCTATCGTGCGGCACGGTGCGCGCGCGCCGGCGCGGCCATGGGGCTGGATCGCGCGACGGCGCCGGCTTGGGTGCCGGGGCTGGGGGCAAGGCCTCCGGAGGCTGGGCGGCTGGGCTGGTTCATCTGCCGGGAGCCGGTGCGGACGCGTGGGCGGGCGTGGGCGGTGCGGCGGCGCTCGCGGCGGCGGTCCGGGTGGAGAAGGGGCGGGTGCGGCGGCTGCGTGAGGCCTGGGCGGCCGGTGACAGCGCAATGTCGGCCGCCTCCATCCGTAGGGCGTCAAGGTGCTGGGCCGGAACGTGGTCGGGGCGGCGCGTGACCGGGGCCGGGTCGGTGACCGCCTCCGCGAGGGCGCGGACGAGATGGAGAGGGGTGAGGGAGGTCATGGCGGCGCGCCAGCGCTGCCCAGGTGCTCCGGTGACGTCGATGGTCGCGCCCCAGTGGGAGGTGTGCGCGAAGGCGTCGGCCTTCGCGGTCCCGGGGGCGAGGAGGCCGTGGGTGAGGCGGGCGGTGGCGTATCCGTCGGGCGACACCAGGTGCAGGTCGGCGTCGTCGGTGTGAACGATCCATCCGGCGTCGGTCAGCGGCTCGACGGCGTCTCCGACGCTCATACCGGGCCCGGGGATGAGCGTGGCATCGGTGCCGAGGTCGATGTCGGCGGCCAGCGAGCCGGTCAGGCTGTCCAGCCAGGCGCGGGTGATCTCGGACGGCACGACGCCGGTGAACTCGGCGGTCCATGCCAGCCGGGATCCGGGCCCCTCCGGCCATGGTCCTGCGGTCACCTGCAGCCTCCGGTCCTGCACGGCCTCGACGAGCACACGTCGGCAGGAGCTTTCGACCCGCTCCGGGCGGGTGCGGTGCCACAGGGCCGAGCCGCCAGGCAGCGGCACCGGGCCCGGGTCGGCACCGGCCAGGTGGCGGGGCGAGACCCGGACCCGCTGCGCCGACAGCGGCGCGACCGCCTCGATGCTGATGAACTCCCGGTGGGCGGAGGGCAGATCGGCGATCGGGCGAAGGGCTGGGCGCAGCAGGGTCACGGCGGCGCTCTGGAGAAGGACGGCGGGGGTGCGGGCGCTGAAGACGGTGCTCCAGGTGCCCTCTTCGGCGGCGCCGGTGAGGACGGTGGGGGCGTCGTCGGATCCGATCGGTCGGGTGAGCGCAGCGCGGCGGTCGGGTGCGAGGAGGACGTCGTGGCCGTCGCGCTGTTGGTGGGCCCAGCCGCCCTCGCTGAGGACGGCGAGTGCGGCGTCGTGGCCGGGGAGGGGGTGGAGGAGTTGCTGCGGCCAGTGCTCCAGGCCGTGGGCCAGGGTGTGCAGGACGGAGGTGGCGATCTCGGCCGGGGCGCGGTCGTCGAAGGTTGCGCTCCAGCGGGCGCGCGGCGAGTGGGGGCTGGGGACGGTGAGTTCCCACCGGTCCGGGTCCGGGCGCCGGGCCAGGTGCACGTGGCCGTCGGGGCTGGCGAGCAGTAGGTCGTCGCCGACCCACCCGAAGTGGGTGGTGAGGGTGGTCGTGACGTCGCTGGCGCCGCGGCCGGCGAGGTGGAGCGGGCGGACGAGGGCGTGATCGGTGGGCAACCGGGTCTTTCTGGCAGGGGCCCGGCGGGTCAGCGCCCGGGCGCGGTGGTGCGGAAGGTGCTCGGTGGCGGCGTTGGGGTCAGGGCCGCGACCGGGGTGTGGAGGAAGGTCTGGGTGCGGGTGCGGGCGGCTGCGCTCCGGGGCGACGGGGGCTCGTCGAGGCAGGCTGCGGCGTTGCGCAGCAGGGCGTGCTGCGCGGCCGGGGATCGGGAGGACAGATCGCTCAGGTGGCGGGGGGTGGCGAGGTCGAGCAGCGAGCGGACGTCGATGCCGGCGGCGTCGAGAATGGCCTGCAGGGCGGCGGCCTCCACTAGGAGCTGTTCAAGGTTCGGATCTTGGAGTGACTCAGTTTCGGGCCAGTGTCTCTGGTAGAACTCGAGGACGTGGCGCGTTTTGACGTGACGG
>NZ_JBHVPZ010000052.1:0-31588 GCF_042887135.1 Kitasatospora sp. NPDC057965
GCCCCGGCCCGGTCCGGCCGGCGGCGGGCCGGGGCGGCGCGGGCCGCCACCGAACACCGCGTCCTCCACGCCGAAACCCGGCACGGTCGGCGGCAGCGGTTCGGTGAGCAGCGCGTTCGGCAGCAGCACCACGACCCGCACCCCGCCGTACGGCGAGGGCGCGGAGCTGAGCGTGACCCGGAACCCGTACTGCTCGGCGAGCCGGCCGACCGCCGCCAGGCCGAGCTGCGGCACCTCGCCGAGCCGGGAGATCTCGACGGTGGAGCCGCCGGCCAGCGCGGCGGAGGCCTTGGCCACGGCCTGCTCGGGCATGCCGACGCCGCCGTCGTCGATCTCGATGACGGCACCGTTGTGCACGGGCATCAGGGTGACGAACACCTGGGTGCTGGGCGGGGAGTAGCGGGTGGCGTTGTCCAGCAGCTCGGCCACCGCGTGGATCAGCGCCTCGGCGGCCGCGCCGACCACCGCGGTCTCGATCCGGCTGCGGATCATCACCCGCTGGAAGGGCAGGATGCGCGACTGGGCGCCGCGCACGACGTCCTCCAGCGAGACCGGCTCCGGCCAGTGGCGGCCGGCCCGGGCGCCGCAGAGCACGGCCAGGGTCTGGGCCAGGCGCGCCTGCTGGGCGGCGGCGTGGTCGGCCTTGAGCAGGCCCTCCAGCAGGGCCGGGTCGTCGTGGGTGCGCTCCATCTCGTCCAGCAGGGCCTGCTGGTCGTGCGCCATCACCAGGATCCGGCGGGCCACGCTGAGGAAGGCCCGCTGGGTGGAGGCGGTGAGCTCCTGTTCGTGCTGGACGGCGGCCAGTTCGGCGCTGCGCCGGGAGAGTTCGGTGGCGAGCCGCTCCCGCAGGGCGGCGTTCTCGCGCTGCTCCCGGCCGACCCGGCGGCGCTGGGTGGCGGCGACCGCGCGGTAGCGGGCGGCGGCCACGAGGGCGAGGACGGCCAGCACGCCTGTTGCCGCCGCGCACCACTGAGTCATCGTCACGCGGCGAATTCTAGGGTGATGATCCTACGAAGGTGTGAACGGATCTCGCCAAGTGACCGGATATCGTCGATATCCCGTCAAGAGCGCGCCAAACCGCACTGCTTCGGGCGCGACCGGACGGTCCGTGGACCTCCGATCGGCGCCCCACTGGTCCCACTAGTGCACAGTGGACAACCGGTGCAACAGCAGCAGCGCCACATCGTCCGGACGCGAACGCCGTTCGATGACGTTCAGGGTGAGCAGATCGGCCAACCTCTCCAGGGCCGGACCGGGCTCCACCCGCACCGGGCCGGCGTTGCGCGCCCACAGCTCAAGACCGCCGAGCATCCGCTGCACCGACTCGTCGTAGTCCTCCTCGCGGTCCTCCACCAGTCCGTCGGTGTAGACGAGCAGCGTCTCGCCGGGTTCCAGCCGCTCCACCGCCAGCGGGTACGGCCGGTCCGGGGCGACGCCCAGCGGCGGGCCTCCGGGCAGCTCCAGCTCCACCGCCTTGGCGTCCTCGGTGACCCTGACCGGGGCCGGGTGACCGGCGCGGGCGGCCCGCAGCGTGCCGTCGGCCGGGTCGAGGGTCAGATACAGGCAGGTGGCGAACAGCTCGGTGTCCAGCTCGGCGAGCAGCCGGCTGGTCCGGGCCAGCGTGGCCGCCGGATCGTGGCCGTCGGTGGCGTACGCGCGCAGCCCGCTGCGCAGCTGGCCCATCACCGCCGTGGCCTCGGCGTTGTGGCCCTGGACGTCGCCGATCACCAGGCCGATCCGGCCGTCCGGCAGCCGCAGCAGGTCGTACCAGTCGCCGCCGATCTGCATGCCCTCGGTGCTCGGCAGGTAGCGGGCGGCGGTGGCGATCCCGGGCAGCCGGGGCAGGCTGCGCGGCAGCATCGCGCGCTGCAGCTCGGTGGCCCGGTGGTGGTGGGTGTCGTAGAGGCGGGCCCGTTCCAGGGACTGCGCGAGGATGCCCGCGAAGGCGGAGTAGAGGGTGCGGTCCTCGCGGCTGAAGATCCGCTCGGTGGCGAAGGTGATCAGGCAGGAGCCGACCTGCCGGCCGGAGGCGACCAGCGGCAGCACCGCCCACGCGGCCGGGGCGAGCGGGCCGCCGCCCCCGGTGCCCGCCTCCCGCGGCCGTCCGCGCTCCGGGGCCCGCCCGCGGCCCCGTCCGCGCCGGGCCGGCTCGCTGAACAGCGGGGTCGAGCGGGCCAGCGCGCGCTGCATCACGCCCTCCGACAGGTCGGCCAGCCGGGTCAGCTCGGTGCGCCGGGGGCCGCCGTAGACGGTGTGCGCGACGGGCAGCAGCCGGCCCTCGTCGACCAGGTCCAGCACGATGCTGGCCGCGCCGAAGGAAGGGCGGGCGACGTCGGTCACGGCCGTGGTGACGTCCCGGACGGTGATCGCCCGGGACAGCGCCCGGGTGAGCGCCAGCAGCAGCGCCGAGCGGGCCCCGGCGGCGGACGTCCCCCCGGCGGCCCCGTCGGCGTTCCCGGCGTTCCCGGTGTTCCCGTCCGACCGGACCCGGCGCCCGGCACGGCGTTCGTCGGGGGCGCGGCCGTGGTCGAGGTCGGCGATCAGCCCGGAGATCCGGACCGGCCGGCGGTGCACGTCCAGCATGACCTCGCCGGTCTCCTCGATCCGGATCACCCCGCCGCCCCGGCGCGGCACCCGGTAGCGGATCCGGTACGGGCCGCCGGTGGAGAGCGCCTCGGCGAGCGCAGCCTGGACGTCCGGCAGGTCCTCGGGGTGGACGACGAGGTCGAGGTCGGGTGCGGGGGCGGGGCCGCCGTCCACCGGCGCGGGCCGGCCGACCAGCCGCAGCGCCTGGGCGTCCCAGTGGGTCTCGCCGGTGACCAGGTCGCGCTCGAAGGCGCCGTGCCCGGCGGCGCGCACAGCGAGCGAGAGCAGCGGGTGGGCCGTTCCGGCGGCCGGGTCGCCGCCCGGGCCGGGGCCGGGGCGCACCCCGTTCGCCGCGCCGCCGCCGGTGCGCGGCGCCCGGGGCGCCCCGGCGTGCTCCAGCAGGTGGGCCAGCCGGTGCGCGCAGGCGTCCGCGAGGGTCTCCAGCACGTCCAGGTCGCGTCGCGGGACGATCCCCCGGTGGGCGAGCGCGAGGACGAGCACGCCGATCGGCTGCTCGTCGACGACCATCGGCAGGGCGACGATGGCGACCATCCCGGTGCCCATGCCGGCGTTGCGGTTGGGGTAGTCGACGCTGGTGCGTTCGGGGCTCAGCAGATAGGGGCGGCGCAGCTTCAGCGCCATCGCGGCGGGCAGCTCACCGGCCGGGTCGACCACGCTGTAGCGCTCGTGGGCCCAGTCGGGCAGGCCGTGGGAGGCGGTGAGCCGGAGCATGCCGCCGGGGTCCAGCAGGTAGAGCGCCGAGCCCTCGCCGGTGATCCAGCCGGGGCCCTCGGCGAGCACGGTGCCGAGCAGTTCGGCGGCGCTGGTGCAGCCGAGCAGTAATCGGACGCAGCGCATGGCACTGCGCGCGGTGGGGCTGCTGCGCGGGTCCACGGGACGGCCGGCCTCTCCGGTTCCTTATGGGGCAGTTAATTCTTAATACCTTATTTCTTAAGTGGGTGAGGCGTGGGGTGAACGGCGCTCTCCGTGGCGTCCGATCGGCAGGTGTACGGGAAGCGGACAGCCGTGTTCGGGCAGCGGGGCGGCCGGTGTACGGGCACCCCCTCCGGGTCCGGTACCCTTCTCCGTACGACGTGCCGCCGGACAGGCGGGTCGGACGGTACGGGGCTATAGCTCAGACGGTTAGAGCGCTTCCCTGATAAGGAAGAGGCCACAGGTTCAAGTCCTGTTAGCCCCACACCATCCCGAAGGGCCCGGAGCGATTCCGCTCCGGGCCCTTCGGCGTTCCCCGGCCCCCGGCCGGCGCCGCTCAGGGGCGGGGCCAGCCGCGCAGACCGGCGGTCAGCACGGTGATCATGCGCTCCTGGGTCTCCCCGAGGTCCTCGGCGAGCTGGAAGGCACCGCCGGTCGACAGCGCGGCGAAGCCGTGGGCCAGCGAGCGGAAGGTGCGGGCGGCGTGGATCGCCTCGGAGCCCTCCAGCCCGTACGCGCGCAGCACCGCGACGATCACCCCGACCAGCCGGCCCGCCGCCGCGACCAGGTCGGCGTCCGGCTGCGGCGCCTGCGGCAGGGCGGCGTAGCGGTGCGGGTGCTCGGTGGCGTACGCGTGGTACGACCGCAGGACGGCGGCGACCGCGGCGTCCCCGCTGCGGCCGAGCGCGGCCTCGGCGAGCCGGTCGGCCAGCTCCGCGGTCACCCGGACGGCCACCAGCCGACGCAGTTCGGCCAGGCCGCCGCTGACGTGCTTGTACAGCGAGGGGGTGGCGACCCCGGCCCGGGCGGCCACGGCGGCCAGGGTGAGGGCCTCGGGGCCCTGCTCGTCGATGAGGGCGATGGCGTGGCCGACGACCTGCTCGGGGGTCAGTCCGACTCGGGGCACAGCGGTTCTCCTAGCGGGGGGCGGGACGGCCGGTGGCGCTCAGGCCAGGTCGGCGAGGAAGGGCAGCAGGGCGTCGGCGGTCGCCCGCGGGTGGTCGGCCATCGGGTAGTGGCCCGCGCCCTCGATCATCACCTTCCGCGCGTTCAGCGCGGCGGCCTGCCGGTCGGCGACCAGCTCCGGCTTCGAGAAGTCGGGGTCCTTCGAGCCCATCACCACCAGCGCCGGGCAGCGCACGGCGGCGGTCCAGCCGGTCGGCGCCGAGTCGCCGCGCACGTAGCCGCGGGTGGCGGTCCGGCGGCCCGGGGTGCGCATCGCGGCGACCAGCCCGGCCACGTACTCCTCGTGGTCGGCCGGCTTGGGCCCCGGGTAGGCGGCCTTGCGGTGGTAGAGGCCCCAGAACGCGGGCGAGCGCACCAGCAGCGCGCCCATCGCGCCGACCACCAGGCGCTGCAGCGCGCCCGGCGGCACGTTCTCGACGAAGGCGTCGATCAGGACGATGCCGGCGACCCGCCCGGGGGCGTCCCCGGCCGCCTTGACGACGCTGGCTCCGGTGTAGGAGTTGCCCGCCAGCACGGCCCGGTCGATGCCCAGGTGGTCCAGCAGGGCGAGGACGTCGCCGGCTATCGCGGCGGGGGAGTAGTCGTCCCAGAGGATCGAGGACTCGCCGAAGCCGCGCAGGTCCATGGTGATCACCCGGCGGCCGGCGGCGGCCAGCAGCGGGCGCAGGTGGCGGTAGGCGGCCCGGCTGTCGAGCATCCCGGGGAGCAGGACGACCGGGACGCCCTCGCCGTGCTCGGTGTCGTCGAAGGCGATCCGGCCGCCGGGCAGGTCGAGGTGGCGGGTGACGGGGGCGAGGGTGCCGTTCATGGGGAGCCTCCTGGGGCGGGATCGTCGGCGAGGCGCCGATGGCCATAAAGCTAAGGCTAATAGCCTTAGCCGTCAAGCTATCGGTCGTTCTCCGTGTGACCGGCCCCGCCGGTGGAGACCGGTCAGACGCCTTCCACCTTGAACGGGTCGTGCTCGGTCAGCAGCTTGTCCAGCCGCGCCTGGTCGACCCGGGTCACCAGCTCGGAGGTCTCCTGCCGGTCCCGGACCACCTTGGAGAGGGTGAACGTCGAGGTGATCGTGTAGAGCAGGCCGAGGGCGAGGAACGCCCGGGTCCACGGCTCCACCGGGAGGAAGGCGATCCCGACGCCGAGGGCGGTGCCGGAGAGGGCGAAGGACAGCACGGCCTGGATGTAGTACGCAGGCGTGGTGCGGGACTGCATCGGTGCGCTCATGGCGTCAGGATGGCCGCGCGGAGCCCGGCCGCACATGAGTAGGCGTACTCAAGTGAGGGGCCGTTCGTTGACGTCCTGACACGTTCGGTAGTGTCAGTTGTCATCAAACGTCCCAAATCGCCCACCGGACCGCGTGGTGTCCGGTCCGTATCGGTCGTCACCAACGGATGGCTTGGAATCGGGGGCCTCTCGGATTAACGTTTGATAACGCAGCGCGGTCGCAACGCCGTACCCAGACGGCACCGTGCGCCGTCGCCTAATCCCACCGGCCGGCCTTCGGGCAGGCCAGGGAGCCGGGGAACCACGTTCCTTGGGGTGAATCGGCCGGGCCCAGGCCCAGCCGTAGGAGACCTTCCTGCTCCGAACCCGTCAGCTAACCCGGTAGGCGCGAAGGAAGGAAAGGAGCGCGCCTCCGTGGCGTCGACGCACACCCCGGCACATCCGTCCGGTTCCTCGGCCGGTACCCAGCTGCTCGACCACCCCGGCCCGTTCACCGGGCAGGGCCCGTTCGGCGGCCCCGCCGACGAGACCGCTCCGCCGGCCGCCGAGACCAGCCGGCACCGGATGCCCCGGCAGGGCCGCGGCACCGCTCCGCTGCTCGGCGTCACCGCCGTCGCCGCCACCCTGGGCGCCACCGGCTTCGCCTCCGCCACCCCGGCCGCCGCTCCCGCCGTCGAGACGCCCGACGAACTGCCGGTCGCGCTCTCCGCCGACCCCGGCCTCGCGCTCGCCGCCCGCATCCAGCAGCAGGCCGACAGTCAGCGCACCGCGGCCGAGGAGAGCGCCCGCGTCCAGGCCGCCCAGGAGGCCGAGGCCAAGCGCGCCGCCCAGGTCGCCCAGCAGGAGGAGGCCAGGCGGGCCGCCGAGGAGGCGGAGAAGGCCAAGCTCGCCGCCATCAAGCTGCCGGTGCGGGACTACAACCTCTCGGCCCACTACGGCCAGAGCGCCCGCTACTGGGCCCACCTGCACACCGGCCTGGACTTCGCCGCCGACACCGGCACCCCGGTCTACGCGGTCGGCCAGGGCACCATCACCTCGGCCGGCTGGGCGGGCGCCTACGGCTACCGGATCGTCGAGACCCTGCCCGACGGCACCGAGATCTGGTACTGCCACCTCTCCTCGATCATCAAGGGCTCGGGCAAGGTCGTCCCCGGTCAGCAGATCGGCAAGGTCGGCGCGACCGGCAACGTCACCGGCCCGCACCTGCACGTCGAGGTCCGCCCCGGTGGCGGCGCCCCCGTCGACCCGGAGAGCTGGTTCGAGCAGCGCGGCGTCACCCCCTGACGCCGCCGCGGACACCCTGAGCGCCCCGCCCCGCCGGACGTGATCCGGCGGGGCGGGGCGCTGTCGGGGATCGGATCAGCAGGTGACGGGCGCGGTGACGGTCGCGGTCGCCCCGTAGCCCCAGGTGGTGGTCGTGAGGGTGGCCGTGACGGTGGAGCCGCACGGCGCGGTGGCCGCCAGGTAGCCGAAGCCGCGCCCGCCGGGCGGGAGGATGCCGCTCCCGGTGTCGGTGCCGAGCGAGGCGCCGCCGACGACGCCGAGGGTCAGGGTGTACGAGGCGGACTGCGCGGTCCAGTCGGAACGGGTCGGCGAGGTGTAGCCGCCGGCCGTCACGCCGGTGCCGTCGATCGTGACGCAGACCTGGCTCCGGAGTGCACCGACGGGGCCGTCGGCACAGGTGGTGGTCGCGGTGGTCGTGGTGCCCGCCGTCGTGCCGGTGGTCTGCGCGGTGGCCTGGGTGGCACCCGCGAAACCGAGCGAGGACAGCGCGGTACCGGCCGCCAGGACCGCGACGAAACGCTTCATCAGGGTTTCTCTCCTTCGAATACGGTGGCAGGAGGAGCAGTGGAGCGCGTGTGATATGTCACGCTTCACATGGCGGATGATTCCACCGCACCCGATCCATCACTCCTGACCGGCCCCGAATCCCTTGAGGAGTACCGGAATTGACCGCTCGGTGGCTCGAATCCACGGCCGTGCCCTGCCGTCGCTACTCCGCCTCGGGTCCCTCGTACCCCTCTGGCCCCTCAGGCCCCTCGAATCCCTCGAATCCCTCGAATCCCTCGGGGTCCTCCGCCGGCTCCAGCCCGGCCAGGTAGGCGTCGATCTCCGCTTGCCCCGGCTCCGGCGCCAGCTCCGGGAACTCCTCCACCAGCAGCCGCGGCAGCCCCGGCACCGTCCACCCGCCGGCCAGCTCCAGCGCCACCTCGACCGCGGCCTCCTCGAACGCCCCGAAGTCCCCGGCCAGCTCCTCCGGCATCGGCCGGCCCAGCGCCGTCAGCTCCGCCAGGTTCCGGTAGCTGCGCTGCATCAGCCCCTGCTCCAGCAGCCGTCGCGCGCCGTCGGTGGCCATCCCGACCGCCAGCGCCCGGGCCCCGCCGTCCCAGCCCCCGTCGTCCACCGGGTCCAGCAGCCCGTCCGCCTCCAGCGCCGCGAAGGCCGCCGACCGCTCCTGCGGCGCCAGCTCCCGGAACCCCTCCAGCCAGGCCCGCACCGCCGCCTCGTCGCCGGTGTCCACCCCGTCCGCGCGCAGCAGCAGCGTGTACAGCCGGGGCCAGGTCACCAGGTCCGCCCGGCGCAGCAGCCCGGCCGCCACCTCGCCCTGCCACTCGGCCTCGGCGTGCAGCCGCTCCTGCCGCTTGGCGTTCAGCCGCTTCGCCGCCCGCTGGTGGTCGACCAGCAGCCGCACCGCCGCGCCGTACGCCAGCGGGTCCTGCCCCGGCTCCGGCTGGACGTACAGGTACAGCCGCTCGTACAGCAGGTGCTCCACCGCGGCGGAGGTCAGTTCGGGCCAGCCGTCGTGCATCCTGCCCCCGCCCAGCTCCAGCAGCGCCAGCACCGCCCGCAGCGGGGCCTCGGCGACCGGCCGGTGGCCCGCCGCCTCCGCCCAGGCGAGCAGTTCGGCGGCCTTGGTGCGCGGGGCGAGCCGCAGGTCTTCGTCTTCCATAACCACGAACCGTAACCGCTGGTCGGGGGTAGGGTCGGGAGCCATGGTCCCCGTCCGACTCACCGGTCCCCGGCTGGCCGTCCGCGAGTTCCACCACACGCCGGAGGACGTGGACGCGCTGCACGCGGTGTTCGGCGACCCGGAGGCCACCCGTTACCTCCCCTTCGCGCCGTGGGATCCGGAGACCTGCGCCGACCAGGTCGCCCAGTTCGTGGAGGAGGCGGAGAAGGAGCACCGGGAGGTCTACCGGCTGGCCGTCACCCGGCTCGCCGACGCCGACGACCCGGCCCGCGCCGTCCCGATCGGCAACGCCGCGCTCGGCCTCGTCCCCCACCACGCCGCCCACCTCGGCTACGCCCTGCGCCGTGACGTCTGGGGGCTCGGTTACGCGGGCGAGCTGGTCGGCCTGCTGCGCGGCCTCGCCTTCGGCCCGCTCGGCCTGCACCGGCTGGAGGCCCGGGTGGACGTCGACAACGCCGCCTCGATCCGGGTGCTGACCAGGGCGGGCTTCCGGCTGGAGGGCCGGGTCCGGCACGACTACCGCCGCCGGGACGGCTGGCGCGACGCCTACCAGTACGCGCTCCTCGCCGACGACGAGCCGGTGACCGGGGGATAACCCCACCCCCGGTTCGCCGGGGAGCCGGATGTTCCGCCGCCGCGCGCTCTGACAGGCTCGGGGAGTCAGCAGGACAGACCCCACGAGCCCGAACCGAGACCGACCCGAGGGACCGAGAGCCGGCCATGAGCACCCACAGCATGCAGCGCGACGAGTACGACGCGTACGACGGCCGTGACGGCGGCGACCGCCGCACCGTCGCCCGCCGCATCGAGGAGCCGCCGTACGCCTGGCGGGCCCCGTTCACCTCCTACTTCTACCGCGAGATCGGCTACACGCTGACCGGCCTGCCGCTGGCGGTCGTCGGCTTCGCCGTCGCCGTCGCGCTGTTCTCGCTCGGCCTCGGCACCGTCGTCACCGTGCTCGGCCTGCCGGTGCTGGCCGCGCTGACCGCCACCGCCCGCGGCTTCGGCGGGCTGGAGCGGGCCCGGGTGCGCGGCCTGCTCGCGCTGGACGTGCCCGCCCCGGCGCCGGTCCGCGCCGTCCGGCCGGGCGCCTGGGGCGCGATCACCGCCCGCATCGCGGACGCGGCCGGCTGGAAGGCCGTGCTCCACCAGGTGGTGATGCTGCCGTGGGCGATCCTCAGCATGGCGGTGTCGCTGGTCTTCCTCTGCGTCGGCTGGACGCTCGCGCTCTACCCCGTCTACCACTGGGTGTTCCCGCGCTACGTCGACTGGCCCGGCTACCGGCTCTTCGACTTCACCGGCGACGACGGCGTCCGGCACGAGTACTACATCGAGTCGCCGCTGCAGATCGCCGGAGTCTGCCTGGTCGGCATGCTGTTCGTCTTCCTGACCCCGCAGCTGGTGCGCGGCCTGACCAACGTCAACCGCTTCGCCGCCCGCGGCCTGCTCGGCCGCTGACCCACCCGCCCCCGACGCCCGCGCCCGACGCCCGCACCCGACGCCCGCGCCCGGCCCCGCGCCCCGCCCGGACGGCTCCGGGTGCGGGCGCCGACGGCCCGTGGTCGGATGGCGGCGATGGCCGACCGGACCGCCCGCGCCCCGGCCGCGGTCCCGTCCGCACCCCTGGTGACCTCCCGCCCGCTGGACGAGTACTGCGGCCTCTTCGGCCTCACCCGCGCCCGGATCGCCGCCCTGCCGGGCCCACTGCTGGACTGCCCCGGCGGCGCTGCCGCCCTGGTCGCCGAGGCCCGCCCGCTCGGCTGCCGGGTGATCGCCGCCGACCCGGTGTACGCCCGGCCGGCCGAGGAGATCACCGCCCGCGCCCTGGCCGCCCGGGCCGCGATGGCCGCCGCGATGGCGGCCCGCCCGGACCTCTACCCGGCCCGCCGGCACCGTCGGCCCGAGCACTACCTGCGCGGCTGGGACCGGGCCCGCCGGCTCTTCGCCGCCGACCGCGCCGCCCACCCCGGCCAGTACGTCGCGGCCGAGCTGCCCCGGCTCCCCTTCGCGGACGGCACCTTCGCCCTCACCCTGAGCGGCTACCTGGTCTTCGCCTACCCCGAGCTGTTCGGACCGGAGCGGCAGCTGGCCGCGCTGCTCGAACTGGTCCGGGTCACCGCCCCCGGCGGCGAGGTCCGGGTCCACCCGCTGTACGACGGCGAGGGGCGCCGCACCGCCGGGCTGGACGCCGCCCGCCATGCGCTCGGCGAGCGCCGGATCGCCAGCGAGATCCGGGTGGTGCCACCCGTCGACCGGGGCGGTCGGGCCCAGCGGGTGCTGGTGCTGCACCGGGTCGCCCCCCGGGTAATGGTCACCTGATAGGTTCACCCCTATACTGACCGGCCATGACCGAAATGATGATCAAGCCGGCCGAGGCCTCGGACGCCGACCGGCTCACCGCCCTGATCCAGGACTGCTCCGCCTACCGGGGCGCCTACGCGCCGATGATCGCCGGCTACCGGGTGACGCCCGAGTACCTGGCCCGGCACGAGGTCCACCTCGCGGTCCGCGCCGCCGACGACCACCTGCTCGGCTTCTACGCGCTGATCACCGACCCCGCCGAACTCGACCTCATGTTCGTCGCCGACGCCGCGCAGGGTCTCGGCGTCGGCCGCCGGCTCATCACCCACCTGCTCGACCGTGCCCGCGCCCTCGGCGTCGACGGCGGCGTCCGGGTGGTCTCCCACCCGCCCGCCGAGGCCTTCTACCTGCGGATGGGCGCCGAGCGGGTCGGCACCTTCCCGGCCCGGCCGCCGATCGGCTGGGACCGGCCCGAGCTCCGCTTCCCGCTGTAGGCCCGGTCAGTCCCGCGGCTCCCCGGCCTCCGCCGCCGGTGCCGTCGCCTTCGCCGCGGCCGGCGCCTGGGCCCGTACCGGGAGCGTTCCGCCCGGTTGGCGAGGCACGAGCCCGGGAGCCTCCAGGCCCGAGAGGATCTTCTCCGCCAGCCAGCTCCGGTCCGAGCCGTACGGGATCCCGTCCGGCGCCATCAGCCGCCCCGCCACCGCGTCCCGCAGCCGCCCGGCCTCCTCGGCCGGTAGCCCGGACATCAGCCCGCGCGCCGCCAGCAGCGCGTGGTACTGCTCGAACCCGGAGCGCGGGTGCTCGATCGCGTCCAGCACGCTCGGCAGGTCGGCCAGCGCCGGATCGCCCTGCATCAGGGCCAGCGCCTGGATCCGCCGTCCCTCCGAGCCGTCCGCGAACAGCTCCCGCACCCGGGACGCCGTCAGCGCCGACCGCCGGGCCGTCGACCGCACCTCGGCCACCACCCGCTCCGGCCCGGTCACCCGGTCCGCCGGCAGCATCGAGCCGGGCAGGTCGTCCGGCTTCCCGGGGCTGGTGCCGACCAGGCCCAGGTGCTGCATCGCCCGCATCCGCAGGTCGTCGGCGCCCACCTTGTCGCCCTTGCGGTCCCGGTCCTGCCCGGCGAGGAAGAGGTCCAGTGCCTGGTCGGCGTCGGAGAGCACCCGCGGCAGCGCCAGCCGGGTCAGCAGCCAGCCCGCCAGGAAGCCGAGCAGCAGGAAGTAGAGGACCAGCGCGGCCGCGAACGGGGCCGTGCCCGCGCCGCCGCCCAGCGCCGGGGCGAGCGCCGTCCCGAGCCGGTCCAGGCGCTCGCCGAGCGAGCCGAGCTGGGTCAGCCCGACGCCCAGCAGCACCTTGGTGAGCCAGTCCGAGACCTGCTCCAGGTTGGTGTTCGGCGCGTACGAGCCGTGCGGTTCACCGGCCCCGGCGGCTCCCGCGCCGCCCGAGCCGCCGCGCACCCGGGGCACCCCGAACAGGAACCCCAGCGCACCGCCGACCAGGGTCGCCGCGCAGGCCACCACCAGTCCGCCGCCCAGGGCCTGCCAGGGGTGCGGCCGCCCCAGTGAGAACAGCACCAGGCCCACCAGGCCCGAGCCCAGCAGCATCCCGCCCGCCGCCCGCTGTGCCGTCCGCACGACCGCCGCGCCGCCGGTCCGCCGATTCGCCGTCGCCATCGCCCACCACCCCCAGTGCCCGCACCCCGCCCCTGCGGAGCGCGCGCCGACTCTAGCGGGGATGCCCCCGACATCGGGGGCATCCCCGCTGGGAGCGCGGACACACCCGCACGGGACCGGTGCGGTGGAACCGTCCGGGAACGCAGACGGCCCGCGGGCTGCTCCGCGGCGGCCGTGCCCACGACGAGGGGCATCGGGCGCCGAGGCACCGGGGATGTACCGGTGAGCCCGCGGGCCGGGTGACTGCTTGGGATTTCGCCTGCCGGAGGCCTGGGGCCTCGCCCTGCGCAGGCAGGGGCGGCTCTAGCGAGCAGCCACCTCACGCATCCTGATGGAACTCAATTCAGGATCACCTCCTTTCAGTGTGCCGCCACCATAGGCAGGCCACCGGACGGAGGGCAACGGATTTATCCGGCGTGCTTCCCGGTGCCGGATCAGGCCGCCGTGGCCTGGGACTTGAACTTCGAGTAGTCGATGACCTGGTCGGCCGGCGGGGCCTGGATGGTCAGCGGCTTGTTGATCTCGGTGAAGTCCGCCTGGCCGCCCCCCTTGCCGGTCTTCTCGATCCGCAGCGGGTACGGGGTGCCCTCGGTGGCGACGTGCAGGACCATCTCGTCGCCGCCGCTGTTCTTCGACTTGATGCTGAAGGTCTTCGCGCCGTTGACGGTGCCGGCCGAGCCCTTGGTCAGGTCGGTGGACTTGCCGTCCTCCAGGAAGCTCTTGGTGAGGTCCTTGAGGTTGCAGGCGGTGGTGAGCTCCTTCATCTCGGGGTCGTCCTGGACGCCCGCGATGTAGCGGCCCTTGAGCAGCTCGGCGGCCTGGGCGCCCTCCGCGCCGCCCCCGGCGACGTTGCCGATGAACTCGGCGTCGGGCTTCAGGTAGACCTGCTTGCCGTCGCCCAGCAGCTCGAACTTGCCCATCCCGGGCATGGAGATGGAGCCCTTGCACTTCCCCTCGGTGTCGACCGCCAGGTCCACGGTCATCTTCTCGGCGGCGTTGCTGATGGAGCCCACGACCTTGACCGAGGTGGCACCGGCCAGGGCGTCCTTGGCCTTCTTCTGGATCTCCTCGGCACTGAGCTTGGCGGTGTCCAGCTTGGTGGCGGAGGCCTTGTCGTCGCCGCAGGCGGTCGCCCCGGCGGCCAGCAGCAGACAGATCGCGGCGGTGCTGGCAAGGCGCTTCGACAGCATGAGTCTTCCTAACCCGGACATGACGGTACGCGTCCGAACAAGTGATTTTCCCGCTCAGTATGATCGAAAGATCATTTAACTGATCTTGACTCGCCGCGCCGTTACAGCTTCGTGGCAGGACCGTGCCGCGCCCGGGACACCGGGCATGACGAAGGGCCCGGAGGAAGAATCCTCCGGGCCCTTCGGCTACTGAGTAGCGGGGACAGGATTTGAACCTGCGACCTCTGGGTTATGAGCCCAGCGAGCTACCGAGCTGCTCCACCCCGCGTCGGTGAACACAACCATACGGGGAAGTCGCCCGAATGGGAAATCGGTTCCACATCCGTCCCCGCGCACCCCCGCGCACCACGCGGCGCACCGTCCCTCATCGTTCCCGTGCGGTGTGCCGCCCGGCTCGGGTCCGGGCCCAGGCGGAGAAGCAGACCAGCGCCGCGAAGCACGGCACCATCAGCACCGCGTACACCAGCAGGAAGCCGCGGGTGCCGAGGTCGGCGGCGGCGTTCCAGGTGCCGTGCAGGGCCATCGACAGGACCAGCCCGGTCGGCGCCGCCAGCCGGGCCAGCCGGCGGCGCCCGGTGGTGAGGGTGAGCGCCAGCCCCAGCCCGGTCAGCGCGGTGAACAGCGGGTGGGCGAACGGCGAGAGGAGGCCGCGCAGCACGAAGGTCTGCACCGTGCTGTCGAAGTCCCGCAGGCTCGGCGGCTCGCCGAGGCCGATGCTGTCCAGCCGCTGCTGCTGGTCGTCGGTGAACGCCCGCCCCAGGTAGAGCGCGTTCTCGGTGAAGGCGAAGCCGCAGGCGGTGATCCCGCCGAGCACCACCCCGGCGGCCAGGACGCGCGGCCGGGACCGGGCCCGCCGGTGGCCGGGGCGCGGGCCGGGCAACGGGCCGGGCAGCGGGTGGAGCAGCGGGCGCGGGTAGGGGCGCAGCCGTAGTCGGCCGCGGGCGTGCGGCAGGGCGAGCCGGCGCTCGTACCCGCGCGGGCGCCGGGGGCCGGGCAGCCGGTGCGCCGGGCCCGCGCCGGGCTGTCCGCCCCGCCCCGTGCCGGGCCGGGCCGCGCAGCGCAGCCGCCGGCCGAGCGGCAGCAGCAGGACGAGCAGGGCGGCGCCCTTCGCGCTCTCCTCGATCAGTGGGGTGACCACGTCGGCGCCCAGCGCCTGGCCGAGGCTGCCCTGGTGGGCGGTCAGGTAGCTGCTGGTCCAGCTGTTGGCCAGGATGGCCACCGTGGTGGCGGCGCAGGCCCCCCAGCCGAGGCAGAAGACGGTGTGCCGCAGCGGCACCCGGGCGGTCTGGTTGAGCCAGGCGAGCCCACCGAGCACGAAGGGCAGCGGGACCATCGCCAGGCCGAGGCCGACCAGCAGCCCGGCGGTGCCGGTCTGGCGGCGGACCAGGTGGAGGATCAGCACGCCGCAGCCCGCCAGGGCCAGTACGACCGCCGCGGTCACCGAGGAGAACGCGACCGAGCGCAGCGCACGGGCGGCGGCGCCTGCGGGGCGAGCGGTGCCGGCGGGGTCGGCCGGGGGCGGAACGTCCGGGCCGGCGGGGTCGGCACCTCGGCGCGGCCGGGACACGAGGGTGGGCACGAGCCGGTGCGCCCGGCGCCTCCGGGGCCCCGGGATGGTCCGGGTGCCGGCGGTGGGCGTGGGCATCTCTCGGTCGTCGGCGGCCCGCACGGTGATCTCGTACCCGCCGCCGGACGGGGTGCTCACGCGCCACAGGGTAGGCCACGCCACCCGGCGGCCGGGAGGAGTCGGGGCGGGCGCCCCGCACCGGTCCCGTCCGCCGGCGGCCACCGGGGCCGGCGGGGTTCGCCGGGTCGAACGCCCGGCGGAGGCTCAGCGGCGGCGGAACAGCAGGTCGTGCACCACGTGGCCCTTGGCGATGCCGGCCCGTTCGAACTTGGTGACCGGGCGCCAGGCCGGTCGCGGCGCGTAGCCGGGGACGGAGCCGTCCGGGTGGTCGGCCGGCTCCAGCCAGCCGGTGCCGTCGCCCTCGGGGTGCAGGTTCTCCAGCTCCGGCGAGGCGGACAGCACGTCGAGCATCTGCTCGGCGTACGGCTCCCAGTCGGTGGCGCAGTGCACCAGCGCGCCGGGGGCCAGCCGGGGGAGGACCAGTTCCAGGAAGGAGGGCTGGATCAGACGGCGCTTGTGGTGCTTGGGCTTGGGCCACGGGTCGGCGAAGTAGACCCGCAGACCGGCCAGCGAGGCGTCGGACAGCATGTCGCGCAGCAGGATCACGGCGTCACCGGCGGCCGGGCGGACGTTGGTGCTGCCGTCGCGCTCCAGCAGGCCGAGCAGGTTGCCGTGGCCGGGGGTGTGGACGTCGGCGGCCAGGATGCCCGTCGCGGGGTCGGCGGCGGCCATCGCGGCGGTGGTCTCGCCCATGCCGAAGCCGATCTCCAGGGTGACCGGCAGGCCGTCGAACAGCGCGGGCAGGTCGAGCGGGGTGCCGTCGATCGCTATGCCGTACTTCTCCCAGCCCCGGTCCAGCGCGCCCGCCTGGGCGTTGGTCATCCGGCCCCGGCGCGGCTGGAAGCTGCGGATGCGCCGCTCGCTGTGCTGGGCCTCGGTGGCCTTGTGCGGGTACATCGGCGCGGGGTACGCGGCGGGCGCCGCGGAGAGCCGGGCGGAGGGCGATGGCTGGGGGATCGGGGCGGTGGCAGTCACAATCACCCGAGTCTACGGGGCCGTCGGGCGCGGGCCGCAGGCCCTGTGACGGTCCCCACGTCCGCCCTCACGTCCGCCGGGTCCGCCGTCGCCGCGGCCGCCCTCAGCCGCCCGCCTCCAGCGCGGCCAGCGCCCGGCGGGCCACCTCCCGGCCGATCGGCAGCGAGGCGGTCGCCGCCGGGGAGGGCGCGTTCAGCACGTGCACCAGGCGGCGGGTGGAGCGCGGGTCGTCCGGGTCGAAGCCGGCGAAGGCGAAGTCGTCCAGCAGCGAGCCGTCCCGGGCCACCGCCTGGGCGCGGACGCCGGCCCCGGCCCGGACCAGGTCGGCCGCCGTGACGGCCGGCAGCAGTCGCCGGACGGCGGCGGTGAACGCCCGCTTGGACAGCGAGCGGTGCAGTTCGCCCACCTCGTAGCGCCAGTGCCGGCGGGCTATCTGCCAGGTGCCGGGGAAGGCGACCGTGCCGGCGAGGTCGCGCGGGCGCACGGTGCGCCAGTCGTAGCCCTCGCGGGCCAGCGCCGGCACCGCGTTGGGGCCGACGTGCACGTCCCCGTGCACGCCGCGGGTCAGGTGGACGCCCAGGAACGGGAAGGCCGGGTCGGGTACCGGATAGACCAGTCCACGGACCAACTCCCGCCGCTCCTTGACGAGTTCGTAGTACTCGCCGCGGAACGGCACGATCCGCACCCCGGGGTCGTCACCGGCCAGCCGGGCGATCCGGTCGCTGTGCAGGCCCGCGCAGTTCACCAGGACCCGGCAGCGCAGCTCGCCCGCCGAGGTCTGCACGGTGACGCCGTCGGCCCGTCGGGCGACCGCCCGCAGCTCGGCCCCGGTGCGGATCTCCGCCCCGGCCTCGCGGGCCAGCCGCGCGTAGGCGGCGGCCACGGCCGGGAAGTCGCAGATGCCGGTGGTCCCGATGTGCAGCCCGGCGATGCCGGTGACCTGCGGCTCGTGGGCGGCGATGCCCCGGCGGTCCAGTTCGGTGACCGGGATGCCGTTGGCCCGGCCGCGTTCGGCCAGGGTGCGCAGCCGGTCCAGTTCGGCGGGCCCGGTGGCGACGATCAGCTTCCCGGTGACCTCGTGCGGGATGGCGTGGGCGCGGCAGAACTCCACCATCTCGGCGGCGCCGGCCACCGCGTAGCGGGCCTTGAGGGAACCCGGCCGGTAGTAGACGCCGCTGTGGATCACCCCGCTGTTGTGCCCGGTCTGGTGGGCGGCCAGGCCGGGCTCCTTCTCCAGGACGGTGAGCCGCAGCCCGGGCCGGGCCACGGTCAGCGCGTACGCCGTGCCGAGCCCGACGATCCCGCCCCCCACCACCAGTACGTCGACGTCGTACCGCACGGCCCGCTCCTCGCCTCGCCTCGTCCGACCGTCCCCGTCCGTCCGCGATGCTGCCATGCCGGCGGGGGCCGGTCGAGGGGGCGAGGCCCTCGGCGGGGGCGTCGGCGGGGGCGTCGGCGGGGCTCTCGGCCGGGCCGACGGTCACGCCGACGGTCAGGCCGGGGCGACGATCACCGCGCGGGCCCGTTCGGTCAACTCGCGGACGCGGCGCTCGCCCTGGAACGGCTCCAGCCGGCGCAGCATCTCCACCACGTACTCGCGGCTGCGCTGCGAGGAGATCCGCCCGGCCACGTCGACGGCGCGCTCGCCCGCCGCGACCGCCGCGTCGAGGTTGCCCGCCTCGGCCTCGGCCATCGCGGAGACCACCAGCCGCAGGCCGTGCGAGCGGACGAACCCCTCGGTGGGCCGGGCCAGCGCCTCGCGGGTGAACTGGCGGACCTTGGAGGGCACACCGAGGTCGCGGAAGCACTCGGCGGCGTCGGCGGCGAGCCGGTCGTAGGCGTAGAAGTCGATCCACGCCGGATCGGGATCCCCGGCGCGCGCCCGCTCCAGCGCGCTCTCCGCCGCCCCGAGCGCCGTCGCGCACGCCGCCGCGTTCCGCGCCTTGGCCTGGGCCCGTGCCTCGACCAGGTGGAAGAAGCTCATCGTCCGGGCGGTGGCCAGGCCCCGGTTGCGCTCCAGGGCGGCCTGGGCGAGGTCCACGGCCTCCTCGGCGAAGCCCCGGTACCCGGCCTGCAGGCTCATCGAGGCCAGCACGTAGCCGCCGAGCGGGACGTCCGCGGCGGCCCGGGCGAGCCGCAGGGCCTGGATGTAGTAGCGCTGGGCGGCCTCGTGCTGGCCGGTGTCGAAGGCCATCCACCCGGCCAGCCGGGTGAGTTCGGCCGTCGCGCCGAACAGCGCCCGGCCCACCGCGTCGCTGTACGAGGCCAGCAGCAGCGGTGCCGCCTCGACCCGCAGGCACTCCGGCACCATCGACGAACGCCAGTCCCCGCCACCGTACTTGGAGTCCCAGCGGCGGGCCTCCTGGGCGGCCTCGCGGAGCTTGGCGGCGTCCGAGTGGCCGACCCGGTACGAGCCGGCCTCGGCGGGGGAGCGCGGCACGTCGCGGGCCACCGAGCCGTCGGCGGGGGTGATCAGCCAGCGGGAGACCGGGGTCGCGTACGCGGCGACCGAGAAGGTGCCGGCCAGGCTGTCGCTCCAGCGCCCGCCGCCGGGGCCGCGCCGCAGGTCGAGGTCGACCCGCCAGAGGTCGGTGGCGGAGCGCACCGCGTCGGGGACCTCGCGCGGGAAGGCGAGGCCGAGTTCGGGCGCCGGGTCGGTGTCGCCGAGGCCGATCTCCTCCAGCGGTACCGGCCGGCCGAGCTTGCCGCCGATGGCGGTGGCGATCAGGTGCGGGACGGGCCCCTGCGGCACCATGCCCTTGCTGACCCAGCGGGCCACCGAGGTCTTGTCGTAGCGGAGCGTCAACCCGCGTTGTGCGCCGAGGTCGTTGACGCGGCGGGCCAGCCCCGCGTTGCTGATCTGGGCGAGCGTCAGGAGCGTGCCGAGCCGTTCGTTCGGTCCTCGTGGGCTGACGGTCATGGTGGCGGGGGCACCTCCTGCGGCCTTGTGCGCGGGGCCCGGGCGGCACCGGGCCGTAGCTGCTGTACCTAGAGTAGTCGGACGCGTTCCGACGGTTAAGAGGCCGCATTCCGGATGGCGGGATCGCGCGCCCGGGCCCGGCGCCCGGGCGGTCCGGCGGCTCGGCGCGGACCGCCCGGATCCGGCCGTCCGAGGGTGTCCGGGCGGCGCGCCGGAGCGTCGTGCTCCGGTCCCGTGTCGATGTGCGCCCGGCCGTGCCCCCTGGCCCGACCGGCTGGTCGGCGATTCGCTGGTGGTCGTGGGTCGGCCCGCCGTCGAGGACCCGGCGGGCCGGGGGATGCCACCGCCTACATCCCCGCGGGCGGTGGCGCCGTCCGGGAGGGCATGCGGATGCCCTCCCGGGCCGAGCGGCGTCTTTCGGCCATTTCGCGATGGCCATGACAGGGCGTCGCGGAGGGCGGTCCGGGCCGAGGAGGGGGAGGCCCGGCCCGCCCCAACAGGGCGGCCCGTCCGGGGTGTTGTCCGGGGGGCGTCCGAGTCTCGTCCGGGCGTTCGACGCCGCGTGCCGGACGGCGCACCCGCCCGCCCGGGGGCGTACCGGAAACGACAACTCCGGTCACCGGGAGCGCGACCGGTGGCACCATGTCTTCTGACGGTGCGCCACGGGCCGACCAGGGGGACCGCCCGCTGACGGGCGCACCGCGCGGTGCTGGTCCTCGTGCGGTGGAGGCGCGATGCGGTGGCTGACGGGCTGGTGCACGGGCGCGCCCCGACCGGGTGCGCCGGCGCACCAGCCGCCCGGTGCGGTCGCTCCGATCGCCGCGCGCCCCCTGTGGAGCGGGCCCGACCCGCTCTGGGCCGTCGGCGACTGGCGGCCCGAGGAGATCCGCCTGGTCACCCTCAGACCCGGCGCCCCCGCCGTCGTCACCACCGGCCCCACCGGCCCGGACCCGGTCGAGGCCGGCCCCGCCGTGCTGCGGCTCGCCGTCCTGGGCCACTGCGGCGCCACCGACGCCGAGCTCGCCGCCGGCCTGGCCGCCGCCCGCGGCGGCGCCGTCCGCCACCTCACCGCCTGGCCCGGCGGCTACACCGTGGTGCTGCGCAGCGGCACCCGCTCCACGGTGCTGCTCACCGACCTGGCCGGCGCCCGGCCGGTCTTCCACACCCCCTGGGGCGGCGGCACCGCGTACGCCACCGCCGCCCTGCCGCTCGCCGACCTGATCGGCGCACCGCTGGACACCGGCCACCTCGCCGCCCGGCTGGCCTGCCCCGAGGCACCGGAGGCACTCGGCACCGGCACGCCCTACCTCGGCGTGCAGCGGGTGCCGCCCGGGCACGCGCTGGGACTGCGCGACGGGCGGCCGTACCTCTCCGGGTACGACGAGCCGGGTGCCGGCGGGGCGCGCGGGCGCGGCGAGGCGGCGGCCGTCCGGGAACTCACCCGGGCGCTGCTGGAATCGGTCCGCTTCCGGGTCCGCAGCAGCCCGGCCGGGCCGCCGGGGCGGGCCCGGCTCGGCGTCGACCTCTCGTACGGGCCGGCGTCGGCCACCGTCGCCCTGCTCGCCGCCGCCGTCCCGCTCGCCGCCGGCGTCCCGCGGCAGCCCGGGCCGCCGCCCGCCGAGTCCGGACCGGCGGCGCCGCCGGGGCCGGACGCCGGCCGGCCGACGGTCGTGCGCACCGGGGCCGTGAAGGGCTCCTGGGCCCGCGCCGCCGGCCGACCGCGGACCGCCCCCGAGCCGGTCGCCGCCATCACCTCCGGCGACACCGCCGCCCCCGCCGCCCCGGACGTGCCGCGACTGCGCCACATCGTGCTCGCCACCGGCCCGGACACCCTCCCCTACGCGGACCTGCGCGCCGACCCGACGGCCGGGCGGCTCACCGACGAGCCCGGGCCGGAACTCGTCGCCGCGGCCTGGGCCGGGGCCCGGTTCGAGGCGGGCGGCACCGAGCACCTCACCGGCCACGGCGCCCGGCACGTCCTGGACGGGCACCCGGCCCGGCTGGCCGACCTGGTCCGGGCCGGCCGGGCGCGCGAACTCCTTTCCCCGGTGGCCGCGTTGGCGGGCGCCGACCGGGCCGCCGCCGGTGTCCTCGCGGGCGCGCTGCGGACCCCGCTCACCGTGCTGCGCGCCGCTCACCGGCTCGCCCGCAGCCGGTACGCGGACGCGCTCGACGACACGGCCGTGAAGCTGACCCTGCGCCGCAGCCCCGACGGCGGCGGTACGGCGGGCACCCGCTCGGCGGACGACCTCGCCTGGGTGGTCCCGGGGCCGGCCGCCCGCTGGCTGTCCGACGAGGCGCTCTCCGCCGTCGCACTGCGGCTGCGTCTGGCGGCGCGCGAACCGGCGCCTGGGGAACACCCAGGCGCGTACCGGGCCCGGCACGCCCTCCACCGGCACGCGCGCGGCTTCCGCACGCTGGTGCACGCCACCGAACAGCCCGGGCAGCGCCTGCACGCGCCCTTCCTCGACAACCAGGTGGTGCGCGCCGCCCGGCTGCTCCCGGACGACGTCCGCCTCCAGCCCGGAGCCCGGCACGCGCTGCTGCGATCCGTCCTGGCCGGCACCGGGCGCACCGACCTGCCGCCCGACTGGGGACGCGGGCCCCGCCCCGACCGCGCCGCCCCCGCCCGGGCGGGTCTACGGCTCGCCGCCGACGGCCTGGCCGAACTCTTCGACGCCCCCCTGCTCGCGGAGGCCGGCCTGATCGACCTCCCCGCCGTCCGCGCCGCCCTCACCCGCGCCGCCGACCAGGCCGCCCCCCTCCCGCCGGCCACCCTCGCCGGCCTCGCCGACCTGGTCGCCACCGAACTCTGGCTCCGCCGCATCCGCGCCCGCCGCCACGGCGCCTGCTGGACCGGCCTCCCCCGCCCCACCCATCCCGCCCTCACCCCCACCCGCTTTCCCTGACCCCCGAAATATGCGGACCGGATATGCCGACCGGTCCACTGATTTCCGGTGCCCGGCCCCGCGCGTGCGGAGTGGGAAGTCGGCCGGTCCGACTTCCTGTGCGGTCGGTGCGTTGCGTCGTGCCTCGCGGGTTCGTTCGGCGCGGCTCGGGGTGGGGCGGGGGTCGGGCGGCGATCATGGCGGGGCGTTCCGCCCCTTCCCCTCTCCCGCATCCACGGAGGTCCTGGTGACCAGTGCCAGTCCGGATCCGTCCGTCCCCGTCGTGCTCCCGGTGCTCGGGCGGCCGCCGACGGGGCGCCCGCCGGGAGTGCTCGCGGCGTGCGACGGGTCGGACGGTTCGCTCTGGGCACTGGAACGGGCGATGACCGAGGCCGAGGCGCACGGCCTGCCCCTGTACGTGCTCGCCGTGGTCAACCCGGCGCCCGCCGGCTACCCGCCGGGGATGGCCGAGCTGGTCCAGGAGAGCGTGGAGACCCTGGTCGAGTCGATGGCCGACGGCGTGCGCCGCTCGGTGACCGCCGTCCAGCGGGCCCGCCCCCACCCGTGCACCGCCGAGATGTCGCTGCACGTGGTGCTCGGCAACGTGATCGAGGTGCTGCTGGCCGCCTCGGCCCGCCAGCACACCCTGGTGCTGGGCACCCGGGGCAACGGCGGCTTCACCCGCCTCCTCCTCGGTTCGGTCGGCAGCGCCGTCGTCCACCACGCCGCCTGCCCCGTGCTGGTCGTCCCCGCCCCGCCCGAGAGCTGAGCGCCGGGAGCCGCCGGACGCCGGGAATGCCCCGAGATGGTTCACCGTTCACCAATTTCGGACCGTACTCCCTCCCCACTTCCTGGAGCCCCCGTCATGAAGGTCGAGATCTACTCCGACATCGCCTGCCCCTGGTGCTACATCGGCAAGCGCCGCTTCGAGCAGGCGCTCGACGGCTTCGCGGGCAAGGAGAACGTCGAGGTGGTCTACCGGCCGTACCAGCTGGTGCCGGACGCGCCGGCCACCGCCGGCCCGCACCGGGAGTGGCTGGCCGAGCGCTACGGCCCGCAGTCGGTCGCGATGGACGCCCGGGTGGCCGAGCTGGGCCGCACCGAGGGCATCACCTACGACTTCGACGCCGCCCTGCACGCCAACACCTTCCTCGGCCACCGCCTGCTGCACCTCGCCGAGACCGAGTACGGCGCGGCCGCCCAGGGCCGTCTCAAGGAGGCCCTGCTCAAGGCGCACTTCACCGACGGCGTGGACGTCGGCGACCGTGACGCGCTCACCGAGGTCGCCGTCGGGGCGGGTCTGGACCGCGACCGGGTGGCCGCCTACCTCGCGGGGGACGAGGGCGCCGCCGAGGTCCGCGCGCAGCTGGCCGAGGCCCGCGAGCTGGGCATCACCGCCGTGCCGACCTTCGTCTTCGAGGGCAAGTGGGCCGTCCAGGGCGGTCAGGAGGCCGAGACCTTCCGCCGGGTGCTGGAGCAGGTCGCCACCGAGATCGGCGAGCGCCGGCCCGCGCCGGTGCAGGTCGCCCCGGCCGGCGAGGCCTGCGCGGACGGCTCCTGCGCCATCTGAGCCGCCCGCATCCATCCGGGCGGCCCCGGCCGGGCCGCCCCCGAGGCCCGCTTCAGACGGTCAGACGCACCTGAAGCGGGCCTCGGCCCAGTCGGCCATGTTCAGCGCCGACCAGATGCCGTTCACCGGCGTCACCACCAGCTTGATCGACTTCTGTCCGTCCAGCGGCACGTGCACCGGCACCGCCGCATCGCCCGCCCGCAGCGTGCGCGAACTCCACAGCGTCCGCCCGTCGTCGCCCTGGACCGAGAACACCACGCCGCCGAGGGTCACGCTCAGGTCGTCCATCCCGGCCACCGCGTCGAAGGACGTGCAGATGCGGTTGAGGTCGATCAGCGTGGCCGCCGGGGCGTGCACGGAGAGGCCGTGCCGGTGCTCGGTGCCCCCGATCGACACGTCGTCCCGCTGCCAGAACCAGTCGCTCCCCTTCTGCCGGATGCTCGGCTGCGGCGGGGGCACCCGGTTGTTGCCGGGCTTGAACACCGGCAGGCCGTCGGCCCAGAAGTCGGCCGGTGGCGGCGGAGTCGTGGGGACCACCGTCGGCACGTTCGCCGTGGGGCTGGGCGTCGGGATCACCGGCGGCTGGGGCGTCGGGATGACCGGTGGTTCGGGCGTGGGCAGCGGCGGCAGGCTCGGCTGCGGGATCACCAGGACCGGGCTCTGCGACGGGCTCGGCGTCGGGGTCGGCGAGAGCGCCGACGTCGGCGTCGGGGTGGGTGTGGCCGTCGTGCGCGCGGTCGTCGGCGAGGCCGCCGCCGGACCGGCCGACGGCGTGCCTGATGCGGCCGGCGGGGCGGGCCTGGGCGTCGTGCCGGGTGCCGCGGACGCGGACGCGGACGGCGAGGGGGCGGGCTCCTGCGCGGGCTCCTGCACGGAGCCCGGCTCGGGGCCGGCCGGGTCCGGCTGCGGCGCCGGTTCCTGGGCCGCCGCCCCGGGCGCGGGGGCCGACGGCGCGGGCGCGGCCGGGGCGGACGCCGGGGGAGCGGCCACCGGGGGCTTGGGCTCGGGCGAGCCGGTGAGCGCGTACGCGGCGACGGCCGCGGCGGCCACCGCGATCGCGGCGACGACACCGGCCTTGGCCGCGGTGCCCAGGCCCTCCCCGGCCGCACCGGCACCCGCGCCCGCGCCCGCACCGCCGCCACCGGCGGCCCCGGCTCCACCCGCGGCCCCACCCGCGCTTCCCGCCGCACCCGCGGCGGCACCGCTCGTCGCTCCCGTCGTCGCCGTGCCGCCCGTCGTGGCGGTCGCGGTTCCGGCGGCCGCGCCGCCGACCACCGCCGCCCCGCCCACGGCGGCCGCGGCGGCACCGGCACCGCCCACGCCGATCCAGACCAGCACCCCACCGGGCAGCAGCGCGCGCAGCCCGTGGTTGATCTCGGACAGCTCCAGGCAGGCGGCCGTGCACCGGTCGCACTCCTTGAGGTGCCGCCCGACCTCCGCCGAGGCGCGCTTGCGCAGCGAGCCGCGCGCGTACGCGCCGAGCCGGTTGGCGTACGCCTCGCAGTCCCGGGCCTGGCTGCCCGAGACGTGGGCCTGCAGGAAGCCGGCGGCGAGCCGGTCGCGGGCCCGGTGGGCCTGGACGGCGGTCGCGTTGGCGGTCTTGCCGAGCATCACCGACACGGTCTTCGGCGACTCCCGCTCGACCTCGGTGTGCCAGAGCACCATCCGGTCGTCCTCGGGGAGTTCGGCGTAGGCCTGCATCACCATGCGCTGGTCGGCCATCGCCATCGCCCAGGCGTCGGCGCCCGGGTCGGCCAGGTCGAGGTCGACGACGGCGGCCGAGGTCTGCGCGAACACGCTGAAGTCGTCGACGAGTTGCTCGCGCCGCTCGCTGCGGGTCCAGGCCGCGGCGACGTTCCGCACGGCGGTCAGCAGGTAGGCGCGGACGGCGAACTCCGGCCCCTTGCCCGCCTTCAGCGCCTGCAGGGTGCGCGCGAACACCTCGCCGGCCAGGTCCTCGGCGGTGAAGCTGTCGCGGCAGCAGGTCCGGGCGTAGCGGCGCACCGAGTCGACGTGCCGGCGGTAGATCTCCTCGTACGCGCTGTCGTCACCGGCCCGCACGAGCGCGGTCAACTCGGCATCGGAGGGCGGCCGTTCACCGTCGACCGGATCGGCGGGCGCGGGCACGGTGGGGCGCGTCGGGGCACCGGGGCCGACGAAGGCCTCCGGGGTGACGCCGCCGCGCCCGGCGGGGGCCTGCCCGGGGACGCGGCCCTGGGGGAACGCGGCGGCGGAGGCGGAGAGGGTCTCACGGCTGGGCATCCCGGCCTGGTCGGGCACCTGGCCCGCCGGCAGCCCGGAGTGGGCCTGACCCGAGTGGACCTGCCCCGACTGCACCTGTCCCGATTGCATCTGTCCGGACGCCGGCGAACCGGCCGCCGATCCGCCGCCGGGGCCTCCGGCATCGGTGCCCGGACCGCTGGACCTCCAGTCGGCCCCCCGGTCGGGCCCGGTCCCGGCGGACCGGCCGAAGTCGAGGCCGTATCCGTAGTCGTTCTGTTCCTCGGCGCTCACAACGGACCCCAGATTCCACGACAGCCCCCGTAGTGTGGCAGGGCGCGCGGGAGTGCGTGGGCGCACGAGCTCCTGCTGCACGGCGCCGAGGGCACGCGAACGGCGCGCATCGGGACATTGGCTCCAACCACGGGCAAAGGATGGCATAGGGCAGAGTTGGGCGGTAGCCGGACCGGCCGTGACCCACTCTTCCGTGGGGCCGTCGCGGATGTGTTCGCCTGCCGCGCGGCATCCTGGGGGACATTGCTCACGCCGGGCGCGCGACCCTGTTCCACGCGCCGCCCGGTTCCCCAACCTCCTTGCCCGCAGCGGACGGTGATCGTCCGGCGGGGTGGCGTTCAGCGGGCCCGCAGGCCGTCGAGCAGGATCTGCAGCAGCCGGTCCGACGGGCCTTCGACGGGTTGACCGTCCGTCTGCCCACCAACGGCCGGCTGAAGTGCCTCCCCGGCCGCCGGGCCCACCGCACCCGGGCCGACGGCCCCCGGGACCGTCCCGGCCCCGGCACCGCCCGCCGGGGCGCCGCGCCACGCGTGCACCGGCACGGACGCCGTCAGCACCAGCACCACGTCCGCGACGGTGACCCCGGGCCGCAGCTCACCGGCCGCACCCGCCCGCGCGACCAGCGCCGCGAGTAACTGCAGCAGCAGCCTCGGGTCGGCGTCGGCCACCAGCGCCGCGGCCTCGGCCTCGCTCGCCCGGACCCCGGAGTCCGGGAACCCGCGGGACGCCGCCGTCTCGCCGCGCAGCGGCTCGTACAGCACGGCGCCGAACCCGCCGATCGACCCGACCGACCCGACGGAGCCCACCGGCCCCACCGGTTCCGGCGAACGCTGCTCGGGCACCCGCCCCAGCTCCTCGGCGTACCGGAACGCCTCCGGCGGCAGCAGCCGCCCGGCCCCGGTGGACACCGCGCGCGCCAGGTACCCGGCCAGCGCCTCCCACGCGCCGGAGCCGCCGTACAGCGACTCGCGCGCCTGGGCGGTCAGCCAGGCGACCTCCTCGGCCGCGATCCGCTGGACCAGCACCTCCTTGCTCGGGAAGCGCCGGTACACCGTGCCCACGCCGACCCCGGCCCGCCGCGCCACCTCCTCCATCGGCGCGCCGTAGCCGAACTCGCCGAACACCTCACGCGCCGCACGCAGCACGCTCTCCAGGTTCCGGCGGGCGTCGACCCGCAGCCGCGCACCCGACGGGGGTCCGCCGGCCTGCGTCGTCTCGCCGCCCCGGTACGGGACCGCCGTGTACGCCGTCCCGGCCGGCCCGGGGACGTCGGCCGCACCGGAACCTCCGGGTGGCTCGGCCGGCCCGCGTTGCTCCGGCACCACGCCCTGGACGGGGTGTGCCGCACCCGCTCGCCCCAACAGTCGCTCCTGTTCCATCATCCCAACTCTCCCCCGCAGGCGTCCGGTTCCGGACCCTGTCGTCGCCCGCCCCTGCACCCCCCGGTGCAGCTACGCCTGAAAGAAATGACCGATGACCCATCGCTCGTGCCGTTGGTGGTGCCGCCCGGGGACGCCCGACCGCGGGTGCGGCCACGCGCAGAACACCCGGACCCCGATCCGGCGGGCGCCGCCGGCCCGATCGAGGCGATCGGACACGGCGTGTCGGCGCCCGTCCGGGGCCTTGTCCGGGAACTACCCTTCCCCGGATCACGGTCCCGCAGTCGGGTTCTCCCGCCAACACTAGAACTGGCCGTAATGGCCGCTCCACGGTGCGTCGCCGCCGGTTGACATGGCAGTGGCCGCGCCGCCACACAATCCGACCATAGTTCACGCCCGTTCGAGGCCGAAAGTGCGTCAGAAACTCACCCCGGCAGTACATCTGTCCCCGCCGGACCCCAGCGGCCCCATCCGTCACGGTACGGACGGTGGACAAGACGGCGCCGACGGTCCTTTATTGGGGGGCGTGATGGGGGCATGCCCGATCGAAGGCGGGCACCGGGCCCCATCGACAGGAGGTGCGCCATCAGGATCCTGATCGTCGGCGGCGGCTGCGCGGGCATGGCCGCGGCGCTGCACCTCCAGCGCGGCCTGCGCGAGCGGCTGCGCCGGGGCGAGGTCCACCTCACCGTGGTCGAGCCACAGGCCTACCTCACCTACCATCCGCTGCTCGCGGAGGTCGCCGCCGGCAGCATCGACCCCCGGCACGTGGTGGTGCCGCTGCGCCGCGAGCTCACCGAGTGCAAGGTGCTGACCGCCCGGATCACCCGGATCGAGCACGCCACCCGCCGGGCCTGGGCCGACGCCGCCGGCCGGGGCGAACCGCCCGCGCCGGTCGAACTCGACTACGACGTCCTGGTGCTCGCCCCCGGCGCGGTCTCCCGCACCGCGCCCGTCCCCGGGCTGGCCGAGCACGGCCGGGGCTTCTCCACCGTGGGCGAGGCCGTCGGGCTGCGCAACCACGTCCTGGAGCAGCTCGACCTGGCCGCCACCACCCGCGACCCGGGGCTCCGCCAGGCCGCGCTCACCTTCGTGTTCGTCGGGGCCGGCTACGCGGGGGTCGGCGCGCTGGCCGAGCTGGAGGACATGGCCCGGTACGCCGTCCGCGGCCACCACAACATCGCTCCCGAGGATCTGCGCTGGGTACTGGTCGAGGCCACCGACCGGATCCTCGCCGAGGAGTCGCCCGAACTCGCCGACCACACCCTGGACCAACTGCGCGAGCGCAGCGTCGACGTCCGACTGCGCACCACCCTGGAGTCGGCGGCCGGCGGGGTCATGGCGCTCTCCGACGGCAGCCGGTTCGCCGCCCGCACCCTGGTCTGGACGGCCGGGGTCCGCCCGAACCCGGTGCTGCGCGACACCGATCTGCCGCTGGACACCGCCGGCCGGATCCGCTGTCTGCCCACCCTCCAGGTGCTGGGCCCGGACGGCCGCGCGCTGCCGGGAGCGTGGGCCGCCGGGGACTGCGCCGCCGTGCCCGACCCGCACGCGGACGGGGCGCCGTGCGCGCCGAACGCCCAGCACGCCTTCGCGCAGGCCGGACTGCTGGCCGCCAATGTGCTGGTCGCCCTGGAAGGCGGCCCGCACGCGCCCGGCATCACCGAGTACCGGCCCGAGGCCCCGGCCTGTTCCACCTCGCTGGGCCTGGGCCGGGCGGTCGCCCACACCCGGCGCGGCGGACGGCTCACCGGGCGCCGCGCCTGGTGGCTGCACCGGGCCCGCCATCTGCGCCGGCTGCCGAGCAGCGAGCGGCGGGTGCGGGTCCTGGTGGACTGGGTGCTGGCCGGGTTCTTCCCCCGCGAGGTCGTCCCGCTCGGCCGGCCCGAGCGGGCGGCCCCGGCCGACGAGCGTCCGGCGTGAGCCGCCCGGAGGGCCCGCCCGGCGCGGACGACTTCCGGAATCGGGCCTCCGCCTGACAGGATCTGCCCGACCGAGTCATTACCCCGTGTGCTGACGAGTGCACGAAAAGTGATGATATGTCTGGAACCCGAGGAAGCGGCCGTCGTTTGAACCTCATGCGCTGGAGCGCCCGGCTCACCGGAGTCCCGTGGCGTGCCACCCCGCCGTCCGGGGCCGGCACCGACCGCGGCACGCCGTCCGGCGACGCCGTCGTGGTGCCCGGCCCCCGCGACCCCACCGGTCCCGCCGGACAAGCCGACACCACCGACACCGCCGACGCCCTCGACCCCACCGGCGTGCTCGACCCCCACCGGCCCCAGGACCTCCGCGAGGTGCTCAACCGCATCCCGGCCCCGGTCGCGGTCACCTACGGCCCGCTGCACCAGCTCGGCTACGCCAACCGCGCCTACCGCGAACTCTTCGGCGAGCGCCCCACCGGCCTGCCCGCCTGCGACGCGCTGCCCGAGCTCGGCACCCTCGGCGTCCTGCCCCTGATGGACCAGGTGATCCGCGGCGGCAGCCCGCGCAGCGTCAAGGCCCGCTGCATCCTCGGCCTCACCGGCAACCGCTACTACAACGTCTCCTGCGTCCCCCTCACCCGCGACCCGGGCCGTGCGGGCTCCGACGGCCGCCCCGCACTTTCCACTCCAACGAGCGACGACCCGACCTCCGGCGTCCTCGTCTTCGCCGCCGAGGTCACCGACCAGGTGCTGGCCGCCGCCCGGCTGCGCGAATCCGAACGCCGCCACCGCGAGGCCGCCGTCACCCTCCAGCGCAGCCTCCTCCCGCAGAAGCTCGACCAGCCGGCCGACCTCCGGGTCGCCGCCACCTACCAGCCCGGCGGGGCCGAGGCCGCGGTCGGCGGTGACTGGTACGACGTCATCGCCATCGCCGGCGGCCGTACCGCCCTCGTCATCGGCGACGTCATGGGCCGGGGCCTGCGCGCCGCCGCCGTCATGGGCCAGCTCCGCACCGCCGTCCGCGCCTACGCCCGGCTCGACCTCCCCCCGCACAAGGTGATGACCCTGCTCGACGGCCTCGCCATGGAGATCGACGCCAACCAGATCGCCACCTGCGCCTACGCCGTCTGGGACCCGCAGCGCCGCACCCTCGGCTACGCCTCCGCCGGCCACCTCCCGATCCTGCTGCGCTGCCCGGACGGCACCGTCCTGCGCGGCGAGGAGCAGAACGGCCCACCGCTGGGGACCGGGGGAGGCGTCCACGTCTCGCACACCCTCCGACTGCTGCCCGGCACCACCGGCGTCCTCTACACGGACGGCCTGGTCGAACGTCGTGACGAGGACATCGACCAGGGCCTCGACCAGCTCGCCCGCACCCTCGGCGGCGCGGTCGGCACGCCCGAGGTGGTCTGCGCCCGTCTGCTGCGGGCCATGGGGGTCACCTCCGAGCACGACGACGACGTCGCCGTGCTGGTCTTCCAGCTGTCGGACGACGAGCAGTCCCCCGAAGGAAGACCGGCGCTTGACTCGGCAGCCCGAGAGGTCTAGTGTTCTTCGAGCTGCCTGGCAGGGAGCACCGGACACGCATCGGCGCGGACGGTCCCGGGGCAGCCAATCCTCTGAAAACCACCTCTTCCCGGTTACGGGCCGAGGCGTGTCGTTATTTGTTTCGACGCGTTCCGGCTCAGGGTTTATTTGGTGTGCCTGTTTTTGGGGATTGCGGCTGGATTCGCTTTTCGGAGCGGGGATCGGTTAGAGTTTGGAACGTCGGACGGGGCGTCAAGCCGCAGAAGACACCAGCGAGTTGGATGAAGGAAGCGCCGGGAACGGCACGGAAAACATCTGGTAAGCTGGAAACACGAAAGAACGAAGCGCCCGGAGGGCCGGTGTGA
>NZ_JBHVPZ010000053.1:0-30991 GCF_042887135.1 Kitasatospora sp. NPDC057965
GCCCGCGCCTGCCCCCTGCGGAGGGGCGGGCGCGGGCCGCGGCGTTCGGTCCGGGCAGCGCGGGCGAGCGGTCAGTGCTGGTGGTAGGCGTGCACCACGGCGTGGCCGCGGCCCTTGCCGATCATCCACTTGTTGATCGGGACGGTCAGGACGAAGGCCAGGAGCAGCGAGCCGGCCAGCGCCAGCCAGAACAGCAGATCGCCGAGGCCGGCGTCCATGGCGCCGGGGACGGTCATCATCACGGTGTTGTCGATGATCTCCATGACGATGATCGAGACGGTGTCGGCGGCCAGCGCGACCTTGGCGGCGGTGCGGACGTCCAGGCCGGCCTTGAGCACGCCGCGCATGGTCAGCGCGTAACCGAAGACGAAGGCCAGCAGGATCGAGAGCACCACGGTGGCGCCGTTGTGCAGCCCGAAGGCGGTGCCGAGCACCATGCCGAGGATCTCGCCGATGGCGCAGCCGGTGAGGCAGTGCAGGGTCGCCTGCGCCGCGGCCGCCCAGGTGGTGGCCCCGCCACCGTGCCCGTGGCCCTCGTGGTGTGCGTGCCCGTGGTGGCCCTCATGACCCTCGTGGCCGCGGTGTTCGTGGTGCTCGTGCTCGTGGTGCTCGTGGCCGGCGTGCTGCCGGTGGTCGTGCTGGGCGGGGTGCGCCATGTCGTCCTCCGCGTGCTCGTTCCCTGTGGCCGTGCTGCCCGGCTCGTCGATGACTCTATACCCCCCTGGGGTATCTGCCAAGCATTGATCAGCACGCCCTCTTCCCACCCGGCGCCCACCGTGCTCGGATGGTTCGCATGGCTGACGAACGACACCCCCAGCACCGCGAGGGCTACCGCGGCACCGGCCCGGGCGCGATCACCCCGGACGGCTGCGCGGTCGACATGTACGCACGGCTGCCCGTCAACGACGAGCCCGACCTGATCGCGGGCGCCGTCCCGCCCGGCGCGAGCCTGCTCGAACTCGGCTGCGGCGTGGGCCGGATGACCCATCCGCTGCTGGAGCGGGGCTTCCGGGTGACGGCGGTGGACGAGTCCGCCGAGATGCTGGCGCGGGTCCGCGGGGCGCGCACCGTGCGCAGCCCGATCGAGCGCCTCGACCTCGGCGAGCGCTTCGACGTCGTGCTGCTCGCCTCCTTCCTGATCCACGCCGGCAGCCTGGACGTCCGCCGGGGCCTGCTGGACGCCTGCCGCCGGCACGTCGCCGCGGACGGCTGCGTGCTGATCCAGCGCGAGGGCGAGGACTGGCAGACGCGGGCGAAGGTGCCGCGCGAGCGTCCGCTCGGGACGGACGGGCTGGTCCGGGTGGCCTCGGCCACGCCGGTGGCCGAGGGCGTGAACCAGGTGCACGTGGAGTACGAGTTCCCGGACGCCACGTGGACCCAGACCTTTCTGTCGCGCCCGATGGACCGGGCGGAGTTCGAACAGGCGCTCGCCGAGGCCGGGCTGGCCGTCGACTCCTACCTGACCGAGGACCGGATCTGGGTGCGGGCCCGGCCGGTGGCCGGCTGACCGGTCCGGGGGCACCGGTCGCGGGAACGGCCCCGAAAGTGGGGGCGGGCGACAGGCCGTCACCTGAACGGCGTAGCATCAGGCGGACGCCGGGCCCGCGCGCGGCCCGTAGCGCCGGGCGGGACCGGTGGTTCGCCTGCAATCGAGCCGCGCCGCTGGACCGCGCCGGCCGGTTCGCAGGGCCGTTCCCGCACCGACCAACAAGGAACGCTTCATGCGCATCGAGCGACGGATACCCCGGGCGGGTGTCCGGTGATCGAGTGGTTCCACGGGGCCGTCCTCGGCCTGATCCAGGGGCTCACCGAGTTCCTGCCGATCTCCTCCAGCGCCCACCTCCGGGTCTTCCCCGCCCTGCTGGGCTGGAAGGACCCGGGAGCGGCCTTCACCGCCGTGACGCAGCTCGGTACCGAGACCGCGGTGCTGATCTACTTCCGCCGCGACATCGCGTCGATCGTGAAGACCTGGACGCTCTCGCTGTTCAAGCCCGCGCTGCGCTCGCACCAGGACGCGCGGATGGGCTGGTTCGTGATCATGGGCACCCTGCCGATCGGCATCCTGGGCAAGCTGTTCCAGGACACCATCGAGCAGGACCTCCGCGACCTGCGGATCATCGGCAGCACGCTGATCCTGTTCGGCGTGATCCTGGCGGTCGCCGACCGCACCCGGGCGATCCGGCACGCCAAGCCGATCACCGACCTGACCCTGCCGCACGCGGCCGGCTACGGCATGGCCCAGGCGCTCGCGCTCATCCCGGGCGTCTCGCGCTCCGGCGGCACCATCAGCGCGGGCCTGCTGCTCGGCTACAGCCGCGAGGCGGCGGCCCGGTACTCGTTCCTGCTGGCGATCCCGGCGGTGCTGGCCTCCGGCGTCCTGGAGCTGTTCAAGATCGGCGAGGGGCCGGCTCCGGCCTGGGGCCCGACCATCCTGGCCACCCTGATCGCCTTCGTGGTCGGCTACGCGGCGATCTCCTGGTTCCTGAAGTACATCTCGAACAACAGCTTCATGCCGTTCGTGATCTACCGCATCGCGCTCGGCGTCCTGATCATCGTCCTGGTCTCCGTGGGCACGCTGGCCCCGGACGCCGGCGTGGTCGCCAAGTAGCGGCGAACGAGAACCGCGTTCCATTCGGGAGCAGCAGAGCGGGCCGGCCCACCGTCGAGGTGGACCGGCCCGTTTCGTCGTCCCGGCGCAGGCGGCGCGCTAGCGGCGGCGTTCCCGGGCGGCCGTCAGCCGGCCCCGGACGGCGGCGTGGACCTCGGCCTCCTCGGCCGGGTCGGCGGCGAGGCGGCGCAGGCGCTCCAGCACGCGGGCGTCACCGGTGGTGGCGACGTGTCTCGCGGCGAGCTCCCGGGTGGACTCCTCGCAGTCCCAGAGGCACTCGACGGCCGGCCCCTCGGGGAAGTGCACGTCGGTGGCGGCGAGCGCCCGGGCGGCGCGACCGCGCAGTTCCGAGGAGACGGCCTCCCCGTAGATGTGGCGCAGGACCGGGACGGCTCCGGCGGCGGCCAGCCGCCCCGCGCCGTCGACCAGCGTCCCGAGCCCGGCGTCGGCCCCGGACACCCCGTGGACCGAGACCCAGCGGCGCAGCCCGCCCACCACCAGGGGCCCGTCCACGGGCTCCCCCGCGTCGGCCAGCAGCCGCACGGCGGCCTCGCCGAGGGCGCTGTCGGCGCCGCCGGTGGCCGGGTCGGCCCAGCGGCGGGCCTGGGCCAGCGCCTCCGGGCCGCGCATCCGGCCGAGCAGTTCCAGGGCGAACCGGACCATCCGGTCGTCCACGTCGGCGGCGGCCGCCTCGATCAGGCCGGCCGCGGCCGGGTCGCACTGGTCGACGAGGTAGCGCAGGGCCGCCCGGCGGGCGCCGGGCAGACCGCTGCGGGCCGCCTCCAGGACGGCGCCGAGGTCCTCGGGCCGCACCACGGCGGCCAGGCAGCGGGCGGCCGCGGCGGCGCGGCGGTCCACCGCGTCGGGGCGGGCCGGGGAGCCGGCGTCACGGGGCGCCTCGGGGCGGACCGGGCCGCCCGCGAAGGCGGCGGCGCCGAGGCCGCCGAGCTCGCCCTGGTCGGCCCAGGCCAGCACGTCGGAGGTGGACCAGCCGGGGGTGACGCCGCTGCGGTTCAGCTGGCGCTGCCACAGGTCGAAGGGTGACTGCTCACTGGCCGCGGCCACTCTGGGGTGGTAGGCGGCCCAGAGCCTCCAGGGCCTGGGCTCGTAGGCGCCCCGGATGGTCTCGCGCAGCTCGGCGTCCCCCTCGGGGCCCGGCGCGAAGCGGTCCAGCACGGCGGTCCCGAGCAGCAGCAGGCCGCGGTCGTCGTCGCGCAGCGCCAGCTCGTCCAGGGCCCAGGCCCAGTTGGTGCCGGTGGCGGCGTACTCGCGGAGCATGAGGAGGGCGTCCCGGCGGCCGTACGCGGCGAGGTGGCCCAGGACGGACAGCGCGAGGCCGGTGCGGGCCTCGTCCTCGTCGAGGAGGTCCTCCGGGGAGTGGAGGTGGTCCTCGATGCCGTCGAGCGACGCCTCCAGCTCCATGTAGAGGCGGGCGTAGTAGAGGGAGCGGTTCTCGACCTGCCAGTCGGCTCGCGGGTCCCTGGTGACGCACTCCTCCAACGCGGTGATGGCCTCGGTGCGGTCGGCGGCCAGCGCATGGAGCTGCCCGTCACCGCGACCTCGCTGCAGGAGGCCGAGGAGGCTGGCACTGGGTGCTATCACTGGCTCGAACATGAGGTCAGCATCCGTTGCGGCGGTCGTAGTGGCAACGGGATTTCCGTCGCCGGGGTCTCTGGTCGGTACTGCGGTGGGCGCCCGGGCGCCGGAATCACCGAAGGTTACCGCTTCGGACAGCCCGTCGCACACAGGGCGACCGGGCCATTGTGCGCACTGGCATATGCCGGGGGAACTTTGGCGGCGTTCTGTCCAAATCGCCCACGGACGTCGGACCGCTGTGCGAAAGTCGTTCCCACCATCGCCGGCCGACCGCCGCGCACGGATGACTGGACACACCATGCCCATGACACCGACGCCCGGCCGCGACACGGTCGCCGCCGCCGAATGGGACCTGCGCACCGACGACGTGCGCTGGTCCGCCGAGGCCTACCGACTGCTCGGCTGCGACCCCGGCCACGGCCCGCTCAGCCTCGACCGGCTGCCCGACCGGCTGAGCGAGGCGGACCGGCCGCAGCTGCGCCGGATGATGACCGACGCGCTGGTGCACGGCCGGTCCGCCGTCGGCACCCTCCAGGTCCGCCACCCCGGTGGCGGACACGGCATGGTCGAGTGCGCCGGCGAGCCCGTGCTCGGCAGCGACGGCACGGTCACCGCCCTGCGCATGCTGCTGCGCCCGGCCCGCGCCTGCTGACCGCCCCGGCCCCCGAACACCCCGAGGCCCCGGCCCCGCCGCCGGGCCCGGCCGGGATCAGGCGAACCGGGACCGGTTCTTCGCCGCCGCCACCCGCAGCTCCTGCCCCAGCTCGCCCCGCAGCTCGTCCACCGCCGGCACGCCCCGGTAGTGCGCGGTCAGCCGGTACATCTCGCGCAGCCGGTCCCACGTCCGGTGCGAGGAGTTCTGGCCGATCAGCCGCAGCGCCTCCCTGACCTGCGCGTCCGCCGCCTCCGGCTCCCCGGTGAGCCAGTGCACCGAGGCCAGCGTGATCCGGTCGAACAGCGCCGAGCGCAGCTGACCGGTCCCCTCCCGCAGCCGGATCACCCGCTCCGCGTGCCGGCGCGCCTCACCGGCGGCCGAGACGTCGTGCTCGGCGAGCGTGCGCAGCACCAGCGCCTGCATCCCGCGCAGCTCCGCCTCGTCGAAGACCTGCATCCAGGACGGCGGCGGACCGTCCGGGTCCTCCGCGAAGAGGTCCTCCGCCTCCCCCAGCAGCCGCCAGGTCGCCTGCGACTGCCCGATCGACGCGTGCGCCCACGCCTCCACGGTGTTCAGCATCGCCCGGGTGCTCGGCAGCATCCGGCCGCCGCTCGCCCGCGCCGCGGCCATCAGGTCGATCGCGTCGTCGGCCCGCCCGAGGTGCACCATCTGGCGCGCCGCCCGGGAGAGCGCCTCCCCCGCCCGCGGCCGGTCGTCGGCCTCCTTCGCCGACTCGGCGGCCAGCGTGAAGTACTTCTGCGCGGTCGGCTCCAGCCCCACGTCGTGCGACATCCAGCCCGCCAGCACCGCGAGGTTGGCCGCGACCAGCCACAACCGCCGCTCCACGGCGGCGCTGTGGCGGTGCGTCAGCAGCCCGCCCACCTCGTTGAGTTGACCGACCACCGCCTTGCGCTGCAGGCCGCCGCCGCGGGCCGCGTCCCAGGCCCGGAACACCTGCACCGAGCGCTCCAGCGCCTGCACCTCCTCGGACCCCACCGGGCCCGCGTCGTACAGCTCCACCACCGGCCGGACACCGCCCTGGGTGACCACCTGGCGCGGACCGGGCGCCGAGGCCGCGTACGCGACCGCGTCCCCGCCCAGCCAGCCCTTCAGCGAGTCGGCGATGACCACCCCGGCCGTGAGCGCGGCGCCCGCACCCACCAATCCACGTCGGTTCAGCATGAGGTCCATTCCCGTGAACTCGGTGAGGACCGCGGCCGTCCGATCCGGCTCCCATGTCGACGTGGTGGCGGACTGCCCCGCTCCGGTCCTGGTGGGCCGGTGTCGCTCCAGACCGAGGTCCTCAGTGGTGACGACACGGCCGAGCCGCTCCGTGAACACGGCTGCCAGTACCCTCGGCACCGGATCGCGCGGGATCTCCCCCTGCTCGATCCACCGCCGCACCCGCGAGGTGTCGGTGGACAGCTGCTGCTGTCCCATCGCGGCACCCCGCCTGTTGACCAGCCGGGCCAGCTCGCCCTTCGACCATCCGGTCAGGACGAACAGATCGGCGAGTCGGGTGTTGGGTCCCCTGCTCAAGTGAAGCCCCCAGGATTCCTCGGCTGGTCCGAGGCTAGAGGCTCCGCCAGGTACCCGGCGAGCATTCGCCAGGCTTCGCCAGGGTCCGCCACATTACCAACCACCGTCGCCCGGGTGTGATGTAGAGGTGCGTCACCTCGCCTCCGGGTCGGGCGGCGTCCCAGACCGGTCCGGGGGGTTCCCCCGCGCGGGTTCCGGGGCGCTCCCGGTCCTCACCCGAGGGGGTGGCGCGGCCGGGTGGCGCGGGGGCGCCGGGCACGGCCGCGGCAGAACCGGCCGACCGCATTCCCCAGGGTGCGGACGGCCGGTCCACCGCCGCAGCACGGGGTTCCGGCCCCGGCGTCCGTGCCCGGCGCCCGCGCACCACCCACCGGAGCGCACAAGGGCCCGCCGCCGGACCAGGAACCCGGCGGCACGGCCCTCCCCGCCCCCGCGGGCTCATCCGAGACGGACCAGGAAGGGATCTCCCTCACCCCATGTACTCCTCAGCGACCTCCCCGACGCCGACCGCGCCCCGGACCGCGCTGCGCCCCCCCACCGCAGCCGCCGGCCGTCCCGGCCCGAAGCAGGTCCCGCCGCCGTCCCGGCCGGCCGCCCAGCGCGGCGCCGTCGACGGCCGGCCCGCGGACCCCCGGGGCCAGGCCGCCCGGGCCGCGCTGGGGCTCCGCTCGCCCGAGACCGCCGCCCCGGCCGGGCCCCGCGTCCCCGGGGCCCGGATCCCCGCCGCCCGACCCGGCGACGGCCGGCCGGGGCTGCTGCGCCCGCCGGTCCGGCCGGGCCAGCCTGCGGCACAGGAGCGGATCGACCCCTCGGCGCTGCAGACGCCGTCCGTCCGGGCCGCGCTCGCCGGCGTCTCGCGGATATGTCCCGCGTTCACCCCGCGCCAGGTGCTGCGCGAGGGAAGCCGCCACATCCTGGTGGCGGGCACCATCGGCCGGGCTCCGGTGGTGGCCAAGTGCCTCTCCCCGCAAGCCGTGCGGAGTGCGTACTTCGAGCAGCTGGTGGCCGACTTCCACCACGAGGTGGCGGTCTACCGGGCCTTCGTCCGGCACCGCCCGCCGGTGCGGCTGCCCCGGCTGGTGGCGGCCGACCACGACCGCTGCGTGCTCGTCATGGAGCGCGTGCCCGGCCGCCCGGCCGCCCGGGAGCGCCACCCGGCCAACGCGCCCACGCCGGGCGAGGTGCGGGCGCTGCTCACCGCCGTGCGCACGCTCAACCTGTGGCGGCCGCCGACCGACGTGTTCCAGCCCCGGCTGGACTACCAGTTGGAGATCGCCCGCTACCACTCGGTGGGCCAGCTCACCGACCGGGACGCCGGGGACCTGCGCGGCCTGCTGCACGGCCTCGGGCACGCCCCGCTCCAGCTGTGCCACGGTGACGCGCTGCTCAGCAACATGCTGCTGGCGCCGTCCGGTCCGGTGCTGGTCGACTGGGAGCAGGCCGGCTGGTACCTGCCCGGCTACGACCTGGCGGTGCTCTGGAGCGTGCTGTCCGGGGACACCGCGGCACGCCGGCAGATCAGCCAACTCGCCCAGAGCGGCGGCACGCTGGCCCGGGACGCGTTCCTGGTGAACCTGGTGCTGGTGCTGATGCGCGAGATCCGGCTGTACGACGTGCCGGGCGCCGGCGAGGAGCAGCGGATCATGATCCGCCGGCTGTACGACGACGCCGCGCTGGCCCGCCGCGCGGTCCGGGCCGCCGTCGGGACGAGGTGACGCCGGCCGGCCGCCGGCGTCCGGTCAGGGCCGGGCGCCGCGTTCCAGGGCGGCCCGGCCCGCGGCCTCCAGGACGGCCTCGTCGGGGGCCAGGTGGACCCGGCTGCTGAGCGCGTCCCGCAGGTAGCGCTCCAGCGGGTGACGGCGGCTCAGGCCCGGGTTGCCGGTGAGCGAGACGGCCTGCTGGACGGCGGATATCGCGGCCCGGGTGGCCAGCAGGTGGGCCGGGCCGGTCCGGGCGACGGCCTCCGGCTCGGCCCGGTCCACCCGGGGGGCCAGCCCGTGGACCAGTTCCTCGGCGCCGATCAGCTGGGCCTCGATCTCGCCCAGCGCGCTGCGGTAGCGGGGCAGGCTGCCGAGCGGTTCGGTGAGATTGGCCGGAGTTCGCTGGTGCAGGAAGCGGACCAGCCAGTCCTGGGCCGAGCGGGCCACCCCGACGGCCACCGCGGAGAGCGCCAGATCGTGCCAGGCGCGGGCGAGTTCGGCCGCCGGGACGGCCCGGGGCACGTCCCCGGTGGCGGTCGAGGCAGAAGCGGGGCGCGCGGCAGAACCGGTAACGCCCCTTCCGGCGCCGCCCTTCGGCGGGTTCAGGCCGAGCGCGAGCTCGGCGGGCACCCGCACCTCGTCCAGCACCACGTCATGGCTGGCACTGGCCCGCAGGCCCAGCTGGTCCCAGGTCGGATCGACCTCCAGCCCCTCGCTCTCGCCGCGCACCAGGAAGGTGCCGGTCCTGGGCTCCGGTTCGTCGGTCCGGGCGGTCACCGCCATCCAGGCGAGCGCCTCGGCACCGGCGCAGTACGTCTTGCGGCCGGTGAGCAGCCAGCCCGTACCGTCCCAGCGGGCCACCGTGGCCGGCGGCTCGCCGGCGCGGGCGCCGGGCTCCGCGTGCAGAGTGTTGACCAGGGCCGGTCCGCGCCGGGACTCGGTGAGCAGCCGCCGGTAGCCGGCCACCGGCCAGCCGGCGGTCCGCGCCTGTTCGGCGTGCTGGAGCAGGGTGAAGGCGGTGACCACGGCCACCGAGGCGTCCCCGCGCCCGAGTTGGGACAGCACCTGGACGGTGTCGGCGAGCGTGCCGCCGGGTCCGCCGTACCGCCGGTCGACGGTCAGGGTGAGCAGTCCGGCCTCGTGCACGGCCTCGATGCCCTGGTAGGGGAAGGTCGCGTCGCGGTCGTGCTCCTCGGCCCGGGCGGCCAGCAGGTCGACGACCCGGGGCAGCCCCGCGAGGGCGGAGGCGACGGGCGACGGAACGGCGGGCGACTGATCGGCAGCGATGGTGCTCATGGGGCTGGTGCCTCCGGGCGGCAGCGTGGGCTCTGACTCCTCGACACACCCGCATCGGGCGCGCGGTACCGGTAGGCGACCCCGGAGGTCGGCGGAACTCCCGCCCCCGGACCGGCGCCGGCCGTTCGGCCGGCCGCCCGCCGCCTCGGGGACGAATCCCCCTCAGTGGCCCGGACACGCCGCGCTGGCGGTGCGCCGCAGGTCGAGGTAGCTGCGACGGGTCAGCAGCAGGGGACGGCACGACATGTCCGCGACTTTACGAAGCCGTGATCGAGGCCGTCAAGCAGCGCCCGAGGCCCGGAACGAGCGGGGTGACGGGAGTGCGACGAGTGCCGGACCGGGCGCCGGAACCCTGCCCTCCGGGGCACGGTTCCGGTACTCCGTCAGCCCTGCTGGAACATGTCCGCGGGCAGCGGCTTGAGCAACTGGTAGAGGTCGTCCGAAATCGGTCGGTCCCAGGAGGCGATGGTGACCTGCACGCCGTCACTCCGGCCGAACTGGGCACAGAAGACCCGGCCCTCGCTGACCTTGACCTTCTTCACGATCAGCAGGTCGTCCCCGAGCATGACCGGGAAGTCCTCCGCCGAGACGAAGTCGACCGGTTCCTCGTCACCGAGGGCGGCGAGCAGCTGGCGCACCTCGAAGGGCACGCTGTCGCCGGTGTCCCGGGCCGGCGAACCCTCGGGGAGGTTGCCGATGAACATCGCCGGGCCTCTGCCGCCGAACAGGTCGTAGCGCAGGAAAATCCCCTGGCAGGAGCCGTCCGGGCCGGTCATCATGGCCGCACCGAAGTCGCCGGGCCAGTCGCCCGGGTCCATGGCGAGCACGTCGAAGTCCGGGCCGGTGGGCTGACCGGAGCGACGGCGGAGAAAAGACATGGGAACATCGTACGTGCCCGGCACACCACGCTCGCGGGGTGGGTGGGACGCTGGACGGAGATCCACGCTCAGAGACCAATGTTGACTCTGAGCAACCGTCCGGGCTACGTTCGGTTCAGCACGACAGCCGTTCTGGGTTTCACCCTTCGGGGGGACGGCCTGTCGCAACGCGGCCCTACCCGCGTTTCCCTCACTGTGCACACCGTCGTGTCGATCCGCCGAGCACCCAGCTTCGAGGTGGCACACAGCACAGCACACAAGCCAACAGTTCCATGCACCACAAGCAAGGTCCGCGGGGCCCCGGCCCGTCGCTCCCGCGGATCTGCTCGGGACGCCGCCGCGTGGGGGCGTGCGGGTCCCGGGCACCGGCACCGGCCTCCGAGTCGCTCTCGGATCCGGCGCCATCCTCCCGGCGACTGCCGGCCCCTCGTGGGCCGGGAACGGCCGACGCACCCCCGGTGCGCAGGGGATGACTGGGAGGAAACCCGGCAGCGCTGTCGGGTTGCACAGCAGGCGCCGTGTCTGGCCGCGTGGGGGCGGTGGGCACGGCGTCTGCCTGTGCTCATACTCTGAGCTGCGTTTGTCCAGCAGTCAACAGAAATTATGACGGGGCACGCTCAAATGTGATCGGAACGATGAGCCCCGGAGACCTTCGGGGCGATCTTCGGCACCGAGACCTTCGACACACCGCGTCCGGCCCGGCCGGACGCGCCCGCGGGGGCGTCCGGCCGGATCCGGTCAGGTGAGGTCGAACTCGCCGTCCCGCGCGCCGAGCACGAAGGCCCGCCACTCCCCGGGCGTGAACACCAGGACCGGACCGTCCTCCTGACGGCCGTCCCGCATGCCGATGTAGCCGTCCACGAAGGCGATCTGGACGTCGCCCACGCCCTGGCTGCTGCACAGCCAGGTCGCCCCGGTGAAGTCCACCTTCGGCTTCCCGTTCGCGCCGAGCTCCGCCGCTCCGGCCGACTCCGTTCCGACCCCGGCCGACTCCACCCCGGTCCCGCTGTTGGCTGCCACTGCTGGTCTCTCCTCCCGACGGCCTGAACGGCCCCAGCCTAGTCATCCGCGCGGCCCCCGGTCAGCGGGATCGGCAGGACTCCCCCGGCCGGGGCCGACGGACCGTCAGCGGGCCCTGCCCGCCGTCGGAGGCGTGTCCCGCGCGGGCGGGCGGCGGGCGAACTGCCAGAGTGTGGGGAGCCCCCACCGAGCCCCACCGCCCGAGCGCCCCGCCCGGGCACCCCACCGCCCAGCCCCCACCGAGCGCCCGAGGAGCAGCCGATGAGCCGCCGGGACGGCACCCGCGCCGATGTCATCCCCATCTCCGACGCCCCCTCGGCCCACCCTCCGGCGCCCCGCACCCCGCCCGCCCCGGCCCCGCAGCCCCGGCCGGCCCCGGGTCGGCCCCCCACGCACGGCCGGGTCGGCGTCGTCCTCGTCTCGCACAGCCAGGAACTCGCCGACGCCGTGCGCACCCTCGCCCTCGCCCTGACCGACGACGGCTCCCCCGCCCCGGTGGCCGCGAGCGGCGGGGACCTGGTGGCCGGCCCCGGCATCAGCGCCGTCCTGGTCGCCGCCGCCACCCGCCGGGTCGACCAGGGCCACGGCGTGGTCGTGCTGGCCGATCTCGGCGGCGCGGTGACCACCGTCCGCAGGCTGCTCGCCGACGCCGACGAGCACGGCCTGCCGTTCCCGGTCCGGTTCGCCAACGCCCCGTTCGTCGAGGGCGCGGTGGCCGCGGTGGCCACCGCCACGGCCGGCGGCGACCTCGCGGCGGTGCTGGACGCCGCCGAGGAGGCCTACCGCCAGCCCAAGGGCTGAAACCCCCCGCCCCGCCGCGCCCCGGGCCCGCCGTGTCCGCTTCCGGCCGTTCTCCGGGATCCGGCCCACGGCGGGTGACCGCGCGGCTACCATCGGCGCAGGACCGGCCGCGGGGCCGGCCGGTCGTGAGGGGGGAACCTCAGCCATGCGCGTGGTCGTCACCGGCGGAGCCGGATTCATCGGGGCCAACCTGGTCCGGGCGCTGCTGGCCCGGCCCGAGGTGGACCAGGTCCGCGTCGTGGACGACCTCTCCACCGGGCACAAGACCAACCTGGACGGCACCGGCGCCGTGCTCCACGAGGGCTCCGTCCTCGACCCGGCGCTGCTGGACGAGGCCTTCGCCGGCGCCGACGCCGTCGTCCACCTCGCCGCGCTGCCGTCCGTGCCCCGCTCGGTGGCCGACCCGCTGGCCAGCCACCACGCCAACGCCACCGGCACCCTGGAGGTGCTGGAGGCGGCCCGCCGCGCCGGGGGCCTCTACGTGGCCGCCGCGTCCTCCTCCTCCGTCTACGGCGCCAACCGCGAGCTGCCCAAGCGGGAGACCATGCGCACCGCGCCGATGAGCCCGTACGCGGTCAGCAAGCTCGCCACCGAGTCCTACCTGGCGGCCTACCACCACTGCTACGGGCTCGGGGTGCTCCCGCTGCGGTTCTTCAACGTCTTCGGCCCGCTGCAGCCCGCCGGGCACGCCTACGCCGCCGTCGTCCCGGCCTTCCTGGACGCCGCGCTGGCCGGGCGGCCGCTGACCGTGCACGGGGACGGCGGGCAGAGCCGGGACTTCACCTTCGTCGGCACCGTCACCCAGGTGATCACCGAGGCGGTGCTGCGCCGGGTGGTGCACGCCGACCCGGTCAACCTGGCCTTCGGCACCCGCACCTCGCTGCTGGAGCTGATCGGCGAGCTGGAGTCGGTGCTCGGCCACCCCGTCGAGGTGGCGCACGTCGACCCGCGGCCCGGCGACGTCCGGGACTCGCAGGCCGACAACGCGCGGCTGCGCGAGCTGTTCCCGGACGTCCGGCCGGTGCCGCTGCGCGAGGGGCTGGAGCGGACGGCGGACTGGTTCCGCGGGCTGTAGGGCGTGTCCGGGCCGCGAGCCTCCGGTCAGGGGCGCGGCAGGCCGTTCCACTCGAAGCCCGCCTCGGCGTGGCCGGCCACCGCCCGGTGGATCCAGGCGAGTTCCTTCTCGCCCATCGGCGGCAGCGCGTCCAGGGCGTACCAGCCGACCGCCAGGGTCTCGTCCTCGTCCAGCCGGACCTCGCCGCCCGTCGGGCGGCAGTGGAAGACGAGCTCCAGGTACCGCGTCATGTCACCGTTGGGATAGGTGATCTCCGGCGAGACGGTGACCGCCACCAGCCGCTCCGGAGCGGCGATCACCCCGCTCTCCTCCAGGCACTCGCGGACCGCGCCGTCGGCGGGCTGCTCGCCCGGGTCGAGGATGCCGCCGGGCGGCGTCCAGCTGCCGTCGTCGGCGCGCTGGACGAGCAGCACCCGGCCGTCGTCGTCCAGGACGACCGCGACGACGGCGCTGAGCCAGAGCATGCGGGGGCCGACCACGGCGCGGAGGTCGGCGAGGAACTCGGGAATGGCCATGGTCCGCACCCTATCCGGGCGCCGCCGCGTCAGTCCCGGCGCAACGGGCGGGCCGGGGAGCCCACCACCACCTCACCGGGCGGCACGTCCCTGGTGACCACGGCCGCCGCGCCCACGAAGGCGTCCTCGCCGACCTTGCGGCCCTGCAGGACCACGGCGTTGGAGCCGACGGTGGCGCCGTCCGCCAGCAGCACGGCGCCCGAGACGTTCCCCCCCGGGTAGACCGTCACCCGCTCGCCGAGCACGGCGTCGTGCCCGACCGTCGCGTTGTAGTGGACCTGGCTGTGCGCACCGAGCCGCACGCTGCTGGACACGTACGCGCCGCCCATCACCAGGCAGCCCGGGCCGAGCACGGTGTCCGGGGCAATCAGTGCCCGGGGGTGGACCAGGGTGACCGGTGCGGCGCCGAGGCCGTCCAGCAGGGCGGTGAGTCGCCGCCGGACGGCCGGGTCGGCGATCCCGACCAGGTAGCGGTCGCCGGGTGCGAGGTCGGCGGGCCTGCGGACCGGCAGGCCGCGGACGGTGACGCCGTGCCGGTGGTCGTCGAGGAAGCCCGCGACCGGGACGCCGGCCGCGAGCGCGGTGTCCAGCGCCTCGCGGCCGACGCCTCCGGCGCCGGCGATCCAGAGCCCGTCGGGGGCGGTTTCGGGGAGCACGGGGGCCATCCTGCCCGTTCCGGTGGTCAGGACGCCTCCTCGACGGCCGCGTGCACGGGCGACGGCCGGGACGGGACCGTGCGCGCCGGCGCGACCGGCCGGGGCGCCGTGCTCTGCCGGGGCAGGCCGATCACGGCGGGAGCGCGTTCGACGGCGGCGGCACGTTCGAAGGCGGGTGCCCGTTCGAGGGCGGGCGCCCGGTGGTCCGGGGCCGTCGGTGCCGGGGCGCCGGTGTCGGCGGGCTCGGTGGGCGCCGGGAAGCCCGGGTTGACGCCGCCGGCCGCGGTGATCCCGGCCGGGCGCAGCAGCACCTTGACGGTCAGCAGCAGGATCCGCAGGTCGAGCCCGAGCGAACGGTTGCCCACGTACCAGAGGTCGAGCTCGATCCGCTCGGGCCAGGTGATGGAGTTGCGGCCGCGCACCTGCGCCCAGCCGGTCAGGCCGGGCCGGACGTCGAGCCGCCCGCGCTGCCGGGTGGAGTAGTGGACGACCTGCTCGGGCAGGGTGGGCCGGGGCCCGATCACGCCCATCTCGCCGCGCGCGACGTTCCACAGCTGCGGCAGCTCGTCCAGGCTGGTGCGGCGCAGCAGCTCACCGAGCCGGGTGATCCGGGGAGCGTCCGGCTCCTCGGGGAAACGCCTGTCCCGCATGGTGCGGAACTTGAGGATCTCGAACTCCTTGCCGTGCAGCCCCGTCCGGGTCTGCCGGAAGAGCACCGGTCCGCCCATCGTGCAGCGGATCAGCAGGGCGATCAGCAGTCCCAGCGGAATCGCGACGATCCCGGCCAGGACGGTGATCACGAGGTCCCCCCCTCGCTTCATGGTCCTTCCCCCCTGATGCGGTGGTGTGGGTCGTGGATGGGCTCAGCCGACCGTCCAGGGCAGTCCCTTGGCGCGGGCGACGGCCGCGTACGTCGCCAGCGAGACGGCGGCGACCGCCCGCTGGTCGAACTGCGCCGTGGCGCGGCGGCGGGCCGCCGTTCCGAGGCGCTCGCGCAGACCGGGCTCGGTGAGAAGCCGGTCCAGCGCGGTGGTGAGGGCCCGGGCGTCGCCGGGCGGGGCGAGGAGCAGGTGCTCGTCGTGGGTGCCGATCTCGCGGCAGCCGCGGATGTCGCTGAGCACCATCGACAGGCCGCCGGCGGCGGCCTCCATGGCGGAGCGGGAGAACCCCTCCCGGTAGGAGGGGAGCACGAAGACGTCGAGGGCCGCGTAGACGGCGGGCATGTCGCCGCGCGGGCCGAGGAAGGAGACACCCGACTCGGGCCCGTGGGCGTCCGGCTTGTCCGGGTCCTCCGGGCCGATCCAGACGAACCGGGCCTTGCCGGCCAGCGCCCGGGCCGCCTGCGCGTACTCCCGGATGCCCTTCTCGGCGACCCGCCGGCCGACCCCGCCGACCAGCAGCTCGTCCGGCCCGACGCCGAGTTCGGCACGCAGCCCGGCGCGGATGCGGGCGTGTTCGCCCGGGTCGGTGGCGAAGCGGGTGAGGTCCACGCCGTTGCCGACCACCCGCGAGCGGCGGGCCGGGACGGCGCGGGCCAGGGTGCGGCGGTCCTCGCCGTTCTGGTACAGCTCGGCGTGCGAGAAGCGGGCGGCGAAGGCCTCCGCGCCCAGCACGAACGCCCGTTTGGCGAGCGGGTCGTGGGCCTGCGCCCAGAGACCGTGGCAGGTGTTGACGACGACCGGCACGCGGGCGAGCCGGCCGAGCACCCGGCCGAGCACGCCGGTCTTCGGGTTGTGGGTGTGCAGCACGTCCGGGCGGATCCGGTCGAGCACGGCGAGCAGTTCGCGGGCGGCGGCGGCGTCGGCGCGCGGCTCCCAGGCCCGGGTCAGCGCGTGCAGCGGCTCGTGACGCACCCCGATCGCCTCCAGCTCGGGGACGTACGGGCCGGGCGCGCTGATCCCGTAGGTCTGGAAACCGGCCTCCAGGTCGACCTTCAGCTCGGTGGCGAGCAGCAGTTGCAGGCTCATGTCGACGGTGGTGAGGTGGGCGACCCGCAGCGGGCGGCCGCCGGGGCCGCGCAACCGCGGCGGGATCCGGCTCTCAGGCACGGGCGCCCACCGCCTTCGCGGTGGCGACGATCCGGGCGTAGGCGAGCTCGGGGAGCAGGCGGCCGTGGAGCTTGGCGCGGAAGAAGTCGATCGGGTCGGTGCGGCGCACCGGCACCCGGCGCAGCCGGACCGGGTCCACGCCGGGGGTGTTGCGGCCGACCTCGCCGGTCGCGGCCGTCCGGAAGCGGGCCCGCAGGGCCGGTTCCATGTGCGGGACCGGCACGCCCCAGGTGTAGGCGTAGTGGCTGGGGCGCACGCCCAGGTGCTCCTCGACGTCGTCGCCGCAGGCGTCCAGCTCGGCGGTGGAGAGCAGTTCGGGGCGGGCGTGGGTGCGGGTGTGGTTGGCGACCGTGCACAGGCCGGAGGCGGTCATCTCGCGCAGCTGCGCCCAGCTGAGCGCGGGGGCGCCGGTCGCCTTGGCGGTGGAGCCCTCCCAGCGCATCTCGCCGCCGACGTGGCCGCTGGCCAGGTAGACGGTGAACGGCAGGCCGCGCTCGCGCAGCAGCGGCCAGGCGTTGTCGTAGACGTCCGCGAAGCCGTCGTCGAAGGTGAGGACGACGCTCGGGGTGCTGCGGCCGGCCTCGATCCGGTCGGTGGCCTCGTCGAGGGAGACCACCCGCCCGGGCGGCAGCGCGGCGAGCAGGTCGGCCTGGGCGGCGAAGTCGGCGGCGGACACGTCCAGCTCGTCCGGGCTGCCGCCGCCCACCCGGTGGTAGATCAGCACCGTGGCGCCCTCGCCGGGGCTGGTTCCGGCCCGGCGTGCCAGCTGGCGTTTCACCTGGGCCCGGATGCCCCCGCCGACCGGGGCAGTTCCGGGCGCGGCGGTGCCGCTCATCGTTCCCCCCTCTGCGGCACCCTCCCCGGCGCCGGCAAGTGGCCTCGCATCCGGGGCGGTTGGCGCCCCGGACGGACATCACAGTAGGGGGAACTGTGGGGCTGGTGCCCTGGAATTGTGAAAGAAGCGAGAAGGAGTTGGCAGATGGGCTGAAAACCTGCCGATCTGACCGGTTGAACTCGATCGGGTGAGCGATGTTCGAGTGATTCCGAACGCGGGCCCGGATCCGGCCGGTCGGCGCTCCGCTCTCAGGCCGCCGCGCGGCGGCGGCGGAACAGCGCGAAACCGATCCGGCCGAGCAGCAGCACCCCGGCCGCCAGGCAGCCCGCCACCGCCATCGCCCACGCCGGACCGTCACTGTCCGGAACCACGACCGCCACCACGATCCCCAGCGCGAGGCAGGCCAGGCCCACCAGCGCGAGCGGCACCTGGTGGGTGACCAGCGGGCCACCGTGACAGTACCGGGCCATCCGGGTCGCGCCGTGCGGCGGGAAGTGATCACGTTCCGCATCTGCCATGAGCCCAAGGTACCCCGGCACCGCCGCACCGGCAGCATGCTGGGCGCGATCGGGCGGACACCCCGAGTGACGATCGCGGACGGAGAGGCGGATGTTCGAGGAGGTGTTGCGAAGGCCTTCCGGAGGAGTTCCGGAGGACTTTTGAAGGACTTCCGGAGGTGCCCGGGAGGTGTCCCGGGCTCGTTTCGAGCTGGTCCCGGAATGGTTCCCGGTGTGCGAAAAAACCTTGCCCGTCCGGTACAACCATCAACGGGGCGTAGCTGTCTCCCTTACATTGAGCGATCCAGGAGCCGTCCGCGGTGCGGGTTGGGAGTCCCCGCCGTGGACCGGACATACCCAGGGGGCGGAGCCGCCGTGCCCTGGAGTCGGAGGCCGGGCTCCGTCCTCCGGCGGTACCGCCACGCCGCATCGGCGACCGAGGGGGAACCGTGCCGCAGTCCCATTCCACGACGTCGACCTCCGGCCCCACGGCCCGCACCAGGGCCGTGGTGACCGCCCTGTCGGATCTGCGGCCCCCGCCGACCACCGCAGCACCGCCCGGACCCGACACCGTGACGATCGACGGGCAGCCGATCGCCACACCGCCGGCCGCGCGGCCGCCCGCCGTCCTCCCGCCGGGCGGCCGGGCCCTGCGCTCCACCGCCACCCGCACCTGCGCCCCGCCCGCCCACCGGCCGGCCGAGCCCGAGCGGGTCGACCATCCGGCCGGCCACTCGGCCGACGCGCGCGGCGAGTGGCTGCGGTTCGCCCCCGTCCAGCCGCTGTTCCGCGCCCGGGCGGCGCAGCGGCTCGCCGTCCTCGCCTACCACGGGGTGACCGACCCCCGCTCGTTCGGCGCCCAGCTGGACCGGCTGCGAAGACTCGCGACCCCCGTCTCGCTGGCCGCCGTGCAGCAGGCCGTCGCCGAACGGCGCCCGCTGCCCGCCCGCAGCGTGCTGGTGACCTTCGACGACGCCGACCGCAGCGTCCTCACCCACGCGCTGCCCGCACTGATCGAACGCGGCATCCCGGCCGCCGCCTTCGTCATCTCCGAACTGATCGGCACCGAGAAACCGTTCTGGTGGCACGAGGCCGACTTCCTCGCCCGGCACGGCGGCCGCGCCCGCTCACTCGACTGCGGCCACCCCTCGCAGCTGCTCCGCCGGCTCAAGGCGATGCCCGACCCGGACCGCCGGCGCAGCCTCCACGAGCTACGGGTCAGCGCCGACCGGCGCCCGCCCGGCCAGGAACAGCTCACCCCCGCCGACCTGCTCGCCCTGCGCGAGGGCGGCGTCGCCATCGGCAACCACACCCAGGGGCACCCGTGCCTGGGCCGCTGCGACGACGCCACCGTCCGGACGGAGATCACCGGCGCCCACGAGGCCCTCACCCGCTGGCTCGGCGAACCCCCGATCGCCTTCGCCTACCCCGACGGCGGCCACGACGTCCGGGCCGAGACCGTCCTGCAGGAACTCGGCTACCGGCTGGGCTTCCTCTCCGACCACCGCCTCGGCCCCCGGCTCCCCACCCACCCCCTCCAGATCAGCCGCCTCCAGGTGGACTCCACCACCAGCACCCGCCGGTTCGACACCATCCTCTCGGGCCTCGAACCCGCCTACCGCCGCTGGCGCGGCCACGCCGCCTGACCCTCCCCCTCACCCCGCGCAGGAAGTCGCCCCACCGACTTCCTGCGCCCACCCGGAGAAGTCGGCCCCACCAGGGCTCTCGCCCGCCGCCGCACAGAAAGTCGGCCCCGTCGACTTCCCCCGCCGGCGAACCGGCGCAGGCGGCTGCCACCGGCAACACCACGACCACCGCCAGAAGTCGGGCCGGCCAACTCCGCCGCACAGAAAGTCGACCCCGCCGACTTTCCACACCACCACAGCCAGCCCGGGTCGGCGCGCGCCACCAGGCGGCCATGGGCAGCTGCTGCTGCCCGCCCCCTCAGGTCACCCGGCTACCCACCCCGCACGGCGGCGCATCCCGCCGTCGGGGGAAGGCCGCCACCCATCAGACCCACCAAGCACTCGCCAGCCACCGCAGCAAAAGTCGGCGCGGCCCGACGGCTCCCCATGGGGGTCCCGGCGGCATGGCGTGGGTGTGCCGGCATGCTCCGGCTCCGGCCGGGAGCCCTCATCGGGCGACGTGAAGCGGCCGCATCGGCAGAGGTGGGGAAGCCTCTGCGGCGCGACGGACCCGAACACGCAGCGCCTGCCGGCTCGACGAAGTCGGCCGCGGCGGCGCGGGCCGGGGGCGCCGGGCGGGTGGGTCAGGCGGTGGGGGCGGTGAGGGGGAGGGTCTGGGGGTAGGCGAGGGCGGCCGGGGGGAGGGTGGCAGGGGTGCCGGCGTGGAGGACGGTGAGGGTGCCGGTGCCCTCGCGGGTGGGGTCGAGGACGCGGCGCAGGGCCTGGGCGGCGACCGGGTCGGCGGAGCCGTGCAGGGTGAGCGAGGGCAGGGAGGTCGGGGCGACGGCGGCGCGGATGCGGTCGGCGACCAGTTCGTAGTGGGTGCAGCCGAGGACGACGGCCGCCGTGCCGGCCGGGGTGCGGGCGGCCGCGGCGGCGATGGCCGCCTCGATGGCCGCGTCGTCGCCGTGCTCGACGGCGTCGGCGAGCCCGGGGCAGGCGACCTCGGTGACGTCGGCCGTTCCGGCGAAGTCGCGGATCAGCCCGCGCTGGTAGGCGCTGCCGGTGGTGGCGGGGGTGGCCCAGATGGCGACCGGGCCGCCGAGGGCGGCGGCCGGCTTGATCGCCGGGACGGTGCCGATGACCGGCAGCGCGGGCTCCAGTTCGGCGCGCAGGGCGGCGAGCGCGTGCACCGAGGCGGTGTTGCAGGCGACGATCAGCGCGTCCGGCCGGTGCGCGGCGGCGGCCCGGGCGCAGCCGAGGGCGAGCTCGGTGACCTCCTCGGGCGTGCGCGGCCCCCAGGGCATCGAGGCGGGGTTGGAGGAGAGCACCAGATCGACGTCCGGACGCAGCGCCCGGAGTGCGGCGGCGGCGGCCAGCAGGCCGATTCCCGAGTCCATCAGTGCGATCTTCACGGGTCAAGACTTTAGTCGATGGCCCGCGCCGGGCCCCGCGTGCGGCAGACTGCCCGGGTGACCGTCCTGCTGTGGATCGCCGCGCTCTCCCTGCTGGTCTGGCTCTGGCTGGCGGGCTGCCACGGGTTGTTCTGGCGCACCGATGTCCGGTTGCCGCCGCGCCGGCCGCCGGAGCGCTGGCCGCAGGTGGCGGTGGTGGTGCCGGCCCGGGACGAGGCCGAGGTGCTGCCGCTGTCGCTGCCGGGCCTGCTGGCTCAGAAGTACCCGGGACGGGCCCGGGTGGTGCTGGTGGACGACCACAGCACGGACGGGACGGGCGCGCTGGCGCGTTCGCTCGCCGCCCCCGGCGGCCTGGAGCTGACGGTGACCACTCCTCCCCCGCTGCCGCCGGGGTGGACGGGCAAGCTGTGGGCGCTGCGGCACGGGGTGGAGCTGGCCGGTCCGGACGCCGAGTACCTGCTGCTGACGGACGCGGACATCGCGCACGGACCGGACTCGCTGGCCGAGCTGGTGGCCGCCGCGCAGGAGAACCGGCTGGACCTGGTGTCGCAGATGGCCCGGCTGCGGGTGGAGACCGGCTGGGAGCGGCTGATCGTACCGGCCTTCGTGTACTTCTTCGCCCAGCTGTACCCGTTCCGGTGGAGCAACCGGCCCGGTGGACGGACGGCCGCGGCGGCGGGCGGCTGCTCGCTGGTGCGGCGGGAGGCGCTGGAGCGGGCGGGCGGGGTGGCGGCGATCCGGGGCGCGGTGATCGACGACGTGTCGCTGGCCCGGGCGGTGAAGGCCACCGGGGGCCGGACCTGGCTGGGGCTCGCGGAGCAGGTGGACAGCGTGCGGCCGTACCCGCGCCTCGCCCTGCTGTGGCGGATGGTGTCGCGCAGCGCGTACGCCCAGCTGCGGCACTCGCCGGTGCTGCTGCTGGGGACGGTGTTGGGGCTGGCGCTGGTCTACCTGGTGCCGCCGGTGGCGACGGTGGCGGGGCTCGCGGGGGGCGCGTGGCCGGTGGCGGCGGCGGGCGCGGCGGCCTGGGCGCTGATGGCGGGGACCTTCGTACCGATGCTGCGCTACTACGGGCAGCCGCCGGTGGCCGCGCTGCTGCTGCCGTTCACCGCCTCGCTCTACCTGCTGATGACGGTCGACTCGGCGGTGCAGCACTGGCGGGGCCGGGGCGCGGCCTGGAAAGGCCGGACGTACTGAACCGGGGCGGGCGCTCGCGCCGGACGAGGAGGGGCGGGCACCCGCCGGTCGCGCGACGTCGCCCGCGTCACCGCCCCAGCAGCCGCAGCGCGGCCGGCTTGGTGAACTCGTACCGGGTCATCTGCTCCAGGTCCTTCAGCCAGCCCACCGCGCGGCCCGGCCGGGCCAGCACCCGGGCGTAGAGGTCCTCGAAGGAACTGGTCACGCTCTCCAGCGAGAACCGGCCGACCACCCACTGCCGCCCCCAGTCGCCCAGTTCGGCCCGGCGCGCCGGGTCGTCCAGCAGCCCGCGCAGCTGTCCGGCCAGTGCCCCGGGGTCGCGCGAGCCGTCGCCGAAGCCGTACATGCAGCGCGAGGCGTGCGGCTCGACCAGCTGGCCCGGCTCGTGCACCGCGGTGTAGCCGGCCGCGCCGTGCACCACCACCGGCTTGCCGAAGGCGAGGCCGCGCAGCGCCGACCCGCCCATGCCGAGGACGACGTCGGCGGCCTGGTAGGCCGGGCGCGGGTCGGCCAGCTGCCCGGGGACCAGCACCGCCCGGCGGCCGAGTGCCGCGTTGACGGCGGCCGCCCGGGCGCGCAGCGGCTCCAGGCTGGGCCCGGCGCCGACGATCACCAGCCGCACGCGCGGGTCGTCCAGCTGCCGGACGGCGTCCACGGTGAGCTCCGCGCCGGCGTCCTTCTCCAACGCGGGGACCAGCCGGGTGACGATGACCAGCAGCAACTCCTCGTCGCCGATGCCGTGTTCGCGCCGGAACGCCGCCCCGTCGACCAGCCCGGGGGCGTCCGTGGCGGTGTTCACCGGCGGCTCGATGAGGCTGACGTCCCGGTGGCCGAAGGCCCGGCCGTCGCCCATCAGCGCGCCCAGGCCCAGCACCAGCGGCTGGTGCCGGGGCAGGCCGCGCAGCATCCGGATGCCGTAGAAGGTGGTGACCACCGGCAGCCGGCCGTAACGCCCGGGCCCGAAGTAGGAGTTGCGGGCCGCCCGGACCTCCCAGGCGTGCAGCAGCTGGCTGCCGTGCTCGGCGGCCAGCCGGCCCAGCCGGCGCCGGACGTCGGCGTGCGGGGTGTCGGGACCGCCCGCCACCACCACGTCCAGGCCGTGCCCGGCGGCGACGTCGACCAGCGGCGCCGGGCCGGCGACGCCCTGGGCGAACAGCACCGGGTCGTGGCCGCGGTCGCGCAGGGTGCGGGCGATGTCGACCGCGTTGAGCTGGGCGCCGCCCAGGGCCAGGTTGTTGAGATGGACGAGCAGCCGGACCGGTCGCACGCCTCACTCCTCCCAGTGGTGCGGGACGAAGACCGGCGCGGCCAGCACGACGGCGCGCGGCGGGGAGTCCAGCATCGGGCCGAAGACGTCGAACTGGCCGGCCGAGTGCCAGCTCATCAGCGTGCCGCCGTCGGTCCTGCCGATGCTGTAGACGCCGGTCCACAGCGTGTACCGGCCGCGCGGCAGCGGCAGCCGGGGGATCACGCAGGTCACCTCGTGGTCCCCGCCGGCCAGCCGGATCTCGTGGCTGATCTGGAAGATCGGGCTGGAGGTGCCCTCACTGACGCCCAGGTGCAGGGTCGCGTCGCCGCGGTAGTCGCCGCCGAGGGTGAGCTCGACGGTCATCGGCTCGTCGGTGGTGAGGCTCTCCCGGTCCGCGCCGCGCACCTCGTGCTTGAGCAGCTGGACCGGCTCGCCGGTGCGGCCGCCGGCCTCGGACTGCGCCTCGATCGAGTCGCGGTAGCCGGCCATCGCGTCCTTGATCCCGGCGTCCACCCGGATCGAGCCCTGCTCCAGCCAGATGCCGCGCCGGCAGATGGACTCCACGGCGGGCAGGTCGTGCGAGACGAAGACGATGGTGGTGCCCTGCTCGGCGACCTCGCGCATGCGGTCCAGGCAGCGCTGCTGGAACACCGCGTCGCCGACCGCCAGCACCTCGTCGACCAGCAGGACGTGCGGCTCCAGGTAGGCGGCGACGGCGAAGCCCAGGCGCATCTGCATGCCCGAGGAGTAGAACTTCACCTGCCGGTCGATGGCCCCGCCGAGCCGGGCGAACTCCACGATGTCGTCGAAGCGGGTGGCCACCTCGCGCCGCCGCAGGCCGAGCAGCGCGCCGAACAGGTAGATGTTCTCCCGGCCGGTCAGGTCGGGGTGGATGCCGGCCCGGATCTCGATCAGCGCGCCGATCCGGCCGCGCACGTCGATCACCCCGCCGTACGGGTACATCACCCGGGTCAGCATCTTGAGCAGGGTGGACTTGCCGGAGCCGTTGGAGCCGATCAGGCCGACCGACTCGCCCGGCTCGATGTGCATCGAGATGTCGCGCAGCGCCCAGCGCCAGTCCTCGCCCTTCTCGCCGCGCAGCCGGCGGGCCATGGACTCGACCTTGTCGCGCAGCAGCATCCGCTGCTGGTCGGCCTTGAAGCGCTTCCACACCTGGTCGGTGCGGATGGTCCCGAGCGGGAGGGTCCGGCTAGGCGACATCGGCGATCCCCGTCTCCAGCTTCTTGAACAGCAGGTAACCGCCGACCAGGAACACCACCGAGGAGACCGCGGCGATCGTGGTGAGCGTGGCGTCGGGCGCCTGGCCGTACAGCAGGGCGTTGCGGTAGCCCTCGATCACGGCGCCGAGCGGGTTGACGCCGACGTACACCTCCTGGAGGCGCTCCGGGATCTGGGCCAGCGGATAGGCGACGGGGGTGGCGAACACGCCCATCTGGGTGATGATCGGCAGCAGGTGGCGCACGTCGCGCAGGTACACCACGGCCACCGACAGGACCAGGGCGATGCCGTAGGTGAAGGCGAACTGGATGCCCAGCAGCGGCACCACCCACAGGAAGGTCGCGGCGGGGGCCGTCCAGAAGACCAGGAACAGCAGCCCGAGCACGGCGGTGCCGATCAGCATGTCGACGGTGGCGACCAGCATGGTGGCGAGCGGGAAGACCTCGCGCGGGCAGTACACCTTGTTGAGCAGGCTGAGGTTGTTGGCCAGGCTCAGCGCGCCCTGGTTCATGGTGTTGCTGAAGAACTGCCAGACGATCAGGCCGACGTAGGCGAACAGCGGGTACGCGGCGCCCGCGGTGTCGACGTGCACGGCCCGGCGGAACACCAGGGTGAAGATGGCGCACAGCGCGAGCGGGGTGAGTACCGCCCAGGCGAAGCCGAGCACGGCCTGCTTGTAGCGGGCGCGCAGATCGCGTTCGGCGAGCGCGCGGACGAGTTCGCGGGCTCCCCACAGCTCGCGGGCCACCCGGCCCGGGCGGAGCCGGCGTTTGAAGATCAGCTCCGGCGGCGGCCCCTCGGCGGCCGGCGGGCGCCCCGGGGCCCGCGTTGTCTGGCTGTCGCGCTCGTCGACGAGCGGCGCGCGTTGTCCCCCCACGGACACCTGCCCTCTCCGGTACCGGCGGTATCGAGAAGTGGGCCCGTCACGGCGGCTCCTGACGCCGTCGGCGGCGCGGCCCGGCCCCACTCTGGCACAGAGTGTGGCCGCCGGGGGGCGGTTCGGTGAAGGTGATCCGCCCCGCCGGCCGAGGAAGGGCGACGAAGCGGCCGGCCGGCAGCGAGAAGGCGGGCCGGCCGTGGTGCGGCCGGCCCGCCGGGGCGGTCAGGGGTGGTGACGGAGGGTCAGTGCAGGGTGTGGGCCGGGTGGCGCTGCTGGTCCTGGGCGACGAGGTGGTCCATCACCTCGGGCATCGCCTCGACACCGCCGGCGTTGGTCGGCGAGGTGCGGTACTCGCCCTGCACGATCACGGTGGGCAGCTCGTTGATGCCGTGGCGGACGAACAGCCGGGCGGCCTCGTCGACCGCGCGGTCCACCTCGGTCGAGCGGTAGGCGGCGCGGAAGCGCTGCTGGTCGACGCCCTGGCCCTGCGCCCAGGCGGCGGCGGTGTCCTCGCTGGTGAGGTCCCGCCGTTCGGTGTGGACGGCCCGGAAGGTGGCGGTCTGCAGGCGGTCGACCTCGCCGAGGCGCTCCAGCGTGTAGTACAGCCGGGCGTGGCCGCGCTGGACGGCCTCCTCGCGGCTGCCCTGCCAGATGGCCGGCACCCGGCGCAGGTCGACGTCGGAGCGGTGGCGCTCGGTCCAGGCCCGCAGCGGCTCCTCCAGTGCCTGGGAGTGCCCGCAGTCGTACCAGAAGAACTCCAGGGCCTCGGTGCGGGCACTCTCGCGCACCGGCTGGATGGTGTTGAGGTGGGAGAACGGGGTGCCCTCGCGGGGCGGCCGGTGGTTGGCGGCGGCGGCCTGGAGCGGGGACGCGGCGATCCCGGCGGCGAGGGCCAGCAGCAGGGTGGTTCGAAGGATCGGCTTCACAGGGGGGAGTGTGACCCGTGACGGAACGTCATCGGCCAGTCGTCCCGGTGCGTCGGGCCGGGATTCGCCTGAACGGCGCACCCGGCCCGGCGCACCGGGACGCGTCAGCCGAGGCCGCCCGGTCCGCCGCTGCCGCCCGGTCCGCCGCTGCCGCAGATCTCGCTGAACAGCCGCTGCCAGGCGTCGGCCACCACGTCGAGGTCGTTGTGGGCCAGCGCGTGGGCGCGGGCGGCGGCCCCGAGCCCGGTGCGGTCGCCGGCCAGGACCTTGGCCAGCGCCTCGGCGAGGGCCGGCGGGTCGCCGGGGGCGACCAGCGCTCCGGTGACGCCGTCCCGGACCACCGAGCCGACCCAGCCGACGTCGGTGGCGACGGCCGGCAGGCCGGCCAGCGCGGCCTCGATCAGCACCCCGGGCACACCCTCGCTGTCGCTGCTGAGCAGGACGGCGTCCACGGCCCGGTAGAGCGGTGCCGGGTCGTCGAGGGTGCCCAGGAAGTGGGCCCGGGCGGCGGCCGGATGTCGCTCCAGTGCGGAGCGTTGCGGGCCGTCGCCCGCCACGGCGAGCCGCACGTCGGGGAGCCGGTCGAGGGCGTCGAGGGCGAGGTCCAGGCGCTTCTCGGCGGCGATCGCGCCGACCCAGGCGACCAGCAGGCCGTCCGGCGGCAGGCCCAGCTGCTGGCGGGCGGCGCGCCGGTCGGCCTCGTCACGGGCGGGCGGGTAGTGGTCGGCGGCGCGGGCGTTGGGGATGGTGCGGACATTGGCGGCGGGCAGCCGGAAGCGTTCCACGAGCAGGTCGCGGGCGCCGTCGGCGAGGGCGGTGACGGCGGCGGCGCGGTGCAGCAGGGCGCCGGTGCGCAGCCGGCGGACCGGGCCGGGCGTCCAGTGCCGGGGGTCGCCGATGGAGACGTAGACGAACGGGGTGCGGGTGCCGGCGAGGGCGAGGGCGCAGGCGGGGAGGGTGGAGGATCCGTGGGCGACGACGAGGTCGGCGGTGCGGGCGGCGGTGCGCAGGGCGCCGAGGGTGCGCGGGTGGAGGCGGCCGGGGCCGAGGACGGTGGTGGAGCGGGTGTCGGCGGCGTCCGGCCGGGCGTCCGGGTGCGGGGCGAGCGCGCGCAGGGCGGAGGCCTGGCCCCGGCGGCGCAGTTCGTGGTGGAGGTCGCGGGCGAGGCCCTGGGCGCCGCGGCGGCGCGGATCGGTGATGAGGTGCAGGATGCGGGGGCGGGTTCCGGTCTTCCTGACCGGTGTCGCTTCAGGCATGGGAAAGACCTTGGCACAGCCTCCCGCCTGGGACGACCCCTTCGCGCAACCCGGCGGTGGTCCGTACGCCAGCGCGGGTACTCCCGAAAGGCGCCGGGCGGGCGCCGTCGTACGCCCTTCGGGGGGTCGACGCGCCCTGTTCCGCGCTGTCGTGCGCCCCCTGACGGTTCGCCGACGGCCTGCCGGGGCCGCTCCCGGTGTGGCCGAATCGCTGGCGGGCGCCGGTCGCGACCTGCGATGCTGATCGGCAGTCAGGGCGCCGTCCCGGCACGGGAGACCGGGCGCGCCCAGGAGGGCGGGGGTTGGCCTGTGCATGTGCTCTATGTGATCGACAGCGTGAGCCGGGTCGGCGGGGCCGAGCAGGGTCTGGTGGCGATGGCCCCCCAGCTGGTGCGGGCCGGGGTGAAGCTCGACGTCGCGTACCTCAAGGACTCCCCCGGCGGCTTCCAGCCGGAGCTCACCGCGGCCGGGGCGGACGTGTTCGGGGTCGGCCGGCCCTCCCGGGGGCGCACCGTCGCCGCCCTGCACCGGCTGGTCCGCGAGCGCCGCCCGGACCTGGTGCACACCACGCTGTACGAGTCGGACGTGCTCGGGCGGGCGGCCGCGCTGGCCGCCCGCACCCCGGTGGTGACCAGCCTGGTCAACGCGTCGTACGGGCCGGAGCACCGCCACGCGCGCGGGCTGAGCCCGTGGAAGGTGCGGGCCGCGCAGACGGTGGACGCGGCGACCGCGCAGGGCACCCGGCGCTTCCACGCGCTGACCCGCTACGTGGCCGGGGCGATGGCGCGCCGGCTGCGGGTGCCGTCCCAGCGGATCGACGTGGTGCCGCGCGGGCGCGACCCGGAGCGCCTCGGCACGGTGACGCCGGACCGGCGGGCCGCCGTGCGCACGGCGCTGGAGCTGCCGCCGGACGTGCCGGTGGTGCTGGCGGCGGCCCGTCAGCAGTACCAGAAGGGCCTGGACGTGCTGCTGGAGGCCTGGCCCGAGGTGCTGCGCGCCGAGCCGGAGGCGGTGCTGCTGCTGGCCGGCAGCGAGGGCATCGAGAGCGAGCGGCTGCGGGCGCTGGCCTCGGCGACCACCGGGGTGCGCTTCCTCGGGCCGCGCGACGACGTGTTCGACCTGATGGCGGCCTCCGACGCGTTCGCCGTGCCGTCCCGCTGGGAGGGGCTGGGCAGCGCGGCGATGGAGGCGATGGGGGTCGGGGTGCCGCTGGTCGCCGCCGACGTGCCGGCGCTGCGCGAGACGGTGGGCTCGGAGGACTACGCCCGGCTGGTGACGCCGGAGCGGCCGGCCGAGCTGGCGGCCGCGCTGACCGACACCCTGGAGGACCGGGCCTCGGCGCGGGTGCGGGCGAAGGCGGCGCGGGCGCGGTTCCTGACCTCGTTCACGCTGCATCAGGTGTCGGCGCAGATGGTGGAGTTCTACGAGCGCTCGCTGCGGCTGCGGACCGTCTGAGAGCCGGAGGGCGGGCCCCGGAGCGCCCGCCCGGGCCGGGCCGGGGAGCGCCCTGTCCGGATCCCGGCGCTCCGGGCCCGGCCGTCCGGGATCTCCCCGGACCAGTATCGCCAAAGAGGTTGCGCCGCACGTCGGCGCTCGGGAAGCATCGCCGGGGGGACCGGCGGGGGCGGCGGTCGGCACGCACTGTTCGCGGTGCACCGCCGGGCCGGGCCACGCCGTGGGGAGCGCGTCGTCGAGACGTACGTCCGCGAGTCGTCAGGGGGGCGGGTTGCGACATCAGCCGAGGGATTCCACCGTGCCCGTGCGGGCCCAGCGGTCACGCCCCGGGGCGTGACACCCCAGCGGTACCCGGACCCGCCGTGCTCCCGTGGGGGCGCGACGGGCGCTGACAGCACCACCGCACCACGAACGCGAGGGGATCCAACCGGTGGAACCGGCAAACCACTTCACCGTCCTGCGGCGCTACTGGCGGCTGCTCGTCGGCTGCACGCTCGCCGCGCTGGTCGTCGGCTGGCTGCTGACCCCGGCCGGCGACACGGTGGACAACGCCAAATGGAAGTGCAAGGTCGCGATCACCCCGGTCGCCGGCGCGGGCGACACCGTCCGCGCCGACCAGGTGCTCTCCTACGCGCAGGGCGCGGACGTCGCGGCGGCGGCCGCCAAGGCCCTCGGCATCGCCGACGCCTCCGAGGCGATCGCCCGCCGGACCGTCACCGCGGACAGCCCCCAGATGCTGACCATCGCCACCACCGGCCCGACCAAACAGTCCTGCTCGGACCTGGCCACCGCCTACTCGGCGGCGATCATCAAGGGCTACAGCGACGAGTCGGCCCGCAGCGCCGCCGAGACGATCAAGAAGCTGCAGGCCCAGGCGGACACCCAGCAGCAGCAGCTGAACGACATCCAGGCCCAGTACAACCGCTCCTCGCCCGCCGACCAGCCCAAGCTGCAGCCCAAGCTGACCGCCGCCGCCACCTCGCTGACCACCACCCTCACCACGATCAGCAAGCTGGCCAACGGCGCCCAGACCGACGCCATCCAGCAGTGGGGCAGCATCGACGCCCGGCAGGGCACCAGCAACCTGCTCTCCTCCCCCAGCCGCGGCATGCGGCTCGGCCTCGCGGTGGTGCTCGGCCTGGCGCTCGGCGTGGTCGCCGCGCTGATGCTCAGCCGGATGGACACCAGGCTGCGCAGCCGCAACGCCGTCGAGGAGGCGTTCAACCTGCCGGTGATCGGCGAGGTGCCGCACCTGTCGCGCCGCCAGCGGCGGGTGCGCGAACCGCTGGTGCGCGCCCGGCCCTCCGACCCGGCCGCCGAGGCGTACCGCTCGCTGCGCTCGACGCTGCTGCTCACCGGCCCCGACTCGCTGGCCCGCCCGGCCGGCGGCGAGGACCGGGACCCGGCGCGGGCGGTCGCGCGCCGGCTCGCCGAGACCGCGCCGGTGGTCCTGGTCGCCTCCGGCGGCAGCCGCGACGGCCGGACCATCACCATCGCCAACCTGGCCGCCGCGCTCGCCGAGACCGGCCGCGAGGTGCTCGTCCTGGACTGCGACTTCCGCCACCCCCAGCTGCACGCCCACCTCGGCGTCGGTGACGGGCCGGGCATGGCCGAACTGCTCAGCGGCGAACGGCTCGGCGAACTGGACGACCTGATCCGGCCGACCAACGTCGACGGCGTCTCGCTGATCACCGGCGGCAACACCACCGCCTACCCGGCGGCCCTGGTGCTGCGGGCCGCCGAGGTGCTGCGCCGGGCCCGCCGGCACGCGGACGTCATCCTGGTCGACACCTCGCCGCTGCTGCACGCCAACGATGCCTACGACCTGGTGCAGCACGCCGACGCGGTGCTGGTGACCGTGCGCAGCGGAAACGTCACTCCGGAACAGGCCGACCGGGTGGCCGAACTGCTCTCCCGCACCGGGGTTCCGGTGGCCGGGGTGGCGCTGCTCGGCACCTACGGGCCGGCCGGCGGACGGCGGCGCGCCCCGGCGGGCGGCTCCGGGGCGGGCGCCGCGGCCGGCCGGGGCG